>JBAVEL010000063.1:0-15844 GCA_049587715.1 Bacteroidota bacterium
GGTGCGGACAGGATCAGGGGAAAAGAAAAAACCGAACGTCACATCACGTAACATTCGGCGGCAAGGTATGGGAACCACCGCCCGCCTCAAACGCCTTGCTCGCCTCCAGAAACACCCTGCACAACCCTCGCACACGGTGCAGAAGACACTCCCCCGTCTCCTGCCGGAATCTCTAAGCGAACAGACCTATAGGCGGTGCTCCCTCTCGAAGTGTGCATCCAATATAGAGATTGCCGCCGCCATTGTCAAGCCGCCGTTTTGTTGATTCTCTTGGCCGAAAGTGATAGATTTGACGCACCCCTCACCCCTCGTGCAGAAAATGGCCCGACCGCTGAAGATTCTTTTCATCTCCACCGAAGTCGAACCCTTCGCCAAGACCGGCGGACTCGCCGACGTCTCTTCGGCCCTCCCGCGGGCCGTGAAAGCCCTGGGGCACGACGTGCGCACCGTCATGCCGCGCTACGGGGAGGTGGATGCAGCCCGCTGGGGACTCCGGGAGGAGCCGGGCACCACGGTCCGGATTCCCCTGGACGGCACACTCGCCTCGGGCCGCCTGCTCAGCCTCCCCGGGGGGGAGGTTCCCGTGTACTTTCTGGAGAACCCCCTCCTGTACGGCCGGGAGGGAATCTACACGGACCCGGAGGGCAACAGGGATTTCCCCGACAACCACCTCCGGTTCATCTTCTTCTGCCGGGCCGTGCTGGAAGCCGTGAAGTTCCTCGACTGGAAGCCCGACCTCCTCCACTGCAACGACTGGCCCACGGCCCTCGTCCCCGCATATCTCAGAACACTCCACAGGAGCGATCCGTTCTTCGAGGGAACCCGCACCCTCTTTACCATCCATAACATGGCCTACCAGGGGGTGTTCCCGCGGGGCCACTTCCCGGCCACGGGGCTCCCCGCCGACCTCATGTCCGAGGCGGGTCTGGAGGCATACGGCAGCATGAACTTCCTGAAGGCGGGGCTCATGTTTGCCGACCTGCTCACCACCGTCAGCCCCACCTACGCGCGGGAGATCCAGTCCTCCCCCGAGCTCGGGTGCGGTCTCGAGGGCCTGCTCCAGCGCCGGAGCACCCACCTCCACGGGATACTGAACGGGGCCGACTACGGAATCTGGAACCCCTCCACCGACTCCCTCATTCCCCGCAGGTACGACATCTCCACCGTGGCCGAAGGCAAGACGGCCAACAAGCGGGCCCTCCTTGCCGCCATGGATCTCCCCTTCTCGGGGGAAACCCCCGTGATCGGCATGATCTCGCGGCTCGTGGATCAGAAGGGCTTCGATCTTCTGGGCCCGGCCCTCGACGGCATTGCGGCGGCGGGCGCCCAGCTCGTCCTTCTCGGCACCGGAGATCCGGCATACGAGAAGATGCTGCGCGCGGCGGCGGAGCGCCTCCCGGGAAAGGTGGGCGTCCGGATCGGGTTCGACACGCCGCTGGCGCACCTTGTGGAAGCAGGATCCGACATGTTCCTCATGCCCTCCCGCTACGAGCCCTGCGGACTGAACCAGATGTACAGTCTCCGCTACGGCACGGTGCCGGTGGTGCGGGCCACGGGGGGGCTGGAAGACACCGTGGAGGATGCGGATGAGGGCGGAAGCGCCCCCACGGGCTTCAAGTTCAGCCGCTACGCGGCCGAGGACCTGCTGGGGGCCGTCCGGCGCGCAGTGGAGCTCTGGCGCCGTCCCCGGGACTGGGCGCGGATTCGGGCCAACGGCATGGCCGCGGACTTCTCCTGGGCCCGCTCGGCGGGCGCATACGAGCGGCTCTACAGGAGTCTCCTCCCCGCATGAGCACGGGCCGGGCGGGGGTGTTTCTGGACCGGGACGGCACCCTGAACGAAGAGGTGGATTTCGTGCGGCATCCGGAAGAGTTGCGGCTTCTTCCGGGGGCCGGGGAGGCGGTCCGGCGGCTGAACGGAGCCCGGCTTCCCGTCTGCGTGGTTTCCAACCAGTCGGGTGTGGCCCGGGGATACCTCACCGAAGAGGATTTGGTGCCCATCCACGCGCGGCTCGCCGCCGGGATCGGCGCCTCGGGCGGACATCTGGACAGGATTTACTACTGCCCCCACCACCCCCGCGAAGGGCTTCCCCCCTACAACGTGGAGTGCGCCTGCCGGAAGCCCGGCTTCGGGATGCTCCTGAGGGGTGCCGGGGAATTGGACCTGGACCTGAAGCGCTCCTTCATGGTGGGAGACGGTCTGGTGGACATGCAGGCGGGCAACGCCGCGGGAACCGCCTGCATTCTGGTGCTGACCGGCTACGGGAGGCAGTCCCGGCCGGAATGCGCTGCACAGGGCCTCCGTCTGGATTGCGTGGCGGAGAGCATCACGGAGGCCGTGGACTTCATACTCCGCAGAACGGAAGGGGAAACCTGAACCCGATGCTCCGCCATCCTGCGTCCGCACTGTTCCGGGCGGGAGTCATTGCCTGTGGCCTCCTCGCCCTGGCCCCGGGCTGCAGCGACCCCCTCACGGAGGAGACCGCCCCGAGGGGATCATTCGACCTGACCGACATCCTCATCCGAGACACCACCATCCAGGCCTCGGGCTCCTCCATGTTCCGGCAGTACCTCCCCATGAACGGGAGGGTGAACCTCCTGGGCGGGGCGGAATCGGCCCGGGCCCTCATGCTGATCCAGTTCTACCCCTCCTTCTTCCCGAACCGCGACACCATCACGGTTCTTTCGGCCCGGCTCCGGCTCCGGGCCGTCACATGGACCGGCACGGGGAACCTCACGTTCACGGTGCACAAGGTCACCTCCGCCTGGTCCCAGACCGCGGCCCGCTGGGACAGTCTCCCCTCCTACGAGGAGGCCGTGGTGCGGGGAACGGGAAGTGTGGGAACCGCTCCCGACACCCAGCAGGTCTGGATCCCGCTGGACACAGCCCTCGTCAGGGAATGGCTCCGCCCCGCCACATTCACCCAGTACGGCGTCATCCTGGTTCCCGGCGCCGGGTCCACGCTCATCCGGGGCTTCCACTCCTTCGACTACGATTCCACGGGTTTCTACCCCGCGCTCGAGGTCATCGCCCGGGGCTCGAGCGGCGGTGTCACCGACACCGCCCTGTACTTCAGAGGCATCGACACATTCGTGGGGAATGTGGATCCTCCCCCCTCCGCCCCCGGACTCTTCTTCGTGCAGGCGGGGGTGGCCTGGCGCGCCGCGCTCCAGTTTGACCTCTCGTTCATCCCCGAGGGGGCCACGGTGCACAGCTCCCGGCTGGAGCTCTTCTGGGACAGGGCCGCATCCGCCGTCAACCGGTTCAGCGCCGACACCGCGGTCATCGGCTACGTGATCCGGAGCGCCACGGACCCGAAGAACTTCTCCTCCCAGGGAACCACGGGAGAACCCGCGGACTCGGCCTTCGTGTTCGACCTTAGGAACGCCGCCCAGTCGTGGGTGAACCGGCCCAACTACGGGCTTCTCCTCCGGCACGGAAGCTATACGGAGTTCAGCAGCTTCGACCGCTACGCCTTCTTCGGGCACGACGCCCCCACCGCACGTCTCCGTCCCTCCCTGCGGCTCCGGTACAGCACGGAAAGGAGGGCCGGCTCATGAAGGGGCTTCTTCTCTTCCTCCTCCTCGGACCCCTTGCCGTTGCGCACGCGGGAAGCGGAGGATCGGCGTATTCCATCTTCGGCCTGGGGGACCTCCGCGTGGGGGGAGGCACGAGGAGCGACGCCATGGGCGGGGCGGGTATCGGCCTCGCGGACGGGGGCTCCATCAACGGGCTCTCCCCCGCCGCGTGGTCCCGCATCGGACTCACCCGGCTGGAGGCCGGGCTCCTGTATGAGGGATTCCGTTCCTCCGACGGGAGCAGGTCACTCTACCGCGCCTCGGGGGATTTCCACGGGGCTCTCCTTGCGGTACCCGTCTCGATCCCCGATGGCATCGTGTTCGTCTCCGGCTTCACCCCCTTCAGCCATACCTCCTACAACACCTTCACAGAGGGGGAGCAGGCGGGCGTCGCCTACACCATCAACCATGCGGGAAGCGGGGGACTGGGGAGGGCCCTTGCGGGTCTCTCCTGGGCTCCCCTGCCGTGGCTTTCCGCGGGGGCTTCGCTGGATTACCTGTTCGGATCCGTGGAGCACCTCCGCCGGGTGACGGCCCTCTCCCTGGACACGCTTCCCGCCTCGGGAAGCAACACCACCGAATCCATCAGCATGAACGGCATCACGGTCACGGCGGGTCTCCTCGTCTCGGGCCAGCCCTCCATGCCCGCCCCCCTGGACCGGCTTTCCCTCGGGCTCGTGCTCACAAGCCGCGGGGCCCTCCGCGCCTCCCACACCGCCTACAGGGAGTTCGCTGCAAGCCGCGACACCTCGGGGGAGACGCAGGGCCGTGTGGTGATTCCGCCCGGCTTCGGCGTGGGCCTGGCTTGGAGGGCCTCCGAAAGAATGCTGCTGGTGGCCGACTACCACCGCCGCAACTGGTCCGCGGGCTCGTTCCTGGGGGGATACGGCGGTGAGATCCGGGATGCGGAGAGAGCGGGAGCGGGCGTCGAGCGCGCCCCTCTGCGCAACCCCTCCGCCCCCTGGTACGACCGGATCTCCTGGAGGGCGGGTCTCAGCTACGAAGCCACCTACTATAGTGTGAACGGGCGGGGCATCGGAGAGTGGCTCGTCACGTGCGGAGCGGGCATCCCCTTCAGCGGCGACTCCCGCATCAACCTGGCCCTGGCATACGGGCGGCGCGGAACCCTGGAGGGAGGGCTCATCCGGGATGATATCATCCGCGTCACCCTCGGAGTGGGGTTCAGCGAGCTCTGGTTCACGCGCTTTGAGGAAGAGTAGCACCATCCATCCTTCACGAGGCATCCCTTCATGATGACCAATCTGCAGTCCGCTGATCCCGAAGTCCACGCGGCGGTCCTGGGCGAGATCAGGCGGCAGAACTCCAAGCTGGAGCTCATCGCCTCCGAGAACTTTGTGAGCATGGCGGTGCTGGAAGCGGTGGGCTCCCCCCTCACCAACAAGTACGCCGAGGGCTATCCCGGCCGCCGCTACTACGGCGGGTGCGAGTTCGTGGATGTGGCCGAGGACCTGGCCCGCGAGCGCCTCCGGAAGCTCTTCCGCGCCGAGTATGCCAACGTCCAGCCCCACTCGGGGTCCCAGGCCAACATGGCGGTGTACTTCACGCTCGTGAAGCAGGGCGACACCCTGATGGGCATGGACCTCTCGCACGGAGGGCACCTGACGCACGGATCCCCCGTGAACTTCTCGGGACAGTTCTACCGTTTTGTGCCCTACGGCATCCGGCGCGAGACGGGCCGGATCGACTACAACGACGTGGAGGCGATCGCCCTCCGCGAGAAGCCGAAGATGATCACGGTGGGGGCCAGCGCCTACTCCCGGTCCATCGACTACGGCGCGTTCCGGGCGATTGCGGACCGGGTGGGGGCGTTCCTGTTTGCCGACATCGCGCATCCCGCGGGGCTCATCGCCTCGGGCCTGCTGGACGACCCCGTGCCCCACTGCCACGTCATCACATCCACCACGCACAAGACGCTCCGCGGCCCCCGCGGGGGGCTCATCCTGATGGGCAAGGACTTCGAGAACCCCTTCGGGGTCACGGCCCCGAAGTCCGGGCGCCTGAAGAAGATGTCGGAGCTCCTGGATTCCATGGTCATCCCCGGCATCCAGGGCGGACCCCTCATGCATGTCATCGCCGGAAAGGCGGTAGCCTTCGGCGAGGCCCTCCGTCCCTCCTTCCGGGACTATGCGGCGCAGGTGATCCGGAACGCGCAGGCCCTGGCCGCGGCCCTCGTCTCCCTGGGGTACCATGTGGTCTCGGGCGGCACGGACAACCACCTGATGCTCCTGGACCTCCGGGGGAGGAACCTCACGGGAAAACAGGCGCAGGAGGTGCTGGACAGGGCCGGCATCACGGTGAACAAGAACGCCGTTCCCTGGGACGACAAGAGCCCCCTCATCACGAGCGGAATCCGGATCGGCACTCCCGCCCTCACCACGCGGGGAATGAAGGAGCCCGAGATGGAGCAGATCGCCCGGCTCATCCACCGGGTGCTGGGGAACACCACAGATGAGGCCCTCCTCCGCTCCGTGGCGGCGGAGGTGGAACAGCTCTGCCTGGGGTTCCCCCTGTATCCCGAGCTGAGGGATGGGAGGATGCCTTCCTGAGAACGCCGCCCCACACCGCATCTTCCCCCGACGCCGCCGGAGGGCCCGCCGCGGGGGAGATGACCTTCCTGGACCACCTGGAGGAGCTCCGCTGGCGCCTCATCCGCTCCCTCCTCGCCGTGGTTGCGGGGGCGATTCTCTGCTGGTTCTTCATCGACCTGCTGGTGGACGGCATTCTGCTCCAGCCCGTGCATGCCGTGAACCGCACACTGGGCCCGGGGCAGGCGCCGTTCGGGCTCCAGAACCTGAAGCCCTTCGGGCAGGTCTTTCTCTATATGGAGGTGGCCATTGCGGGCGGGTTCATCCTGGCCCTCCCGTACGTGCTGTACGAGCTGTGGGCCTTCATCGCCCCGGGACTCATGAGGCGCGAGCGCCGCTCCGTGGGCTCCATTGTGTTCTTCACCAGCTTCTGCTTCCTGGCCGGTATCGCTTTCGCCTACTTTGTGATGCTCCCCACGGCGCTCCGCTTCTTCGCGGGGTTCGGCACCGCATCCATCCAGAACAACATCGCCGTCAACGAGTACATCCGTTTCGTGTTGAGCGTCATGCTGGGGGCGGGGGTGGTGTTCGAGCTTCCCATGGTCTCCTGGTTTCTCTCGCGCATGGGCCTCCTCACCCCGGCTTTCATGCGGCGCTACCGCCGCCATGCCATTGTGATCATCATGGTGCTGGCGGCGCTCCTGACGCCCGGCACCGACCCCGTGAGCCAGATTCTGCTGGCCGTCCCCCTCGCGGTGCTCTACGAGATCAGTATCGGCATATCGGCGGCAGCCGTGCGGCGGAGGAGCGCCTCATGACCCTCAAGACCATCGCCGCCCCCGTGCGGAATCACCTGGACGCCTTTGACGGGATGTTCAACCGGGCCATCCGGTCCGACGTCCTGCTCGTGGACCTCATCGCACGCTACATCATCCGCCGGAAGGGAAAACAGGTGCGCCCCATCCTGGTCTTCCTCTCAGCCGGGGCCTGCGGGGGCGTCACCGAGGCCAGTTACCGGGGGGCCGCCCTGGTGGAGATCCTCCACACCGCCACCCTGATCCATGACGACGTGGTGGACGAGGCCGACACCCGGAGGGGGTTCCCCTCCATCAACGCCGTCTGGAAGAACAAGCTCGCCATCCTCATGGGCGACTACCTTCTGGCCAAGGGCCTGCTCCTGGCCCTGGAGCACGACGACTTCGGCTTCCTGACGGTCACCTCCCGTTCGGTGCGCCGCATGAGCGAGGGGGAGATCCACCAGATTCAGAGGATCCGCCGGCTGGACATGGATGAGGAGGCCTATTTCCGCATCATCGGAGACAAGACCGCCTCCCTCATCGCCACCTGCTGCGAGATCGGCGCCGGCAGCGCCACCTCCGACCCCGCGCTCCGGGAGCGGCTCCGGCTTTACGGGGAGCACGTGGGAACGGCCTTCCAGATACGGGACGACCTGCTGGACTACGTGGGGAGAAGGAGCATTACGGGGAAGCCCACGGGTCTGGACCTGAGCGAGAAGAAGCTCACGCTTCCCCTCATTCATGCCTTGGCGCAGGCCCCGAAGGCGGAAGCGCGGGCGATCCTGCGGCTGGTGAAGGAGGGGGGAAAGAAGGGCGCCCTCGGCGAGGTGATGGACTTCGTGGAGCGCCGGGGCGGCATCGCCTACGCCGAACGCCGGGCGGAGGAGTTTGCCGCACGCGCCGCCGAGGCCCTCGGGCCCCTTCCCGACTCCCCGGCGCGCAACTCCCTTCTCGCCTTCGCCGAGTTCGTGATACGGAGGGAGAAGTAGCGCGCGGCGGGAGGGGCCCCTCACCCCCTCGGCCGCACCGTCATCACGGGGCACCGGGCGTTCCGCACCACCCGCTCGGCGGTGCTCCCGAAGAGCATGTGTTCCACCCCCGTGTGGCCGTGGGTGGCCATCACGATGAGGTGCATGCCCTTCTCCTCCGCCTCGTGCAGGATTTCCTGGTGGGGTTTGCCCGTGCGCACCGCGGCATCCGCCTGCACCCGGGTCCCGATCTCCCGCTCGATCAACGCCTCCAGCTCCTCCACCCCCTTCCCCCTCAGCTCCTCCTCCACGCCGGGAAGCACCACCTGCCCGAACCCCAGGTCCGCGGGGTACACGGTGGGCTCCACCACGTAGAGCAGGTGCAGGGTGGCGCCCAGCTGTTCCGCCATGGGGACGGCGTACTGCAGGGCGTACTTGGAGTGCACCGAAAAATCAATCGGCACCAGGATGTGACGGATCATCCTGGAAAGCGGAGCGGGGGCGGCTGCGCCGTCCCCCGCTTTCTGCTGCTGCTTTTTCCTTCCTCCGGCCTTCTGCTTCATGGCCTCCCTCCTCGCTGTGTCTGTTCCCCCCTCAGGAGTACACGAACCTGAGCCAGGAACGCTTGTCCTTGGCGTCCCGGATGATGGCGAAGAACATCTCCTGCAGTTTCCGGGTGACGGGGCCCGGCTTTCCGTCCCCCACCGTGATCCTGTCCACCGAGCGGATGGGGGTGATCTCCGCCGCCGTTCCCGTGAAGAAGAGCTCATCGGCCACGTACACCATCTCGCGCGGGAGATGCATCTCCTGCACCTCCATGCCGGCCTCCCGGGCCAGGTCCATCACCGAGGCGCGGGTGATGCCGGGGAGCAGGGAGCACGCAATCGGTGGCGTGAAGATCACGCCGTCCTTCACCGCAAACAGGTTCTCCCCCGATCCCTCGCTCAGGTCTCCGTTCACGTCCAGGGCGATCGCCTCGGCATAGCCGGCCTGGATGGCCTCGACCTTCATCACCTGCGAGAGCAGATAGTTGCCGCCCGCCTTGGCCATCTGCGGGAATGTGTTGGGGGCGGGGCGGTTCCAGGTGGAGATGCAGGTGTCGATGCCCGCGGCCAGCGCCTCCGCTCCCAGGTAGCTCCCCCACTCCCACACCGCAATGCACACATCCACGGGGCAGCCCAGCGGGTTCACCCCCACGTCCCCGTAGCCCCGGTACACCAGGGGCCGGATGTAGCACGCCTTCAGCTTGTTGGCCCGGATGGTGGCGATGCATGCCTCCTCGAGCTGGGCCTGCGTATAGGGAATCGGGGTCTTGTAGATGCGCGTGGACTCCACCAGGCGCCGGATGTGCCGGTCCAGCCGGAAGATGGCGGGGCCCCGCGCCGTGTCGTAGCACCGGATCCCCTCGAACCAGCTCGATCCGTAGTGGATCACGTGCGAGAGGACGTGGATCCGCGCCTCATCCCAGGGCACCAGGGTCCCGTTCATCCAGATCTTGTCCACTTTCTTCACCGGCATGGCTGACCTCGTCGTCTATGTGAGCGTATCGGTGATTGTCCTTCCGCTACAGCTTCCGTTCGTACACCCTGTAGGTCTTGGTCCGTGTGCCCTGCAGGAGCTCGGCCCCCCGGTTCATCATCACGTTGTCCTCCAGCACCCAGCTCGCCTCCCCCTGCGGGCATCCCGCCGCAATGGCCCTCCGGGCCGTTTCGTAGAACAGCACGCCCCCCACCCCCGAGTTGCGCGCCTGGGGCACCACGCCCAGGATCACGATCCGCACGGCGTTGATCCGCTTCCGGAAGAGCGCCAGGCGGAGAAGACCCGGCAGCAGGTATCCTCCCCGGTTGTCCTTCAGCACCTGGTTCAGGTCGGGGAGCGACATCCCGAACCCCACCGGCACCCCCTTTGCCTCGGCAATCACCACCAGGTCGGGGTTCACGATCGCCTTCAGGTCTCCGGCCGCGTAGCGGAACTCCTCCTCCGTCATGGGGACTTCCCCCCAGTTCCCTTCCCAGGCGCGGTTGTAGAGATCCCGTATGCGGTCCACCTCCCCGTCGAAGTCCCTCATGTTCAGGGACCGGAACACGAGGCCTTCCCGCCTTTTCACCGCCTCCGACACCCGCACGAGCTTCTCCGTCATGGCCCTGTCTCCGCGCACCTCGTAGGCGTAAAGGTCCCGCGCCCTGGCGAGCCCCCATCCCTCCAGGAGCGCCGCATAGGAGGGGGGATTGTAGGGCATCAGCACGGCCGGCAGGCGGTCGAACCCGTCCACCAGAAGGCCGTACTCGTCGTTCACCGACGGGCTTGCGGGGCCGCGGATCGTGTCCATTCCCCGATCCCGGAGCCATCCCGCCGCCGCATCCAGAAGGGCCCCCGCCGTGCGCCGGTCGTCCAGGCACTCGAAGAACCCGAAGAACCCCGTCCGGTCCCCGTGCTCACGGTTGTGGTTGCGGTTCACCACCGCCGCCACCCTCCCCTCGATGCGCCCCTCCCGCTCGGCCAGGAAGAGCTCCATCTCCGCATGGCGGTAGAAGGGGTTCTTCTTTCTGTCCAGCAGCTTCCGGCGGTCGTGCAGAAGGGGGGGCACCCAGAGGGGATTGGCCCCGTTCACGGTCCACTGGAATCTGATGAATGCCTTCTGTTCCCGCCGGGTGCGGACGGGACGGATGACAAGGGAACTCATGGGCGGCTCGGGCGCATAGCACGTTGCAGAACGGTCCGGAAGGGATGATTCCGGGCGGAACACCGGCCGCGGGTCGGCCGCGGAGGTGCCAAGGAACGGTGCGTCAGGAGATGACGCCCAGCTCCCGCCCGATCAGGGCGAAAGCCGAAAGAATCCTGTCCAGATGGTGTGTGGCGTGGGTGGCCATGTAGCTGGTCCGGAGCATCTGCATGCCGTTGGGAACCCCCGGACTGATGAAGGCGTTCACGAACACCCCCGCGTCAAAGAGCTTCCGCCAGAAGATGAACGTGTTGGTGTCGTCCCCGATGATCACCGGGACGATGGCGGTGGGGCTCTCCAGAATCCGGAAGCCCATCTCCCGGAGTCCCTTCCGCATGTAGTCGGCGTTGGCGATGAGCGTGTGCATCCGCTCCGGTTCCTTCTCCAGGATGTCCAGAGCGGCCAGGGCCGCCGCCACCGACGCGGGCGTGGGGCTGGCGCTGAAGATGAGCGCGGGCGCATGGTGCTTCAGGTAGTTGATCACCGCCAGATCCCCCACCACGTAGCCCCCCAGCGAGGCAAATGTCTTGCTGAAGGTGCCCATGGTCATGTCCACCTCGCGCTCCAGGCCGAAGTGGCTGGCGGTGCCCCGCCCCCCCTTGCCGACCACGCCCGTGGCGTGCGCGTCGTCGATGAGAATGCGGGCGTTGTGCTTGCGTGCCGCCGCCACCAGGCCCGGCAGGTCCACGATGGTCCCCGAGGTGCTGAACACGCCGTCCGAGACCACCAGCTTGGGAGCATCCGCCGGGAGCCGCTCGATGGTCTTCTCCAGGTCCGCCATGTCGTTGTGCTTGTAGCGCACGAACTCGGCAAAGGCGCCCTTGGCCATCAGGTTCCCCGCCATGATGCAGGCATGGTTGTCCCGGTCAGACACCACGTACTCGCCCTTCTGCACCAGCGTGGGGATGATCCCCTGGGCCGTCTGGTAACCGGTGCTGTAGAGAAGGCAGGCCTCACTCCCGTAGAAGCGGGCCAGCCGCTCCTCCAGCTCCACATGCAGGTCGAGGGTTCCCGTCAGGTAGCGCGAGCCCGAACAGCCCGTGCCATACTTCTCCAGCGCCTTTCGGGCCGCCTCTTTCACGCGGGGGTCGGCCGTCAGGCCGTGGTAGTTGTTGGACCCCGCCATGATGACCCGCCGTCCCTCGATCCGCACCTCCGGTCCTTCGTTTTCCTCGATGGGCCGGAAATACGGATAGTACCCCATGGCTTTGATTTCGTCGGCGCGGGTGAACGCGCGGCACTTGTCGAACAGGTCGCTGCTCTTCTTCTGACCCTCGATCACTCCTGGGGTTCCTTCGCTGGTTGCTGATGACGCGGGGAATATCCGGCTCTCGGCAGAACAGGTGCGGCGTGCGGCGTTGCACTTCAAGGCCGTTTTCAATATACTCCAAGTGCCGTAGAAAGTCAATCCGCGCGTTCCGCATCACAACCCGCGAGACCCCGCGTGAAAGCCCTTGTCACGGGCGCCAACGGATTCATCGGAAGCCATCTGGTGGAGCTCCTCCGGAAGAGGAACTGCGCCGTGCGCTGCCTGGTACGCCGCACCTCCGACACCCGCTGGCTGAAGGGGATCGAGGTGGAATACGTGTACGGAGACCTCTTTGACGAGGCCGCCCTGCGCACCGCGGTCACAGGAACCGACCTCGTGTTCCACTCCGCGGGGCTCACCAAGGCCAAGACCCGGGAGGGCTACTACCGGGCGAACACCGAAGGCACCCGCAACCTCCTGCGGGCATGCCGCACCCACAACCCGGGCCTGAAGCGCTTCGTGCAGATCAGCTCGCTGGCAGCCGCCGGCCCCGCCACCGGGGATGTTCCCGTCACCGAGGAGATGCCCCCCCGCCCCATCACCACCTACGGGAAGAGCAAGCTGGAGGCGGAGAGGGAGTGCCTGGCGCTTTCCCGGGATCTCCCCGTCACAATCCTCCGCCCTCCCGCCGTGTACGGTCCGCGTGACAAAGACGTCTTCGAGTTTTTCCATACCGTCAGCCGGGGGCTCCAGCCCATGGTGGGGTTCGGGAAGAAGGAAGTGAGCCTGATTCACGTGGCCGACCTGGTGCGGGGTTTTCTGACGGCGGCCGAGCACCCCGCGGCGGCGGGCGGAACCTACTTCATCACGAGCCCGCGCGCCTACTCCTGGGAGGAGATCGGAAACGTGACCCGGGCCGTGCTGAGAAAGCGCGCCCTCCGGATCCGCATACCCGTCTTCGGCGTGTACACCATTGCGGCGGTGGCCGAACTGCTGGCGCTCTTCAGCTCCAAGCCGGCCCTCATCAACTTCGAGAAGGCCCGGGACATGGTGCAGGACCGGTGGACGTGCAACCCGGCCAGGGCCGAGAGGGAGCTGGGCTTCCGTGCCGAGATCGGGCTGGGAGAGGGGATTCAGAACACCGTGGCATGGTGCCGCGAGCAGGGCTGGCTCTGAGACGCACCCATCGTCATTCATCATCATCAGGAAGGAGAGACACCATGAAGCGAACCGTTCTTGTGGCGCTCATCGCCCCGCTCATCCTCTGGGGAAGCGCCCTCCGGGCCCAGGAAACAGGAGCCCCCGCCGCCCCGCCCAGGGAGAAGCCGGCAAAGCCGGTGGTGAAGGAGGCGAAGAAGGCGAAGAAGCCCACTGCGGCCCCCGTTCTGAGGGAGGGCGTCCCCGCGACGGATGCCCCGCAGGATGTCGCCCTTCCCGCGAAGAAGCAGGACGCCGCGGCTCCTGCCGTGAAAAAAGGAGCCCGGCCCGCTCCCCCCAAGGAAGGAGCAGTCCCGCCCCCGGTGAAGAAGGCCCCCGTGGTCAGAGAAGGAGCCGCGCCTCCGGCACCCGAAGGAGAGGCGCCCCCGCCCAAGATCCATGTAGTCCCCCGCCCCGCCGGCAAGCCCGATGCCGCTGCGCCTGTGGAGGAGCCGGCCGCACCCGCCGAAGTGGAGGGAGACCAGGAAGGGGGGCAGCCCGCAGATATGAAGGAGCTGACAACCTTTCATGAGACGATCCACCCGCTGGTGCACGACGCACTTCCCGAGGGGGATTACGCCGCCATCCGGGCCCGGCTGGATGTGCTTCTGAAGCAGGCCCACGTGCTGGCCGAGGCGGAGCTCCCCCCCGAGCGCGCCGGAAAGAAGGAGGAGTTCCGGGCGCTGACCGGGCGGCTCATCAGGGAAGTGGAGGAGATGCAGGCCCTCCGGGAGGAGTCGCAGAACGAGGAGCTGCGAAAGAAGTTCGACCAGATGCACGAGACCTTTGAGCAGATCATGGGGCTCGTCTATCAGGGGGAGTAGGCAGGTTCACCCCCTGTGTGCGCCCGCCGGGGACCCCGGCGGGCGTTTTGTTTTCCCCGGGAATCAGGCCGGGGAATCGTACAGGGCGGCGAACGCGGAGGCCGTGTGGACCGTCGTGTGGAGGCGCGCCCACCTCTGCGCGTTCTCCCGGAGCCGTCCGTGCTCCCGGGGGTCGTGCAGGATGTCCAGCGCGCGGGAAGCCAGCGCGCCGTCGTCTTGCGGCGTGACCGCCGCCATGCACGAGGGTGACAGATCGGCCACGAGCCCCACCCGTGTGCCGCACACGGGCACCCCCATTGCCGCCGCCTCCGCCGCCGCCACGCTCTGCCCTTCGTGATGCGAGGTCACAAGCAGCAGGTCCGCCCCGGCGTACTCCCGCCGGAGGGCATCCTGCGGGAGGTGCCCCGTCAGCCGGACATCCAGTCCCAGCTCCGCGGCCTGGCTCCGGACCCATCCATCCATCCGGTCTTCACCCGCCATGGTGAGTGTGCAGGGAACGCTCCGGCTCATCCGTCCGTACACCCCGAGGAGCATTCCCGGGTCTTTCACGGGGGTGATGGTTCCCACATGGAGCAGGTGGTAGGGGGGACGGGGCTCGCGGAGGGGTCCCTCGCGGAAAAACTCCCCTCCCACCCCCAGGGGAATCACACGGGCGGGTCCCTTCCGAACCGAGCGCGCCTCCATCATCTCCTTCTGGTACAGGGTGAGAAACGTCACCACATCCGCCCGCGCGTGAATGAAGGCGGTCAGCCGGCGCAGGGGGTACGACCTCATGTCCCCGTAGCCGATATCGGGCAGAGATGCGGGCTCCCCTCCCTGGAAGCTCACCACCGACGGGATGCGCCCCATCTTTCCCGCCAGCACCGCCGCCAGGCCCGTGGCCCCTCCCCAGAACCCGTGCACAAGATCATAGGGGGAGGCGGCATGATCGGCGCGGAAAGCCCGGAGGAACTCCCCCGCCCGAAGCGGGAAGGGGGAGTCATGCCGCGACCGCAGCACCCGTATGCGGGCCCTCCCGCAGGATTCCGGACCCGGCTTCCCGTCGGGACGGGTGAGCGTGTACACGGTAAGGTCATGGAGGAGCGAAAGCTCCCGCACCAGTCCCGTAAGGGCGGGTATGTACATGCCCGAGGCCGGATCCCCCACCCCCCCGGGAATGAAGAGAGCGGCCCGCTTCACGGCGCGGCCCCTCCGCGGGGAAGGCACACCGTCAGCCGCCGGCACACACTGAACACCTCCCCGGGGGTGCGGCGGGTCAGGCAGTGCACATCCCCGTACCGGCACACGGGCTCCATGCACGATCCGCAGGGAAGGTCCCCCGAGTGGAGACACACGGTGTGCTCCCCCGAAGGGGCCGACCAGATGTGCGGGCTTGAGCCGAAGAGTGCCACGGTGGGCACACCCGACACCCAGGCCATGTGCATCAGGCCCGAATCCTCGCTCACCGCAAGGGTGGCATGCACGAGCACCCCCAGGGCCTCCCCCGGGGTGGTCCGCCCGATGAGGTCCACAGGAGGGCGCCCGAGGAGCCGCACCAGGGCGTCGCTCCTGGGCTTCATCCTCCCCGTGCCGAGGAGCAGAACCCGGGCGTCGCTTTCCTCCGCCAGCATCTCCGCCAGCGCCGCATAGTGCTCCACGGGCCAGTGCCGCGAGGGCCAGATGCCGGCGGGATTCAGCACAACCAGAGGCGCGGCGCCGTCCCACCCGGCCTCCCCCAGAAGCTCCCGCGCGCGTTCCCTCACGCGGGGTTTGAGCGGAAGGTCATGCGGGGGGGATGGAACCGCGAGGCCCGATGAGGCGAACGCCTCCGCCACGCGTTCCCGGGCGCTCTTGGGCGAGAACCTGTCGAACTCGCCGAAGGCCCGGGGAACGGCGAGGCGCCGCACCAGCCGGCTCCATTTGTTTCTCTGAAGGTCGATGACAGCGTCGTAGGGGTCATGCCGGGCGCGCATCCCCGAGCGGA
>JBAVEL010000064.1:0-16315 GCA_049587715.1 Bacteroidota bacterium
GTACCGGCCCGGAAAGCGGAACGAAGGAGGGAAACCAGGGTGTAGCATGGGGAAGGGAAGACGGCTGGGGGGGTATGCGGAAGGGCGGATGGCTGCTGCGGCAGTCGGCATCCCCAGGGGGGGGCGGCTCGGGCCCCGGAGGGGACGCGGTTCCTGGTCGGGCGCGCCGGGGCGTATCTTTTCCCGGGGGATGCGTACAAGAGGGTGGAAGTGCCACCTGGGAAGGGTTAGGCCATGAAGAGCCGTTGTGGTTTTGCCGGGATGCTGTGTCTGGCGCTTGTGCCGGGCCTGCTTCTGGATCCGGGGTGCAGGTTGAGCCATCGCAGCCGGGAGCAGGAGACGAGGGAGTTTGTCCGGCTGGCCGATGAGATCCTGCCGGCGGTGGCGGACCTGACGGGCTTCCCGGCGGGCGGGGGAGTCCCCATCAAGATGCAGACAAGACGGGAACTCAGGGAGTTCCTTCAGGAAACGGTGGAGCTGGACTACCCCGACGGCCACCTGCGGAAGATCGGCCGCACGCTGTCGGCCATGGGGTTCTTCCCCGCACAGTACGACCTGGAGGCGGGGCTCATCCAGCTCGTCGAGGAGCAGGCGGGCGCCCTGTACGACCCCCGCGGGAAGGTGCTCGTCGGGCTCCTGGAAATGCCCGCGGGAGCCGGGGGTGCTTCCGCCCGGAGAATCATTCTTGCCCACGAGTTGACCCATGCACTGCAGGACCGGGCGGTGGACATCGTGTCGCACATGAAGGTCGGGCTGGAGAATGCGGACTACGAGTACGCCTTCCGTTCCACCATCGAGGGGATGGCCAGCGTGGTCATGCTGGCCCACCTCCGGAAGCAGGAGGTGCGGGCGGTGGGAGACGTGGGCACCTTCATGAGGTCCAGCTTCGAGCAGTCCGGGGGGAATCCCGCCATGCAGGCCCTTGCGCGGACCCCCGTGTACATCAGGGAGCTCTTGATCAGCCCCTACGCCGAAGGGGGAGCGTTTGTGGAGCGATGGCTCGCGGCGAATCCCGGGAAGGATCTTGCCGCCCTGATGGAAGCGCCGCCCCTTTCCAGCGAACAGGTGCTTCACTACGGGAAGTATGCGGAGAGGGACACCCCCGCGGTGGTTGATCTCTCAGGAGTGAGCACCGTCCTCCCGGAGGGCTGGTCCCCGCTTTATGCCAACATGCTGGGCGAGTTTGACGTGCGGGTTCTGTGCCGGCTCTTCCCCGAGACCACCCCCCGGGCCGATGCCATAGCGGAGGGCTGGGACGGCATACGGTTCGTCTCCTTCACAGACAGAAGGGAGCAGCTTCTGATCGCGGGATCGTCGGTGTGGGACTCGGCGGGTGATGCGGAGGAGTTCTCCGATGCCCTCTCCGCGATCCTGGCGTTGGCCCGCGAGGCAAAGGACTTCAGAGTGGTGAGGCAGGGTGCGAGGGTGCATTTTGTGATCGGAGATCCGGGAGGCGCAATCAGCGAGAAGATCCTGGCAGTGCTGACACGTGCGGGAAAGGGGGACGGTGCTCCGCGCGGGTGAGGCGCACAAGGAGGTCCCGCATGCGGGGTCACTCCCGTGGGGCTCGTCCGTGGCGTACCTCCTTTCTCCCCTCCGCAGGGGACGCGGGCACAGGTCCGCGGCTCCCCGTCTTCAGACTGTTCCGGTCACTCTGTCCCTCCCGGTTTCCTCACGATGCGTTCTCCTCGAAGCCCTCTCCCAAAGGCCTCCTGTCGGGCGGATTCCCGCCTTGACAATGCAAGGTCTTTGCAGTAGGTTGCGGCTGTAACCCCTCCCGGGGCCGGCAGGCCCGGAATGCGCGACCATTCTCCATGGTATGATGCCGGGAGGAGGCGAAGCAACCTGTCCTTTGTCATTCCAGCTCGCTCTAAACGATCTATCCTGGACTGGCCATGTCGCTCGCACACGGGTGACAATGAGGCGAGTGCCGTAGCGTAGTGCGTTTTGCGATTCGAAGGAGAAACCTCTTTTGTCTGTTCCCTTGTGCGGAGCAGACCGAAGAGGTTTCTTTTGTTTGGGGGGAACCCGGCAGCGAGAAAGAGGATGGACCCGGCCAGGCTGGTTGTGTGCCTGTTCCGGATCCAACAGACGCCTTCCAATGAGAATCCATGCACCCCACCACTTCAACTCTCTCACGGCCCGACCGACACACGCGAGAGAATCGACGGCACGCAAAGTCAAGACACAGAGAATCATTCCAACACCACCAACATTCACACAAGGAGGTGTGCAATGAAGAGGGCAGCCGTGCTCCTGTTCGTTGTGCTTCTTGTGGGCACAATGACATCCGGCCAGGTGCCGACCAGGATCTCGTACCAGGGGTTGCTGACCACAGGGACCGGAACGCCGGTTCCTGATGGAAGCTACGACCTGAGGTTCAGGATCTACAATGCACCATCGTTCGGGACTCTGCGCTACACCGATACACAGCCGGGTGTTCCCGTCCGGCACGGAACATTCAGCGCCATTCTGGATTCACTGCCCGGCATTTTCGGGGAGCCTCTGTTTGTTGAAGTAATCATAGAGGCGGGACCGGGCATCGGCGCGCCGGTGACATTCCTTCCCCGCGCGGAGTTGACGAGTGCGGCTTTTGCGCTCCGGGCCGATACGTCGAACTACGCCCTCGCCGCCACACCGGGCGGCGCCGCGGGCGGCAGTCTGTCGGGCACGTATCCCAATCCGTCGATCGCGGCAAGCGCCGTCACACTCACGATGCTGAGCCCCGCCGGCTCCACCACGGGCGAGGCGATCATCTCCACCGGCACCGGAACACCACCGACATGGGGCAACCCCACCGTTGCGTCGCACACGCACGATGCGTCCGAGATTTCCTCGGGGACGCTGGGTGTGTCGCGCGGAGGCACGAACAACGGCTCCGTTGGCGCCAACGGGTCGGTGCCGTACTCCGATGGATCACGATACCTCTTCACGGGAGGTGCGGGTCTGGCGGGTCAGTCTCTGAAGAGCAATGGAGGCGGCGCCCCCATCTGGGACGAGATCAATCTGGCGAGTGCGAGTGAGGTCTCCGGCACATTGCCCGTCGGGAGCGGCGGTACGGGAGCAACATCGGCCGGGAGTGCCCGGACCAACCTCGGCGCTGCTGCAAGCGGATCCAATTCGGACATCACGTCTCTCACAGGACTAAGCACGCCTCTTGCGGCGGATGATGGGGGGACAGGTCTCTCTCTGTATGCAACCGGCGACTTGATTTACGCAACAAGCCCGACAACTCTCGGGAAGCTGGCAGGCGTGGCCCCCGGAAGTGTCCTCCTCTCGGGCAATCCACCGTCATGGGGGAAAGTTGTGCTGACAACTCATGTGACAGGCACGCTGCCCGTAGGGAGTGGCGGGACTGGCAACAGCGCAGGTGGTGTTAATGGTCAGCTCGTCTACTACCAGGGCCCCGGGTATAATTACCTCCCCGGTGGAAGCTCCAATCAGTTCCTCAAGGGCGGTGGGGGCGGCGCGCCGAGTTGGGGGTCCGTAAGCCTGACGGCGGGGAGCGGGGAGGTGACGGGTACTCTGCCGGTCACGAACGGCGGAACGGGAGCGACCACCGCCTCGGGTGCCCGCGGAAACCTGGGAGCTGCTGCGAGCGGAGCCAACTCCGATATCACCTCGATCGGCGGATTGATAACGCCACTCGCCGTCACCCAGGGTGGATCGGGAAACAGCGCCGCAGGCAGCTCTGGTGCCATTGTGTACTATTCCGGTCCGGCGTACGGCTACACCGGAGTCGGCACCGCGAACCAGCATCTCAAGAGCAGTGGAGGTGGGGCGCCGGTCTGGGGGGCCACGAATCTCGGCAGCGCAACCGAGGTCTCCGGCACGCTGCCTATTACCAATGGCGGGACCGGCTCGTCGGTTCAGAACTTCGTGGACCTCTCGACTGTGCAGAATGTCAACGGCAACAAGACCCTCCTGGGGAATACGACGTTCCAGGGAACCGCGACGGTCGGAGCGACCGGCAGCCCGCTTTCAGGCATCTGGACGGCGGCAGCCATGCTCATGTTTCCATGGACTCCCGCGCAGACGAATTCAGATCTGTTCATCGGCGTTCCCGGGGCGCTGCCTGGAGATATTGTCATGCTGGGTGTGCAGCCCGGAAGCGTTGTGCCAAACACGTGCTATACGGCGTGGGTGTCGATGCCCGGTCAGGTGACGGTTCGATTCAACAACTATTCGGTCGCCGCCCTGATGCCGCCGGCGGGCATCTTCAACGTTGCCGCGATGCGGTAGCCTGCCACAGGTGAAGGAACTGGCCAACATGACCTGCACACGAGTCTGAGGAAAGAGGGTGCGCCTATGAACAGAATACTCATGCTCGCCGCGCTGACGCTGGCCGTCGGTTTCCGTCTGCTGCACGCGCAGACCCTCCAGCATCCCTGGCGGGTTGTGGACCAGGGAGGCGGAACATCCACGGGATCGGGCGGCCTCATGCTTCAGACCTCCATGGGCCAACCGGCAGTGCAGCGGATGACCCCGGGGCTGGTGCTTGAGAGCGGCTACATTCCCGGTCTACGCATGCTCGGCGGAAGCGCAACATCGCTGACCATGGCGGTTCATCAGGGCTGGAACATGATCTCGGTACCTTTGCGCGTGGCGGACTACGCAAAGATCTCGGTCTTTCCCACGGCCATCTCCCCCGCGTTCATGTTCTCCAACGGCTACGTTCAAAAAGACACGCTGGAGGACGGATGCGGCTACTGGGTGAAGTTCGAGGACCCGGAATCCCTGAACGTCGGTGGAACTTCCATCATGCACGACAGCATTGATGTGGCTGCGGGCTGGAACATGATAGGAATGATCTCCTATCCCGTCCTGACCGCTGAAGTCGTCGCGGTTCCACCGTGCTCGGTTCTGTCTCTATACTACGGGTACCGGCAGCCGGGGGGGTACTACGATGAGGATACGCTGAGACCCGGGCGCGCCTACTGGGCCAAGGTCGCACAAGCCGGAAAGCTTGTCCTGCCTTCCGGCTCGGTGCTCAGCGCAGGGTTGCGACCGGCCTTCCCCGTGTCAGCACAGCATGAGGCGGAGAAGACAACAGGTCTGCGGCTCAGAGTGCGGGACGCGGCCGGGAATGAGCGGACAGTGCAGATTCTTCCCGAGGAATCGGGGCTCGATCCGGCGCGGGCGGAACTTCCTCCCCCGCCTCCCGCCGGGATCATGGATGTTCGTTTTGGATCGCAGCGTGCCGTGGAGCTCTACTCTCCTGGCGGCGGCACACGAACCGTTCCCCTTTCGATTGAGTCCGCCTCTTATCCCCTGGTCATTGAATGGGAGAAGGAGAGTCTTCAGGCCGAGTGCGACATCGTGGTGCACTCGGGCGTCGAGCGGGTTCAGAGGATGGAGGGATCGGGCACGCTTGTGATGGAGAGGCCGGGGATCATTCACATCAACCTGAAGGCGAAGAGCGAGCCCTCTCTGCCCGCGGAGTTTGCACTGCATCAGAACTACCCGAACCCCTTCAACCCAAAGGCAAGGATCAAGTATGACCTGCCGGCGAAAGCCCATGTAGGGATCGTTGTGTTCGACATCCTGGGAAAACAGGTGGCCGTCTTGCGCAACGACATTGAAGACGCCGGGTACCGGAGTGTGGAGTTCGACGGATCGGGACTGGCGAGCGGTGTGTACTTCTACCGGATGGACGTGCGAACGGTTGCGGACGGGAGAGCGGGGAGCTCCAGCTTTGTGAAGAAGATGCTGTTGCAGAAATAGGAGGATGTCTCGGGGCGGATCCTGCACCGGCTCTTGATTGTGACCCGACCCCTGTGCGGAGGGGGAAGCGTGTGAGGAGATGCCGCTCAAGGCGAGTCTCCCAAAGCGTCGCGCACGGGGGATGGAAGAGCAGGCGCCTTGCGGCGACGGGGCGTTTCACGACGGAAGATATGCCAGGGCGCCGGGTGAGTTCGGCGTGCGCGTCCTCTGCGGGTTCTTCCTGTCTTTCTCCCATTCCGCCCCGCCTTCCGTCATTGTCCACCCCCGGCCGCGGCGAAGTGTTCGTCCCTTGCATCTCTCCCGGAGTCAATGCTACTTTGTGCGCGGCTCGGGCGGTGGCAGGCATGACTGTGACCCCGATTCCCGGGACGCCCTCTGCGGTCCATCCATAAGGAACGGAAGCCATGAGAATTTCGAGGATGTGGAGGGTCTTTCTGCCTGTCCTGTTCTCCGCCGCGCCCCTTCCGGCGGCGGGCCAGCAGGTGACACCCGCAGAACTGCTGGAGGAGGTGGGGGCCCGGGTGGCGGCCGTGGTTCCCGCCCCCCGCGGCCTTGAATGGCCGCCCGAGTTCAGCCTGGTGGAGCGCACCTCCCAGGGCGACACCATGAACGTTCTGGCCGGACTGGACCAGTCCCGGGAACGATGCCGGGTGTCCGTCACGAACGGCATCATGGACCACGTCGTGCGTGGATCACCCGACGGTCTGGCGTTCATCATCGGACATGAACTGGCTCACTTTTCGCTCGGGCATTTCGTCCGGGGGGGCAGGACTGAATACCTTATCCTCGCCCTTGACCGGAGGAAGGAGATGGACGCGGACTCCGTCGGCGCATGCTATGCCATGCAGGCGGGGTATTCCTATCGTGCGGCCATGAGGGCGTTGCGACAGTTCGTGGTGGGCGGGTGGGACTACGCCCCCTTCGAAGGGATCAAGTACGATCATCCGAGCTGGTCGCACCGCCTGGAACAGCTCGACCGGGAGCGCGCCGGGCTCTGGCGTTCCATGAGCAGCTTCTTCAACGGAACACTCTTCCTCCAGCTTGAACAGTACGCAACGGCGGAGGAGTGCTTTCTTCATGTGACGCGGGAGTTTCCCGATTGCGCCGAAGCATGGAGCAATCTCGGCTACGTGCGATTGATGCAGTATCTGGACAACCTGAGTCCCGAAGACGTCAGGAAGCTGGGTGTGGGCCACCTGGCGGCGGGTGGGTTCTACCGGCGCCCCGGGTCGCTGCTTGCGCGGGCCGAGCGGGGAACAGGCAGGCGCATGTGGGAGCAGGCGGTGGCGGCCCTGACGAAGGCCCTCGAGGTCCAACCCGATCTGACCCTTGCGCGTGCCAACCTCGGGGTGTGTTATCTGACCCACCCGTCAGGCAAGGCCCACGCGACGCAGGCCCGCCGGCTCCTCGGGGATGCCGCGGCGCGGGCGGGGAAGGATCCCCGGCTGGATCTCTCCGCACGCATCTCGGTCATGATCAACGCCGAGCTGGCTGCACTGGCGGCGGGGGAGGGCAAAGAGCATGCCGGGGTCCTGGACAGCCTCCAGGGTGTTGTGGAGAAATCGGGTGCGGCCGGGTGGCTTGCCGCTCCGCTGCTTTTCAACCGCGCATTCCTGGCCGCCGCCTCTCCCCGGAGGGAGGAAAAGCAGCGGGCGGTCCTGCTCTTTGAGCAGTTCCTCGGCGGGTCCAACCGCTCGTCCGTCTGGTGGGAGGTGGGCTACGGCCTCTATGATGAACTCTGCCGCCAGACCGGCGCGGCCTCAAGAGAAAAGAAGAGCCTCGGGCGCACACGGCCGAGGACGGTCAGAACCGTCGTATCGGTAGCCCTGGACGATACGAAGGAGCTTGTGGTATCGGAGCCCATGGAGGAGGCCCGCCGGAAGCTGGGAAGAACGGCGGCCGTTGTTGTGGTCCCCGGGAAACGGCTCGTGGAATGCCGCTATCCGGACCACGGCCTCTGCATTCTCGGGGAAGACAGGATCCTTGCGATCAGACTGCAGGACGCGAATGCCCCGCATATCCCCCTCAGGGGCACAGGGCTGGGCCAGCCGGTTCTGGGGGACCTGTACGTGGGCATGTCTTCGCGGGAACTGGACGCCCTGCTGCCGAGGGACTTCTACTTCCGGGCGGAACTCGTGGAGTCGGGCACATACTACCGGTTCCACGAGGAAGCGGGTCTGGCTTTGCGGGAGGAGGGAGGCACCCTGCGTGAAATCGTCGTGACCATGGTTCCGAGAGAACCAAAGGAGGACTGAACGTACAAGAGAAGCACACAAAGAGCCGCGGTGCGGTTGCATCTGAAGAACCGAATGGCTATCATCCCGCCACGGGGGGGCTTTCCCCTCCGGGTTGCCGAACCGGTTGCGACGTGCGGGGGCGGAGGGGGAATGACGGTGGACCCTCCAGGCGATAGCCGACCCGGCCAGGCGCTGACCGCCGGGGCCGGGAGGGGAGACAACCCCGCTCCGGCATCCTGAGCCCCTCCACAGACGGTACGTCAGAAGTGGATCGGGTACCGTGAAGACACGACACTCCATCTTCCTCCTTCCGGGGTTCTGCCTCGCGCTGGCCGTTGTGCCATGCGGCCATCTTCTTCTGGGGCAGACACGCTCCTCCGGTTCCGTTTCCATCAAGAACGCTCAGGATGAGACGGTCCTGCTCTACAGCAGCAGCCGTGCGCTGGTGATCGGCGTTGCGTCCTATGCCTCGGGATGGCCCCCGCTTCCCGGAGTGCGGGCGGATGTGGGAGTGGTGAAGAAAGCGCTCGAACTCCAGGGCTTCACCGTGGACACCCTGATGGATCCGACGCACGAGAGACTGGAAGCGGCGCTGGACGATTTCGTGCTGAGGTGCGGGCAGGATCCCGACGGCAGAATGCTGTTCTACTTTGCGGGGCACGGGTACACCCACCGGACCGGCTACGGCGAGGAAATAGGGTATGTGGTCCCGGTGGATGCACCAGATCCCCTGCGGGACATGAAGGGCTTTCGTCTCAAAGCCCTGGACATGGCGGAGGTGGAGGTCCTGGCCCGGAGAATCGAGGCCAAGCACGCGCTCTTCCTGTTTGATGCCTGTTTCGCGGGGTCCATCTTCGACGTAGGCCGGAACCTGCCCGTGTTCATCAGCCAGAATTCCTCTCTCCCGGTGAGGCAGTTTGTCACCAGCGGGAGCGCCGACGAGACGGTCCCCGACCGGAGCATCTTCAGAGAACAGCTTGTCCGGGCTCTGGACGGGGAAGCGGATGCAGACCGCGACGGGTATGTCACGGGCACCGAGATCGGATACTTCCTCCAGTCCACCGTCGTCAACTATTCCAGAGGGGCGCAGCACCCCCAGTACGGGAAGATCAGGAACCCGAGCCTGGACAAGGGGGAGTTCGTGTTCGTGGTGCCGCAGACGCACGCTCCGGCAGGAAAGGACCGGCTGCTGCACTTCCCGGCAACTGTGCGAGAAGGGGCTCCCGCGTACACCGAGGACGAGAAGGCGGCCATTCTCCTGGTGGCACGGAGGGCCAGGAACCTGGTTGACCTCTGCCGCCAGCTCCAGATTACGGAGGACACCCTCGTCGAGTGGAGCAACAAGTTCCTGGATGAGGGAATCCGCTCCGTGCTGGCGAGAAGACCGCAGGAGGAAGGAAAGCCGGCTGGGGCCGCTCCGGGCAGATAGGAGGGGCTGGTATCCGCCAGTTATAGTGTGGCACCCGGCGAACCCTGTCCGGGTCCACGTCGGGACCCGGACCCGACGGATCAATCAATGGGTTGTCCTGGCGTGAAGGCAAGACGCCGGGACTCTGTGAAGAATCCTGAAGACCCGTTTACACCCCGTACGGCACCCAGATGTTCTTGACCTGAGTGGAGCGGAGGAGCAGTTTCTGGGCGCTCTGGCGCGTCCAGTCTGTTGCGCGGCCCGCCACCACCCAGGTCTGCTTCATGTTCCCCGTGGAGGCCTCTTCCACGGCTTTCCCGCCCTCCTCCCCGCCGAAATACCACACCGCGTCCACATCCTCGTGCGCGGCCAGAACCTGGGCTGCGGCATCGGGCGCCTGGGCGGTCAGGATGTTCAGCACCCCCGGGGGCACATCGGAGTGGAGGATCACCTGCACAAGGTCCATGGCGGTGAGGGCGTGTCTTCCCGCCAATGCGACCACGGTGTTCGCCATGGCGAGGGCGGGGGCAAGGATGGAAACCAGTCCCAGGAGTGGTGAGCTGTCGGGGGCGCGCATGGCGATGACTCCCACCGGCTCCCTGAGACCCACCACCATCCTCCTTCCGAGCACGGGCTGCACGGTGCCCCCGAACTTGTCGGCGTAGCCCGCAAAATCAAACAGCCGGCTGACGGCAAGCTCCACCTCCGCGTCCGCCTCCGCGGGGGAGCACCCGGTCTGGGCCGCAATGCCTGTGGCGAAGCGCTCTTTCTGGGCGGCAAGGTTCTCCCCCCAGAAATAGAGTATCTGCGCCCGGAGATGCGCGGCGGATTCGAACCATGGGGGGAAGGCCGCACGGGCGGCCTCCACGGCGTTCCGGATGTCCTTCCTGTTGGCCTCTCCCACCACGGCAAGGAGCTCTCCCTGCGGGGATTTCACCTGGAAGCTGCCCGCCTGATCGGGCCGGGTGAGCTTCCCTCCGATAAGAAACCGGTGCGTGCGGTCCACGGGAGGGACGGGGGCCGCCGGGGGGGATGCCGGAGGGCTGGAAGCCGCCGGGGTGCCCGCCAGAGGAGGCGGGGCTCCGGAGCGGGCGGAGGATGAGGCGGGGGGCTCCTGCTCCACCATCACGTCGTACATCCCCTCGCGTCCTCCCTCCCGGCCGTAGCCGCTTTCCCTGTATCCCCCGAACCCGGCGGCGGCGTCGAAGAGATTGGTGGAGTTGACCCACACGGTCCCCGCTTTCACACGCCGGGCCACGTCCATGGCGGTGTCTATGTCCTGCGACCAGACGGAGGCGGCCAGACCGTACCGGGTGTTGTTGGCGATCTGGACGGCCTCGGAGGGCGTGCGGAACGTGAGGGTGACCAGCACGGGACCGAAGATCTCCTCCTGCGCGATCGTATGGGAGGGCTCCACGCGGGTGAAGAGCGTGGGGGGGAGGAAGTATCCCCCCTTCGGGCAGACGACCCCGGGGGGCTGCCACATGAGGGCGCCCTCCTTGCGTCCCACTTCCATAAGCTCGATGATCTTCTTCAACTGCTCGGCGCTCGTGATGGCGCCCATGTCCACGGCCTTGTCCAGGGGATTCCCCACCCGGAGTTTTGCCATCCGGCGCTTAAGGCGGCGGATGAACTCGTCGTGAATCCCCTCCTGCACCAGCAGGCGCGATCCGGCGCAGCAGACCTGTCCCTCGTTGAACCAGATGCCGTTCACCACCCCCTCCACGGCGGAA
This sequence comes from Bacteroidota bacterium, assembly GCA_049587715.1. Classification (GTDB taxonomy): domain Bacteria; phylum Bacteroidota; class Ignavibacteria; order UBA10030; family UBA6906; genus JBAVEL01. Next base: position 11,103 of record JBAVEL010000064.1, read on the forward strand.
TCCAGGTCGGCGTTCTCGAAGACGATGAAGGGGGACTTGCCTCCCAGCTCCATGGTGAGATGCTTGCGGCTGCCGGCCGTGCCCTTCCGGATGATGCGCCCCACCTCGGTGGAGCCCGTGAAGGTGACCTTCCAGGGGACGGGATGCTCGTAGAGCATGGTGCCCGTGCGGGAGTCTCCCGTGAGGACGTTCACCACCCCGGGGGGAAGCTTCACCTCGTGCATGAGGATGTCGGCCAGCAGGAGCGCCGTGAGGGGCGTGGTCTTGGAGGGCTTGATGATGACGGTGTTTCCGGCCGCGATGGCGGGGGCGATCTTCCAGGCCAGCATCAGAAACGGAAAGTTCCAGGGGACGATCTGTGCGATGACGCCGCCGGGGCGCCACCCCGGGAACTCACGCTCCAGGTTCTGGGCCCATCCCGCATGGTAGTAGAAATGCCGGATCACCACGGGCACGTCTATGTCACGCGTTTCGCGTATGGGCTTGCCGTTGTCGAGGGATTCCAGGACGGCGAACACGCGGGCGTGTTTTGCCACCGCACGGGCGACGGCATAGAGGTACCGGGCGCGGTGGTGGGGGGGAAGGGCGCTCCAGGAGGGGAAGGCCCCCCGGGCGGCTGCGACGGCGGCCTCCACATCGGCCTGCCTGCCGAGGGCCACCTCCGCCAGCACCTCCTCGCTCCGGGCCGGGTTGGTGGTGCGGAAGTATTCCCCCCCCGCGGGAGGATGCCAGCGGCCCGCAATGGAGTGGGAGAAGCGCCCCCCGTGCGCCTTCAGCCACTCCCGGGTGCGGGCTTCCTGCTCGGGGGCGGGGCCGTAGTCGAGGTTCCGGATGAGGGATTCGAGTCTGTGCGTATCCATGGCGGTTGCTTTCTTCAGGCTGTTCGGATGCCGTCGTGTGTGCGCCGCGCACGGAGTGCGCGGGATGGTGCGAAGGCGGTCGTGCCGCCGCTCCGCCTATGACATCGGGTGGTACTGGGCATTGGCGTACCGTCCGAAGGCGAGGTGGCGCATCTGGCGCTCGATGTCTGTGAGCAGGGCGCTCGCCCCGATGCGGAACAGGTCGGGGCGGGTCCACTCCTCCCCCAGCTCCTCCAGCATGAGCGTCAGCCAGAGCATGGCGTCTTTCGCCGTCCGAATCCCCCCGGCGGGCTTGAAGCCCACGCGCCGATTCCCCAGGAGCCCCAGGTCCATGAAGCGCCGGATCTGCCGTACCATGACGAGTCCCCCGGGGAGTGTGGCGTTGACGGGCTCGAAGCCGGTGGAAGTTTTGATCATGTCGGACCCGGCCATGATGGCTGTAGCGGAGGCCGCGGCCACGTTGGTGAGGGTCTCCAGGTTCCCCGTGCCGAGGATGGTCTTCAGGCGGACGGCGGGCCCGCAGGCCTCCCGGTAGGCGGTGATCTCGTCATAGAGCGCCTTCCAACGGCCCGTGAGCACCTTCTCCCGGCTGATCACCACGTCGATCTCCGCGGCTCCCGCAGCCACCGCCATGCGGATCTCGGCCAGCTTGAGCTTCATGTAGGTCTGCCCCGCGGGGAAGCCCGTTGCCACCGACGCCACGGGGATCCGGCCCCCGAGGCATTCCAGTGCCGTTTTCACCTGCGCGGGATAGACACACACCGCCCCCACGGTAAGGGGGAGAGCGCCCAGGTGCAGGGCCGCCAGGGTCTCCTGCTCCACGGGAGCCAGGGCCTTGGCGCAGAGACGGGTTACGCGTCCCGGGGTGTCGTCGCCCGCCAGGGTGGTGAGGTCTATGCAGCGGACGGCCGCAATGTAGGCGGCGGCCTGGGCCTCCACCTTGAAGGTGCGCCGCGTGCCCAGGTCCGCGGCCCGCGCTTCCGCCGCGCTCCGGTTCACCCGGATGGACTGGATGAGGCCGATGTCGAACGGTATGGGGATGTTGGCGGGGGCGCGCCGGGAGGTCTGTTGCGGGCGCGCCCTGCCGGAGGCGCGGGGCGCCGTCGGGCGGGGTGCGGCCGCAGGCGTCCGGGATATCGTGCGTTTCGCCATAATGGACTCAGAGCGAAGTGAAGGGGTGTGTGGCTCCTGATATGCTCATCAGATGAATCCTGATTGTCAATGTGTCCTGCGGGACTCAGACAGTGAGCGCTGCGGCCGAACGAGGATGGATTTGCCCGTCATGTCTGATGACGGGTGTCCGGTGGACGTTGGCCGGGGGCACGTCAGGAGCGCCATCATGAGGCCCCCGCGGAGGATGCCGGCGTCCGGATAGCACTCCCTGAGAATCTCTATATGCCTACGAAAATGTCATGACAATTTCATAGGAATATGGAAACTTCCCGGGGCGGGCGCAAGGGGAAGGGAAGGCGCCCCCGGACGACCGGGCTTGCGGAAAAGGCCCCGAAAAGCTATGTTGGAGCCCCCGCACGAAGCTCAACCGTTTCTCACCACAAAGGAGTCACCCATGAGCATCAGCCAGTCGCTTCTACCCGAGTTCGACCATGAGATGGCCAGTACACGGAAGACCCTGGAGCGGATTCCCGATGAGAAGCTGGCCTGGAAGCCCCACGAGAAGTCGTTCACCATGGGGGCGCTGGCCACACACCTGGCGACCCTTCCCTCCTGGACCGGGGTGACCCTCCAGACCGACCGGCTGGACATTTCCCAGCCGTTCGACCGGCCTTCTCCCACATCCCGGAAGGAGATTCTTGCCATCTTCGACAAACAGGTGGGAGAGGCGCGTGCCGCGCTTGCCGCGGCGGATGACCGCGCTCTCGCGGCCCCCTGGACCCTGGCGAACGGAGCGGAGACGGTGTTCACCATGCCGAAGGTGGCCGTCCTCAGGACCTTCGTCATGAACCACCTGATACATCACCGGGCCCAACTGGGGGTGTATCTCCGGCTGAACAACATTCCCGTTCCCGCCATCTACGGCCAATCGGCAGACGAGCAGGGGATGTAGGAGCTGTCCGGCCACACGGGGGGGGTAGGGTAGGAGGCGTCCAGCCGCTTCGGGGAGGATCGGTGGAGGGGCCGTCCGGTTGTAAGGGAGTGTAGGGTAAAGGCCGCCCCGCCGCACGGGGGCGCGGCATAAGGGCCGCCGGGGCGTATCGGGGGAGCGGCGCAAGAGGCGCCCTTCCCCCTCAGCCGTATTTCTGGGGGCGGAACAGGAAGAAGGCGCGGAAGACCCGGAACGCCAGGTAGGCCAGAAACCCCAGGGCCGAGAACCAGAGGTAAAACTCGCGGTTGTCGGTCCCGAGGGAGAAGAGCTTGACCAGCGTGAAGACGCTCACACCGAAGATGTACACGGGCCCCATGTTGAAGTAGTCCCCCTCCTCGGAGCGGCGGAGAAGCCGGATCTCCCGCTCCCCCAGGCGGGACTCCCTGGATCCGTGCCAGATCAGGTTCCGTATGTGAAAGGGATTCCCCCCCGAGGCCTTGAGGACCTCCTTCCTGTAGAGCGAAGGATCGATCACCCGCACAAGGGCCCTCTCCATGCAGTGTTGGATGAGGCCCAGGGATTCTGCATCGGAGAGGGGAGGAACCTGAATGCGGCTGAAGGAGGACCAGATGCGGCGGAAATGTCCCCCCTCCTTCATGTGGGTGGCGGCCCCGCAGAGGACGGCGGACCCCAGCAGCTCTTCCACGAAGCCGTGGTGCGCGGGGGTGATGCGGTCGAAGCTCTCCACGAACACGAGGTAGCGTGCGGGGGCCCCCTTCAGACTCTCCAGAATCGCCTCCTGAAGTCCCACGGAACCCCTTCCAGCCAGGCGCTTTCTGACATCGGCCCAAGGGGCTTGGGTGCGCTCTCCGTCCAGGATCAGGTCCCCCCTTTCGTGCAGTCCCTGAAGGAGCTCCCTGAGGAAATCCCCCAGAGGGGCTGGATGCCGGATCATGAGGATGGGGGGAGGCGGGCGGCGGGATTCCAGGAGTCCCGATGCGCGGGCCATTACGGGGCCCGAGAGCTCGATCCGGCGGGACTTTCCCGCGAGAATCCCCCCCGCTTCCAGCATGAGCCGGGTCTTCCCGATCCCCCGTGGTCCCGTGAGGAGCGTGTGGCGCCCCCGCCTGAGGTTGTGCACCAGCTCGGTGAGCTCCCGGATGCGGCCCGCGAGAAACTGATCCTCCCGCACATCGGAAGAACGTACATCACGGGTGGGGGGTAGGGGATGAGCGGGAAGGAGGGAGCGGGCCTTCACAGCTTCCTGAGGAGGATGGTGACCCGGATCCTTCCCCTTTCCCTTTCCATCCGGATGCCCCCCACAATCCCGCGGCAGGGGGAGAGGAGAAAGGGGGGATGTGATGCAGGGAGAGCGGCTCTCTCCAGCCGGGCCAGGGCCGCCTCACTGGCCGATGCATCGGCCTCCCTTCTCCGGCGGACGGATTCAAGGGATGCAAGGAGTGAGGCCAGCTCACGGGTTTCCCCGGGGACGGGTTCGGGGAGCCGGGCGGGTTCCGCACGGGTCCCGAATCCGCCTTCCGCCAGTTCCTTCCTTCTGGATTCCTTCAGGGAATCAGACCGGACGCGGGCATGGTACCTGTCGATACGGTGAAGTATCCTTGCCTCTTCGACACGGCGGGCGGCTTCAACAGCCCGGGCCTTTTTGCGGAGCGCCTCCCGTTCCCGGTTGAGGAAGAGGGGCGGGGAGCCCGCAAGGAGTGTGTCTCCGGGCTCTACCGTGTCGCCGGGTGCAGAGAGGAACCCCGGGGTCTCATCCACAGGGAGGAGCATCCCAAGTGTATGTAGAACAGGGAGCTGATCCGGAGGGAGAATCCGGGGAGCGGAGGAGTCATGGAGCGGAATGCGGGTCCGGACGGTGAGGTTTCCCCCCTTCATCCTGATGCGGCCGAGGCGGGCGAGGTCTTCCGCCGAGGCGAAACCGAGCCGGAGAGAGGTTCCCGAGCGTGTGACGGGGGAAAAAGCACCCGGTGATTCGGGAAGGGGGACTTCCTCATCGGGAATGATGAGCCCGAAAAACTGATGATTCAGGGCGGTGTCCAGGGAGGCGAGTATTTCATCCAGTGTGCGGCCTGCGGGGTTCAGGTCCGTCACCACCGTGGTTTCGGGACGGGTCTTTTCGCAGAGAACGCTCCGGGCTGTGTATTCCGCCTCGTAGTCGTCTCCGAGTGTGTGGAGGAGCCCGTCGGGTGTTCGGAAGAGGAGCATCCGGGGGCCGGGGCTTCCCTCCACGGGGAATGTTCCCTCCAGGGTCTGCCTGCTGAACAGGTTGTGGGCGCGGAGGCGGATGC
>JBAVEL010000065.1:0-2522 GCA_049587715.1 Bacteroidota bacterium
CCAGGAGGCGGCACAGGCCCCTGCGACCGCCGGCGGGCCGAAACGCACCGCCCCGAGGGAGCGGCCCCGCGTCACGTTTGGCGTCACCGAGCGGGTGAAGACGGGGGAGGGATACCTGTACGTCACGATCAACGAGGATGAAACCGGCCTCTGCGAGGTTTTCACGACAATCGGGAAGGCAGGCGGAAACGCCGCCGCGCAATCCGAAGCCATCAGCCGTCTGATCTCTCTCGCCCTCCGGGCGGGGGTGGATCCCCTGGAGATCGTCAAACAGCTCAAGGGGATTTCGGGTCCCATGCCCGTCTGGGACGGACACGGAGGCCAGGTCCTCTCCACACCCGACGCCATCGGGAAGGTTCTGGAACGCTACGTGGAGAACAGGGAGCAGCTCCGCCATTACCAGCCGGAAGCGGCCCCCCGGGGCGGGCGGGGGGAGATGGAGGTGCCTCCCGAGGAGAAGGACGCCGCCCCGGGAGCGCACACCGCCTGCCCGGAGTGCGGCTCAAACGTGGAGCACGTGAGCGGCTGCGTGGTGTGCTACAACTGCGGCTGGAGCAGGTGCTGACGCTCCGGCGCGGGGTTCCTCAGAGGAGCCCCGCCAGCATCTTTTCAAAATCCGCCCTGGAGAGATAGCCCACGTGGCGCTTCACGATCTTCCCTGAGCGGTCCACCAGGACGGTGGTGGGAATGGCTTCGACTCCCCCGTAGGCATCCGCCAGGGCCGCATCACCGATCACCACCGGATACTCAATGGGGTTCTTCTTCAGGTAGGGTCTCACCACGGTCCAGCCCTGCCGGTCCAGGGAAACCCCCACGATCTCCAGTCCCTTCTCCCTGAACTTTCTGTACACCTCGATGAACCCCGGGATCTCCGCCCGGCAGGGGGGACACCAGGTGGCCCAGAAATTCACGGCCACCACCTTTCCCTTCAGCGAAGCCATCTGCACCCTGCCTCCCCGCGCATCGGTGAGGGAGAAATCGGGGGCCTTCGTCTGGGCCGGGGCCTCGAGCGGGGCCGCCAGGAGCCCCGCGAGCAGGGGGATCACCAGCATGCGGATCGCCATCGGTATCGTTTCCTTTCTGCAGTGACTGTGCCCTATAGAACAGGAAATCGGGCGGAATAGTTTCCCCCCGCCCCTTCGCTGCGGAGGGAGCCTCACAGCCGGACTCCCACCGTGCTTCTGTATTCCCGCAGCGGCATCGGGTAGAGGGGAACCACGACATAGGAGGTGTTGAAGACGTTCAGGACCTCCAGCTTGAGCAAAAGCCCCGCCCCCGCCCAGGCATTCTCCAGAAGGAGCGAGCAATCGGTGAGGTGAAACGAAGGGAGTTCCCGGTCATTGACGGAAGAAACGAACTGGCGGCCGACAAACCGGTGCACCAGTCCCACGGTCCCGATCGCGCTCCGGGCCAGGAGCCGGGCGGAGAATGTCCGCCCGGGGGTGAACACCAGCACCTTCCCGAGCGACGGGTCCCCGGGGAAATCCTCGCTCTCCTTCCGGACGTCGTTCCAGACGGCATTCAGGGACGCATCCAGCCACCCTCCGGGAGCCGCCCAGCGGAGCTCCACTTCCAGTCCCCGGGATCGGACGAGGCCGATGTTCCGGGGAGCCCAGAGGCCGGACTCCCCCGGGGTCCACACAATCCTGTCCCGCGTCCGGTGGACGAAAACGGTCGCCTCCGCCAGGAGATTCCCGGCGGCGGGCACCAGGGCACTCGCACCCGCGTCCAGGGACTCCGAGCGCTCGGGTCCCAGATCGGGATTGCCCCCCGGGATCCAGCTCAGCTCGTTGAATGTGGGAAACCTGAAGCTCCCTCCCGCCCCGGCCCGGACCCGCACTCCCGGGAGTCCGGGAATGCCGGCGCTGAACCCGGCCCGCGGGCTCACGCCCTGTCCTCCCTGCGCAACCTCATCGTAGCGGAGAGAGGACTGCAGCAGCAGGTCCGCTCCCGGGGCGAGGGCCGAAGGCCGGACGTGCTGGACCCCCAGGTAGAGCGCATGCTCCCGCCGGATGCCTCCGAGAGCATCCGTGCTCCGGAGGTCGTTCCAGACACCCTCCGCCCCGGCCAGCACCGTGGTGGGCCCCGCCCCCGACCAGCGGATCTGCGGATTGAGACGCACGCTCCGGTTCCTGTGGATGCTCGGAGCCCATCCGGACCCGGCGTATTCCTGTGTTGCAAAGATGGCGCCGAGGCCCAGAGACGCGCGGAATTCCGGCGTTGCATCCCAACCCACTTCCCCTCCCAGGACATGGATCGCATCGGAGAGACGCGCCGCGAGGCCGGCTCCGGCACCCGAATACGGCCCGGGACTTCCGCGGTCCGCCCCCGTCCCGAAACCGCTCATGCGAAGGGCCAGACCCGGTCCCCCCTTCCATGCCACGGATCCCCCCGCCCAGAGTGTGGTGAAATCCGCCCCCTGCCGCCTCACCGTCCCCCCCCCATCGGTACGGAATTCGTAGTCCCCCCTCCCGTGAGACCGGCGGATCTGAGCACTCCAGGAGAATGTGGAGTCCCCCCAC
>JBAVEL010000066.1:0-14278 GCA_049587715.1 Bacteroidota bacterium
GTGTCGCACGGCGTGGCGGGGGAGGCCGACACAACCTACCAGAGGGTTGCGCGTGAGCTCCTCAGAACCGGGCTCTCCAGTTGCCAGAGCTACGGCATTCTGGACTACCTGACCACGAACGCGGGACGCCGCTTGAGCGGATCTCCGGGCGCGGACCGGGCCGTGAAGCTGGCCGTGGAGATGATGCTGGAGAGGCGGTTTCAGAAGGTGCATGCGGAGACCGTGATGGTGCCCCGCTGGGTGCGGGGAAACACGGAAGAGGGGGCGATCCTGAGCGGAGAAAGCGAGACCCCCGTTTCCGTCTGCGCCTTGGGGATGAGTGTCGCCACACCCGAGGAGGGAATCACGGCGCAGGTGGTGGAGGTGCAATCCCTGGAGGAGGCGCGCTCCCTGGGGGAGAAGGCGCGGGGCCGGATCGTGTTTTTCAACAGACCCTTCGACCCCACGCACCTGAATACGTTTGAAGGGTATGGAGGGGCGGTGGATCAGCGGGGAGGCGGCGCGGTGGCGGCGGCGAGATCGGGAGGTGTGGCGGCCCTGGTCCGCGCTGTGACCCCGGTGCTGGATGAGGTCCCCCACACGGGGTGGATGGGATACGAGGAGGGAGTGCCGCAGGTTCCCGGGGCCGCCATCAGCACGGCGGATGCGGATATCCTGAGCGCCATGCTGAAGGAGGATCCGGACCTGCGGGTGAGGATCCGCCTCTCGTGCGCTTCCTTCGCGGATGTTCCCTCCTTCAACGTGATGGGGGAGCTGACGGGCACGGAGCACCCCGAAGAGGTGATTGTCCTGGGGGCGCATCTGGACAGCTGGGACCTGGGGACGGGGGCGCACGACGACGGGGCAGGGTGCGCGCATGCCATCCAGGCGCTCCATCTCCTCCGGAAGCTGGGCATTGCCCCGAAGAGGACCATCCGGGCCGTGCTCTTCACAAACGAGGAGAACGGTTCGCGCGGCGGACCTGCCTATGTTGCGGACCCCCGGCGGCGGGGGGAGAAGCACATTGCGGCCATCGAGTCGGACCGGGGGGGATTTGCCCCGCGTGGGGTCGCCGTCCAGGCGGACTCGGCCGTGCTCGCGAAGGTGCTTCGCTGGCGGCCTCTCTTCGACGGCCTGCTGGCGGGGGAGATCCGGTTCGGGCACGGGGGCTCCGACATCACGCCCCTCGTGCAGGCGGGAACGGCGGGGTTCGGTCTGCTGGTGGAGTCGCACCGCTACTTTGACTACCAGCACTCGGAGCATGACACCATCGACAAGGTGCACCCGCGGGAGCTGGAGATGGGGGCGATTGTGGAAGCTCTGCTCGCGTATTTGATTTCCGAGGAAGGTCTCTGAGGCCTGCCCTGTGGAAGACGGACTCCAGACGGCTCTGAGTGTGGCGCTGGGGATCGGCCTGAGCGCGGCGGCCGGTTTCCGGGTGTTTGTGCCTCTTCTGGCCATCAGCGCGGCCTCCATGGCCGGATACCTGGAGCTCTCCCCGGGCTTCCAGTGGATGGGGAGTGTTCCCGCCCTGACCGTCTTTGCCACGGCGACGGTGCTGGAGGTGCTGGCCTATTACATTCCCTGGCTTGACAACGCGCTGGATGCCATTGCCACCCCGGCAGCGGTCCTGGCAGGAGTGGTGGCGAGCGCTTCGGTCATGGTGGAGATGCCGCCCCTTCTCAAGTGGACGCTGGCCTTTATTGCGGGAGGTGGGATTGCGGGAATCGTGCAGGGGGCAACCGCACTGCTCCGGCTCAAATCCACCGCCCTCACGGGCGGCCTTGGAAATCCCGCGCTTGCCACCGCCGAGCTGGCCGGGGCGGTGTCCACGTCCGCTCTGGCCATCCTTCTCCCTCTGGTGGGTCTTCTCCTGATCCTCTGTTTTGCCGTCCTGGCCTTCTGGTTCGCGCGCCGTGTGATCTTCGGGCGACCCCGATCCGCTTCTCAGTAACACGCAGGAGGTCCCATGTCCATCCTCTGGAGCATCGTGATCGGTTTCCTGGCGGGAACCGTGGCGAAGATCCTCATGCCGGGAAAAGACCCCGGCGGACTCATCGTGACCACCCTCCTCGGAATAGGGGGGGCGGTCGTGGCCACCCTGCTGGGCCGCTTTTTCGGCTGGTACGAGGAGGGGGAGTTCGCGGGGTTTCTGGCGGCCGTGGTGGGGGCATTGGTCATCCTGGCACTATACAGGGCCTTCCGCAGGCGGAAATCCTCCTCCTGAGCCCGAAGGGGGAGGCATCCCCCGCACCAGAGCCCCCGCGGCGTTGCTTTTCTCCGTATCCTGCTGTAGATTCGGGTATCATCCGCCCGCGGGTCGAGTTGTGAGCGTGGTGTGCCCTTCGGGGTGCGGCGGTTCACGAGCCCGGACCTGAGAGTCCCTTCCAAACGCCTGATTCCGGCGCACGGGGAGTGTTCCCATCTCTCCCTCCTCTGCTCGTCCCCCGGGGCGCTTCCTGCCTTCTGCATGCTCACGGCCCCGTGGCCTTGGAGGCGCTCTTTCACTTGAAAGGACGGCACCCTTCTTCGGGCGCTCCTCCCCTGGTGACAGGGGTTCTCCCGTCGCAGGTCGCCTTCCGAAGGAGGTGTGAAGAGATGAACCCGCTCCATCCGTCCCGCAATTCTTTCCCCCGGCTGTTCCTCCTCCTCCTTGTGGCCGCCGCCATGCCGTCCCGGTCGCAGACCGTGCAGTGGACCGCCTACAACGATCTCTCCTGGAGATCCGGAGAGGACAGTACGCGTATCACCGCCGTTTCCACAAACCAGACCGGTATCCTGAGGCGTTACGATACCGGCGGGGCGACCTCCGTCCGCCTGACCGTGACGAATGCCGCCCCGACCCGCGACACGATCTACGGTGCGGAGCCGAGGGTCGGAACGGATGCCTATGGCATCTTTCACGGCATCGTCTCATGCAAGGGCTTCATCTGGTACAAGAACTACGTCGACACGAACATCACCCTGACGTTCCGCGGCCTGAGGCCACAGATGCGCTACACGCTGGTGTTCTACGGAAACCGGAACGACTACGGGTGGACCCGGGGTTCGGAGGTGGTGCTCTCGGGGACCGGGGGTTTCAGAAACAGAAGCTCCACGGGGACCGACAGTCTGACCCATCAGCCGCTCTTCGCCGGAGAGACGGACTCCTCCACGGTCCTGCCCGCGGGAAACACGGATTCGGGCTTTGTGGCCCGTTTCGACAGCGTGCGCTCAGGATCCGACAGCATGGTGGTGCTGACCGTCAGATACTACGGCACGGCGGGAAACCAGTACAAGGGGAAGTACTCCAGCGCCCTGATGGTGCGGGAGATAGAGCCCGGCGGCTCCGCAAGCTACCTGCTGGGGGTTTCGGTTACGGGAAGCGGATCGGTCACAAGAAGTCCGGATCTTCCGAGTTACCCCTCTGGAACGGTGGTGGAGCTGACGGCGGTGCCTGACACCCTGCACCGCTTCGCCCGGTGGGGGGGTGCTCTTTCGGGCTCCACCTCCCCTGCGAACATCACCATGGACGGTCCGAAGGATGTGACCGCCCTTTTCATGCCCGGCACGGGCAACACAACCCGGTTCATGATTGTGGGGGACTCGCGCCAGGGCCCCAGCACCAAGCCCCTGAACGGGGACACGCTGGAGCTCCTGGCCCGGCAGGCGGTGCTGGAAGGGGCCGAGTTCTGGGTGTTTCCGGGCGACCTTGTGAACGGATGGGCGACGGGAACGCCGACACCCCCCACAAACCTGAAGAAGGAGCTGCTGGCCTGGCAGGATTCCGTGTCGGAGGCATGGGAGGATTCCGTGCGGATCTACCCCGTGCGGGGAAACCACGAGGCCTGGAACTGGTACTACCATGACTGGTGGAAGTCGGCCTGGGACTCGGCGTTTGCGGGTCCCCGGGCGCTTCCTCAGAACGGGCCCGCCTCCCAGAAGAACCTCAGCTACTACGTCCGCCACGGGAACTCCACAGGCGACAGCGTGCTTGTGATCGGGATGGATCAGTTTACCTCCCGGTATGTCTATGATCCGCGGGAGAATGATTCGGCGAGTCTGGCCTACATGGACACGACGTGGCTCCGGACTGTACTGGAGTCGAAGGGGACGATCAAGCATGTGTTTGTCTATGGCCACATGCCCGCCTTCCGGTGCGGGCGGCGTCTGGGGCTGGAGGCGGATCAGTACCGGAGGAACAGGTTCTGGAAGATACTGGAGGAGCACCGAGTCAAGGTGTACTTCTGCGCGCACACGCATTTCTACAGTCGGGCCAGGATCGGGAACGGGACGGCCGACACCACCGATGATGTGCAGCAGATGGTGGTGGCGACGGCGGGAGCGTCATTCTACAGGAGCTCGTCGGCGCCATGGTTTCCGGGTGCGACGTACTGGGACGGCTTTGTGCATGACTCCACATACGGCGGGTGGACACCCCTCAGGCGGCATGTGGATACGCTCAAGATCGGTTATGTTCTGGCTGAGATCGACGGGGGGGTGGCCACATTCACCTGGAAAGAGATGACCTCCTGGGGCGTCTTTGCCCCCGGGGGGGACACATGGCAGTACACCGTAGTGGACTCGCCCATCGCGGTCCAGCTCATCTCTCTTGCGGCCGTGATTCTTCCGCAGGGCAGTGTGCAGGTGGAGTGGACCACCATGTCCGAGATCAACAACTACGGCTTCGAAGTCCAGCGGTCTCCTCTCCCCGATGCGGGATTCGAGACCATCCCCAACAGCTTTCTCCCGGGCCACGGCACCACCATCACGCCTCATTCCTACCGGTTCGTGGACAGTTCCGCAGCCCCGGGACTCCGGTGGTATCGCCTGAAGCAGATAGACCTGGACGGCACCCTCCACTACAGCCATTCGGTGGAGGCCTCACCGGTTGCGGCGGTGGCGGCCCACCCCCTTCCCGCTGCATACAGTCTGGGCCCCAACTACCCGAACCCGTTCAATCCTTCCACGACGGTGGCATATGCCCTCCCCCTGAAGGGGCACGTGCATATCCAGGTCTTTGACCTGGTGGGGAGGGAAGTCGCCACACTGGTGGACGGCGTGGTGGAGGCCGGGTACCACCGTGGGGTCTGGGATGGAAGGGGGCCCGACGGCAGGGTGATGGGCTCGGGCGTCTATTTCTGCCGCCTGGAAGCGGGCTCTCATGTGGAGCTCCGGAAGATGCTGCTTCTCCGCTGAACCGGAGTCGATTCCGGAAAGGAATTACACTATGCGCCTTCACACCAGAGGAGAAAGACGGGCGAAGAGATCGTGCCCGGCAAAGCTCATCCTGTGTGCGGGGTTGCTTCTCTCCCCCGCCGCCCGGTGCCAGACCCTTCCCGAGAACGTGTTCATCGTGGTTATCGACGGCATCCGCAACGTGGAGGCGTTCGAGGCGGGGAACACCTACATGAGCTTCGTGTGGGACAGTCTGAGGCCCCGGGGGACCCTCTCCACCAACTTCTGGAACACGAGCATCACCGTCACCAATGCGGGGCATTCCACCATCGTGACGGGGGCGCGGCAGAAGCTCCCCAACAACTCGGGCATCCCCACACCCGTGCGGCCCTGGGAGCCCACCCTCGGGGAATACTACAGAGAGCAGACGGGCGTGCCGGGCGAGAAGGCCTGCTTCATCTCGGGAAAGAACACCATCTGGCGCTACCCCGTGGGGCTCCTGCCCGGCTACGGCTATGACGTGGCCCCCGACATCGTGCTTGCATCCTCCGCCGATACGGTGACATGGGACTCCGCCCGGGCGGTGATGGACCGGAACCATCCGTCGCTCTGCTATGTGCTGTTCGCGGAGGTGGACAAGTCGGGACACACGGCCGATTCCGCACAGTACCTGGGGAGCATCCGCCGGGTGGATTCCCTTGTGTTCCTCCTGTGGAGGAAGATCCAGGAGGATTCCGTGTATCGGGATCGCACCGCCATGCTCATCACGACGGATCACGGAAGGCATGGTGACACTCTCTGGAGCGGCCACGGGAACGACTGTCACGACTGCCGGCACATTCCCTTCCTTGCGCTTGGGTGCGGGATACGGATGGGGGTGGAGACGGACGTGTTTGCGGAACAGATAGACATCGCCCCGACGGTGGCCCATCTCCTGGGATTCGATGCGCCGCTGACCCAGGGGAGGGTGATGGATGAACTGCTGGTGCAGCCCTCCCCGGGCCGGCGGGGATCTCTGCGGGGGTTCCATCCTGCGGCGGGGGAGAGGAACCTGAGCGGGAGCGGAGGCGCTTCCCGCTCCCCCGATATCGCAATGGACGGGACGGGCATCCACGTGGTGTACTCGGACGATACGGAGGGGAATCACCGCGTGTACTACACCCAGAGCACCGACGACGGCCTCTCCTGGACTCCTCCCGCAGCTCTCTTCGGGGTTCCGGAAGGCGAGGAATACGAGCCGGCCATTGCGGCAGACGGAGAGGGGACTCTCCTGGCGGTGTCGTGCGGCTTCCGCCGCTTCGAGGCCGATTCCACATACCGATGGGTGATGAAGGGAAGAAGAAGCACGGACGGCGGGGAGAGCTGGGGGGCGGAGACACCCATCGATACCCTCGGGACGGTGCATTCCAAACCGCAGGTCGCCGCATCCGGGGGGAAGCTGATTGTGGTGGCGGCGATGCACTACAGGATACGGAGCTACGTCAGCCGCGACGGGGGAGTGTCTTTTGCGGGATCCCTGGTCCACGGGGCGAACTCCCTCAACCCGGCCGTTGCATTCTCCGATACCACCGCCGTTGTGCTCTGGCATCATCTGAACAAGGATGTCTCACCCTACTGGAACGTGCTCGCAAACCGGGAACCCTGGCTGACGGGGGATCACCCCGTGACGAACAACGATTCCAACAGCTACTCCTACAACCCTTCCGTTGCAGCGGACGCGGGGGGGATGCTCCATGCGGTCTATGCCGACCTGAGGAACGCCTCCGCGGGGAACGTGTGGACTCCCGTGTATGTAAGGAGCACCGATCTGGGAGAGAGCTGGACTTCGCCCCTGGAGATCGCCCCAGGGCACACCGTATCATCTCCCGTCGTGCGCTGTGGCCCGGGCGGAAGGGTGTACGCGATCTGGGCGGATCATTCCCCGGAGGGATGGTGCCTTGCAGGGGCGTGGTCGGGTGACGGGGGGGATTCCTGGAGCGGGCCGCTCTGCCTGACATCCAGGCAGGATTTCAGTGTGGAGCCGCGGTGTGCCCTCAAGGGGGACTCCCTTCTTCTTGTCTGGCAGGATCTGCGCGACGGGAACTGGGAGGTGTACTTCAAGCAGGTTTCCCTCTACGCGACGGTCCCCGTGCCTGTCCTGGATGCCTGGAATCTCCTCTCCCTTCCGGTGGTTCCCGGGGATCCCGCCTTCGGGAGTCTCTTCCCCGATGCGGTCTCGCCGGCGTACGTGTTTGACGGCGCGGGATACGAAGAGGAGGATACCCTGGACACAGGTGTTGGGTTCTGGGCGAAGTTCGCGGGGGCGCATGAGGTGCCTGTCGGAGGAGCGGCCGTATGGGCCGAGACGCTTGACGTCATGCGGGGCTGGAACCTCATCGGGGGCGTCACGGGGGAGGTTTCCGTCTCCTCCGTGACGACCGATCCGCCCGGGCTCGTGGAATCCGGCTGGTTCGGCTTCGATACCCAGGGATACACACAGGCGGCTCTCCTCCAGCCGGGGAAGGGATACTGGGTGAGGATGAGCGATGCGGGGCGGGTGATGATAGGTGGGGGATTGCGGGAGCGGAGTCATGCGGCGCCTGCACCGGGCATCGGCTCTACCCCTCTGCGTTCAAAGACTCCGCAGAAGTCGGGTGCGGGCTCACTGCGCGACAACACCCCGCCGTCCCCTGTTCCCGTCCACAGGGAGACGAAGCGGCCCTCCCGGTAGGCGGGTTCCGGGGGAAGGAGGGGGAGGAGACCGCCCCGGAGAGGGTCGGGGGGGGCTGTGTCCGCCCTGGAGTGGGAGTTGCTGTCTCCCCGCAGTCGAAGGCGGTGTGTGCGCGGTTCAGGAGTCGGGATGATGTCTCACCGCCTATGCGGGGGGGAGAGGGAGATCGGGAATGAAACGGATGATGCTGCTTCTCCCGGCTTTTGCCGCCGGGCTTGGGATCGGGGCGGAAACGACATACTGCAGCATTGCCATGACGCCCCTTGCTTCGGCGGGCGGAGGGGAGATGGAGAGGGGCGGATGCATTTTCTCTCCCCCTTACCCGAATCCCCACAACGGCCATGCCCTCGTGCGTTACTATCTTCCTGTGGAGATGCATGTTTCGCTCCGTCTGTATGATGTCCCGGGAAGAGAAGTGGCGCTCCTGGCCGACGGGGTCCGCGGCCCCGGCTGGGAGGAAGTACCCGTGGAGAGTACCCGCCTGGCCGGCGGGATGTACTGGTGCGGGATGCAGGCGGGCCCCTACAGGGCGGCGAAAGCACTGGTGGTGCTGAAGTAGGGATGCGGGCCGCCCGGACGGCTCTCCCTCCGCTTGACAATGGCGCGGAGGCGATGCACATTCCTTCAGAAACTCGGCATTTTGTTACTTTTCGCGGAGGGTGCAACGCGCGTGCTGCTCCCGGCCGTTGCCCGCGGCCGGCCGGATCCCCCCCTTCGAGGACGGACGGGGATGGGATTCCCGTCGGGCGGACAGGGGCCGGCGGTGGCGGGCGAGCGGGGGACGGTGCCCCTTCCCGCGCGCAGGCGGAGGTCATCCGGCGTGAGCGATGGGAAGCCGAAGCTCCTGGATCAGGTGCGGGAGGCGTTGCGATCGCGCCATTACAGCAGGCGCACCGAGAGTACCTACGTTCACTGGATCAGGCGGTTCGTTCTCTTTCACGGTCTCCGCCATCCGGTACGGCTCGCGGAGCCCGAAATCAACGCGTTCCTGACCCACCTGGCGGTGAAGGAGAAGGTGAGCGCCTCGACCCAGAATCAGGCACTCTCGTCGTTGCTCTTCCTGTACCGGCACGTGGTGGGCCGCGAGGTGGGGGACCTGGGGGAGGTGATCCGGGCCCGCACGCCGGAGCGGATCCCGGTTGTGATGACGCGTGAGGAGGTGAAGGCGGTCCTGGCGTTTCTCTCGGGCGACAAACTGCTGATGGCCTCGCTGATGTACGGAACGGGCCTCCGGCTTCTGGAATGTCTCCGCCTCCGTGTTCAGGACATTGACTTTGCACGGAACGAGATTTTGGTCCGGGACGGGAAGGGGGCGAAGGATCGCATCACGATGTTGCCGGGGAGCGTGAAGGAGGCGCTGCGCGAGCACCTGGGGAGGGTCAGGACGATCCACGAGAAGGATCTGAAGGATGGATGGGGCGGGGTCCGGATGCCCGATGCGCTCGATCGGAAGTACCCCAACGCCCCGAAGGATTGGCGCTGGCAATGGGTCTTCCCGCAGGAGCACCGGTGGGTCAACCCCCGGACGGGTGAGGAGGGACGCCATCACACGGACGAGTCCATCCTCCAGAGGGCGGTGAAGGATGCAGTGTCGAAAGCCGGCCTCACGAAGCGGGCCACGTGCCACACCTTCAGGCATTCGTTTGCCACGCATCTGCTGGAGGGCGGCTATGACATCCGCACGGTCCAGGAACTGCTCGGGCACAGCGACGTGCGGACGACGATGATCTACACACACGTGCTGAACCGCGGCCCGGCCGGCGTGAAGAGCCCGGTGGACGGGCTCTGACGGGTTCTACGCGATTTACCCGCTTCTTAGGCCGACCGGCCTATAATCACTCGCGAAGTGGTCGGGATTCCCGTAAGATTTTAATTTTGAGCAACTTAACGTGACTTTACCCGCTGATCCGCCTGCATCTTAGGCCGATCCACGCAGCCATTACCTGCAGGATAGGCGGATCAGTCTACTATCTGTTAGCCCGCACCAATCACATGCTAGACTCAGAGTTCAACCGTCTCAAATTGGATGATTTCGGGAGATTTCTTTCCGATCCCAATCTCTGGGTCGCTTCCGCACAGGCGCTTTTTGCTTCAGCTCAACACTTGTCAATCGAAATTGAAAAGCGATGGCTCAGGTCGGAGTACAAGTTCTTCCGCTGGTTTCTCTTCAAGCGTCGTGATCGGCTCGAAGCGCCCGAGCTTCAATCTGTTTACTTGATGTTGATAGCGTTTTGCCTAGAGAACTTGTTAAAAGCGCACCTTGTGAAGAACCTCTCTCAAGACATAAGGTCGGAAGTGACAAAGACGGGCAAACTCCCCCAAACTCTCAACACCCATGATTTGAATCAGCTTGCAAAGACTTGTGGAATCGATCTCGATTCAATCCAGAACCTCGCACTGTACCGACTGACCGTGTTTTCGTGGCGAGGCCGGTATCTTCTACCTATTACTTTCAGGACATTCGATGAGATCGATGTATTTCAATTCTCCCCCAACGACTTGTACTATTACGACGAATTGGTAAAGAGGATGGCCACCCGCCTCGGATTGGATCTGCGCTGAATTGGTGCGGGCTAACCAGCGGCTCAACCTGACGGAATTAGCCGAATCCGTTACGGGCCGGCTGACGACGAGTTCAGGAGTTTGTCATTAGTAGAGTCTCGGTCGCCCGGGACCATTCTACGATAATTGACGTTCGGCGCGCCGCAGGTTAGCCGCGGCCGTTAGCCACCACGATCATTGCATAGCGTTTGCTGGGGAGAAACCACAATGAGGTTTACCGGTGAAAAGGCCACCTACGAGACCATCAAGGAGCTGGGTGGAGGCCAATCCGGCCAAACATTTCTCGCAGCGGTCCTCGAGGTGCACGACTCAGATGCGGACCCGAGTCTGAACCTGTGTCTGCACGAAGAGGTCGTCATCAAGATTCCCAAACTCCTTAACGGGCCCATTGAGGACAGATACGACGCGCTAGGGAATCTCCACAGACTTGCCAACGCTGAGATCTTGAATTTCCAGCGCCTACGTGGCCTTCAGTGCGTCGCCGCGGTGCTCGATCAGGGTCTCTGGCACGTCAATCTGAACGAACGAGGCGACAAGGCGACAGTCGTCTTCATCGTTCAGCAGCTCATAAATGGGCTGGGCCTGGATGAGCATTTGACTCCTAAAGAATCCACGCGCCCGTGTGCAGTGGGATCGGCTGCTGAATTCTTCGATTGGGCTCGACGGCTCGCCCGTGCCCTTGACTCAGTTCACCGACGGCAAGTCATCCACGGCGATATCTGGCCAGCGAACATTCGAGTGAGGGGAGACGGCGAGCCAGTGTTTATCGACTTCGGCCAGGCCATCTTTCGCGACCTCGTTTTCGACATCGGGCAGATCTCGGGCCGTAATCGTGCGTATATGGCCCCAGAGGGGGCCCGTTCTGTGAGTGGTGATATCTATTCCATTGGCGGCGTACTTCATCTGTTGGCTACCGGCAAGGATCCATTTCCGCCTGTCGAGGACATAGACGAGGTCAAGGATCTTGTAACCCGTATTGTTCTTGATAACAACCCGAAGCTGTATCGAGAGAATTGCGGGGTTGTCGACGTTATCGCGCGCTGCCTGCGCTTCAGCAGACACGGCCGCACGCCGCACGCGGCTGCGTTAATGGAAGACATCGCCACCTTCGATCGACGCGATCTCGGCGCGGAAGCTCCCAAGCCCGATGGGGAGCTCCGGAGTATCGACTCGTCGGTCACACTGCTACGCGACTCTCGCAGCCCTTTCTTCTTGTTTGCCGCCACCCTGCAATTACGGCGCATCGCCGGTGATCTCGCCGACATGGCTAACGGAAACTGGGATCTCATTGGGGACCACGAGACAATTGTGAGTGCTTTGACTCAATTCATCGCTGGTCTGCAGGCTGGCGACCAGTACTTTACTGTCTCCACGTCGACGTTTTGGCTTCCGCAGAATCTCGGCGTGAATGGTCGTTTCCTGTCTATGAATAGGTTAGCCGCCCAAGACGGAGCTGTCATCCGCCGTGTGTTTCTCGTGACCGAACATGAGATCGACACGGATTGTCACCTTCGACGGGTCTTGCGGACGCATCTGCGAGAAATGGACGACCTTGAGAAGACGGGGGTGACCACCGCAAAGAGCGCGATTGAGGAAGGTGGGTACTTCACGGGCGTGCGGATTGTGCCGGAGAAGGAGCGCGATGATCGCCTGAGACGAGGCGAACACTACGGCCTCATCGTTCGTGGATCGGCCCGGGTGATCATGTACCCGATCTATAGAGAAGACCGAAAGCTCGTGGCACTACAGTTCAGAAGTGGCCCTGCAACGGAGGGTCGCATTGAGCAGCTTCGTTCCGCGCTCGAGAAGGCAAGGCCACTGTCGGACTTTCGCCAACGAATACAGGACGCGGGCTAACAACGGGTTGCAGCGGGCGGGCTGCGCCCGCCGCTGAACCCGAGCGGTTAGGCGGTAGCGGTGAGCCAATTCCCGATAGACATTACTTCACTTGGTCCGCGAGAGGAGTGCATATGGATAAGCGACTCAGGGAGATTGTGGTTGGCTCCATCATAAGCGCTGTTTGCTGCCTTCTTATTGGGTTACTCTTCTTCCAGCAGAACGCCCTTGATCGCACTCACTATGCTTTCCAACTACTCAGCAACGGCATTATTGGTAGCTTGTTCTTCTATACACTCCGCGTCGCGAAGGTGAGAGTTGCCGTCGTCCTTCTGGTATTCTTGCTCATTCTTCAGATAGCGGTAGCACGATCCACTGGATTCTGGCTCATACTGCGAGATATCTTGCTTGTCAGTGCACTCGGCTCAGCGATCTACCTTTTCTTCGATCGCTACTACGCAAAACAGAAAGTGCATAGCATGTTGACCCCGATAATTCTGGGAGGACTCTTGGCGGCCACCCATCTTGTCGCCACCCTCATTCTCGTTCTGATCAACGGTCTTCCGATATTCGAGGCGGTTCCCAGTGCGACACTAAACATTGCCCTTGGCTTTCTCAGCGGCTTCGGAATCGGGTTGGGTATTCTAATCTCAGATAGGGCAATCCCACGAATGGCCGCCTGAGGAACATTGTCACCAAGCGCTACCGCCTAACCAGCGGCTCAAGCTGACGGAACAAGCGGAGTACGTTACTGGCGAGCTGAAGCTGCTCTCAAGAAATTGTCATTAGTAGAGTGTTGGTCGCGCAGTACCATCCTACGCTATTTTGAGTTTCGCGCGCCGCAGCTTAGCCGCGGCCGTTGGGCGGGGCGATAGGCTAAACGGAAGTCGTGAACGGAACCTATTGGAAAGGCAGGATGGTATGTCTAGTCCGCGCCTACTAACAAGCCTTGGTATCTTGGCTATGCTGGTCGCAGCCTGCAGTACGCAGTACCCGGAAACGTGCCCATCCGCCAAACCCATCGGTCTGGCCGACGCGGATGAGATTGCCGGCGATGACAGCCTGCCCTTCCGGTTCCCGCTCGCTGAGTTCGCGAATGATGGCATGTTCTTCTGCTGTTGGTTTGGCGTCTCCAATGAGTGCCCCCCCGGGATCAAAGACTGTTACGAGTATCCTGTGCGCCAGTTCCATGCCGCGGAGGACTACAAAGGCCCCGCAGGGACTCCAGTCTACGCTATGGCCGACGGGCACATCAGCTTTTCAGGAACAGCAGGCGGTTATGGCTGGTTGATTCTCATCGACCATCCGCAGGCAAACCTGTATTCGCTGTACGGTCACCTCAGCCCCAGTCGCTGGAAATTGCAGTCGGGCACAGAGGTGAAGCGGGGTGATTTGATCGCCTACCTCGGAGACAGCGATGAGAATGGCGGCAGCAAAGAACAGCCGGTGCAAACGCATCTCCACTTCGGGATTCGCTCTGGTCAAACCGCGGATTATCCTCCCAAGGGCGAGTGGCGCTTCATGGCCGGGTGGGTCAGGCTTTGTCCGCAGGATCTGGGCTGGTTGCAGCCCTCGGTGGTCATCACCAGCCAGGAAATACCAGATGGGGGATACCCACAGCCAGAGGTGGGCTTCTTGACGCGTTGGGGACTCGAGCTATTGATTACCAGCATCTTTACGGTTGGTGCGGTTGGCCTGTTGATCACTGGAGTCAGGAGGAAGCACCGCTTCCTGATGCTATTTCCAGGTATCATGGTCGTTGCGGCCGGGATTCTGCTCCGCAACAAGGAACTCATGGGCACTTATGCTCTGCTCATGATTGGGATCTTGATCTTGGCGACGGGCATCTATCATTTCATCCGGCAATCCATTCCAGCGCCCTTGGCTCGATCGTAGGAATCACGATCGCCAATAGAACTTTGACCTGTGAGGATTATCATTCAGAGAGACACCCACCGCCCAACAACGGGTTGCAGCCGACGTTGCTCCGCAACGCGGCTGAACCCGACGGTTAGGCACCCAAAAGGAGGATGC
>JBAVEL010000067.1:0-12489 GCA_049587715.1 Bacteroidota bacterium
CGCCTACAGCGTGTGGGCGTCGGGGGCGGAGGCCCCGTTCTGGAATCCCGCCGGGGTCGCCCTGGTGCAGGGCCAGGAGATCTCCACCACCTACATCGACTGGATCATGGACTCGCAGCAGGGAGCCGTTGCCTGGGCTGTCTCCTTGGAAGACCTGGGAGCGGTGGGAGTCCAGGTGCAGTACGTGGACTTCGGGGAGTTCGAGGAGACCACCAACGAGCGGCCCTGGATCAAGAACCCCGACGCTCCGGGGCTGACGGGAAGGACATTCCGGCCCTTCAGCGTGCTGGCGGGGCTGACCTATGCGCGAGCCCTCACGGACCGGTTCTCCACGGGCATCAGCGTCAAGTACGCCCATGAATCCCTTTTCGACGGCGGCTGGGTCATGGCCCAGACGGCGCAGGGGGTTTTCCAGGAAGTGAAGACCTGGGGGAGCGGCCTCCTGTTCGACTTCGGGGTGCACTACCGCACCGGATTCCGCTCGGTGGCGGTGGCGGCTTCGGTGCAGAACTTCGGGGCCGACGTGGAGTACGCCCGGGAGTCGAATCCCGTGCCCCTGCTGTTCCGCTTCGGGGCGGCGGCGGATCTCGTGGGTCCCGACGCCCTCCTGATGGGGGAAGAGGAGAACCGGCTGGGTGTGGCCTTCGACCTCTTCCAGCCGAATGACTACACCCAGCAGGCCCACCTGGGAGTGGAGTACGAGTTCATGCATTCCCTCGCCCTCCGGGGGGGGTACAAATTCAACTACGATTCCGAGGGGCTCACGTTAGGGGCGGGCATCCGGCACACGGTCGGGACGGTGCGGCTCGCGTTCGACTACAGCTACGGCTCCGTCGGGACCTACCTCGGAAGCGTCCAGCGCGTGAGTCTGGGAGCCGGCCTATGAGACGAGAAAGCGCCGCGGTGCGGAGCGTCCTGGTTCTTCTCATCGGGTGCCTTCCCTGGGGGCATCTCTCCGCCCAGGGCTCCGGCGCCCCCCTGACCATGCAGGGACTGGACCACGGCATGAGCCAGACGGCCGCCGCGCGTGCGGCGGGGGGCACCGTTTTTGCCTGGAGCGAAGACCCGGGCATGATGTTCCTGAACCCGGCGGGTCTGGCCTCCCTCACAGGCATCCGGTTTTCCTCCGGCCTCCGCCGGCAGTTCAGCGTGCTGGCCCAGGAACAGCACTACGCACCCCTGAAATACTACTCCAACTTCAGTCTCCTGATGGAGGGGCTGACGGGGCTCGTCCCGGATCCGGACACATCCCTCCCGGGGGTGACGGCGGGGGACACGGTGCAGCGGCCCTTCGACGACATCGGCCCCCACTGGTCCCGGTCCAGGCACGGGAACCGGCCCGTGCAGGCGGCGCTGGCAGTGCCCTTCTCCCTGGGTTCGACGCAATGGGCGGCGGGGCTGGGGGTGACGGAGTACGCGGACATGGACCACTACTATCAGAACAACAACGTCCTGACTCCCCCGATTCTCTCCGAGCGGCCCCTCCCGACCCCGCGCCCCCCCAACGACTCGCTGCCGGTGGTGGCCGACTGGTCGCAGTTCGCGCAGGCCCGGGCGGGGTCCCTGCGGGGATACGGGGCGGCCCTGGCGGGGCGCCTGACGGATGAGCTCTCGGCGGGGGTGAGCGGCATGATCGTGCGGGGGAGCACCGATGACGAGGAACTGCGCACGGGCCGGGGGCGGCTCACATTCTTCACCAGTTTTTTCCGGCTGGATTCGGTGTACCGCCATAGTTCCCGGCGGGGAACCTCTGACTACTCGGGCGCCGAGTTCACCTTCAGCGCCCTCTACCGGGGGCCGCACCTCATGCTGGGCCTTGCCGTCACGCCCCCCGCCACCATCACCCGAAAATGGAGCGCCGTGGAGGAAACGGACACGACGGGCATGCCCCTCCGCACGGTCGCGCAGGGGGAAGACCGCATGCGGATACCCTGGCGCGGAAGGGCGGGGGCGGCCCTGACGCCGTCGGAGCGCCTGACGATGGCGGTGGAGTACGAGCTCCGCTCCTATGAGTCCGCCGTGTACACCGGGATGGACGGGTCCGAAACCCGTCCCTGGCTCTCCGCGTCCGTGGTGCATGCGGGAATCGAGTTCAGGGCCCTGGACTGGCTCACGCTCCGCGCCGGAATGCGGAACCAGTCGGAGGTATTCGAGCCGGAGGGAAACGCCCTGGCGGGAGACCCCGTGAGCGCCTCGGTGTACTCGGCGGGGACGGGATTCGCGTGGGAGGGTTTCCGCCTGAACCTGGCGTATGAATACGCGGTGGTGCGCTATGAGGACGTGTGGGGGAGCGCCATCAGCCGCAACACAGACAAGCGGCACGGGATCGCCGCGGACATCGTGTACGAGATCCCCGATCTCTGGTAGGCCCTGATGCGCATTCAGTCACATGCAAGGAGGCATCTCATGAAACACGTCGCCACATCAGCAACCGCGCTTGTGCTGTCGGTTCTTCTTTCCGCCGCGGCCTTCGCCCAGGCGACCGGAGACTACAGAAGCAACGGGACGGGGGGAGGCGCCTGGAACGCCGCCTCATCCTGGCAGAGGTACAGCGGCACCTCCTGGGTCGCGGCGGCGGCTCCGCCCACGGGATCCGAGCTCATCACGGTGCGGAGCACCGATTCGGTGTACGTCAATGCCGCGGTGTCGGTCACGGGCACCCTGCAGAACCAGGGGAAGCTGGGGGGCGCGAGCAACCTGACAATCGCATCCGGGGGTGTTTTCCGGCATGATCAGGACGGGGGCTCCATCCCCCGGGCAACCTGGGCCGCCGGGTCCACGCTCCTTCTGACGGGGGTCACGAGCGCGGCGCCCGACAACAGGAGCCAGAGCTTCCATCACGTCACCTTCGACACCCCGGGGCTCCTCGCCAACCTGAACATGGCCTGGGACAGCATCACGATCGGGGGGGATATCCGGGTCCTCAACACGGGAAGCTCGCGCTGGTACATGACCACCGCGCTGGCCGGGGATTCCTCCGTCTTCACGATCATGGGAGACGTCATCGTGAGCGGGGGGAACTTCTCCACCAACGGCACCGGCAACGCCAACACCAGGTTTGTGGTTCATCACTACGGCGACGTCCTGGTGACGGGCGGAAACCTCTCCATCAGCCGGGGCTCGCAGGGAAGCGGCACGGGCTCCACCCGGTGGTACCTCCACGAGGGGGACTTCTCCATGAGCGGTGCCACCACGCAGAACTCGAACCCCACCAACGCCTGGTTCGTGTTCGACAAGGCGGGGACGCAGACTCTCACGCTGGGTGCGGGCAACACGCTTACATCCCTTCCCATCCAGGTGGCTTCGGGCACCACGCTGGAGATGGGGATGTCCGAGGTGCGGGGAAGCGGCCTGTTCACCCTCTCCCCGGGAGCCGTGCTTGCCACGGGGAACGAGGGGGGCGTGGACAGCGCCGTCAGCGTCACGGGCACCGTGAGCTTCAGCACGGAGGCGGGATTCACGTTCAACGGGACGGTCCCCCAGGTGACGGGGGTCTCCATGCCCGCCACGGTGCAGAACCTGACAATCAACAACGCGGCGGGCGTCGCCCTGACCCAGCCCACCACCATCAACGGAGTGCTCCGGCTGATGGCGGGGGTGTTCAACAACACGATCCCCTTCACCCTGGGACCCTCGGGCTCCATATCCTATGAAGGAGGGAGTCTCCTGTTTCCCGTCTCCGTGGAGGCGGGGGATGGGGGCGTCCCCGCGGAGTTCTTCGTGGAACAGAACTACCCCAATCCATTCAATCCCACCACGGAGATCCGGTTCGGGATTCCCTCCGCCCTCAGGGTGCGCGCCGAGATCTTCACCCTTCTCGGAGAGAGGGCGGCGACGCTTGTGGACGAAGTTCTGGAGCCGGGCGTCCACGTGATCCGGCTGGATGCCACGGGACTGGGCTCGGGCGTGTATCTCTACCGGATTCAGGCGGGCTCAAGGAGCTCCACCCACCGCATGGTGCTGGTGAAGTGACCCCGGCCCGGACGGCCTGAGAGGAGAGACACGCATGCGGAAGGCCGGCATCGTGAAGGCGGCACTGGGAATGGCGGCGGCGGTGTTCCTCCTGGGGGGGAGCGCCCGCTCGGATGTGCCCGCATTTCCCGGGGCCGAGGGGTTCGGGCGTCACGCCTCGGGGGGCCGGGGAGGGCGGGTGCATGGCGTGACCAACCTGAACGATGCGGGGCCGGGGAGCCTGCGGGAGGCGGTCCTGGCTTCGGGACCCCGGACCGTGGTGTTCAGGGTCTCGGGCACCATCCGGCTGCTGTCGGCCCTGAGGATACGGAACGGGGACATCACCATTGCCGGCCAGACGGCCCCCGGAGAGGGCGTCTGCCTGAGGGACTACCCCGTGAAGGTGGAGGCCTCCAACGTGATCGTGCGCTACCTGCGGTTCCGCCTGGGGGACTCCACGCGGCTTGCGGAGGACGCCTTTTCGGGGAACGGCAGCGTCTCTCAGATGCGGCGGCACATCATCCTGGACCACTGCTCCGTGGGGTGGGCGATCGACGAGTGCTCCAGCTTCTACGACAACGGCGATTTCACCATGCAGTGGTGCTTCATCACGGAGTCCCTCTATCATTCCTATCATCCCTCGGGCAACCACGGGTACGGGGGGATGTGGGGGGGATGGCGGGCATCGTTCCACCACAACCTGCTGGCCCATCACTCCAGCCGCAATCCCCGCTTCAACGGGAGCCGCTACACCGGGCTGCCCGACAGCGAACAGGTGGACTTCCGGAACAACGTGATATACAACTGGGGGTTCAACAGCGCCTACGGGGGGGAGCGGGGAAACCAGAACATGGTGGCCAACTACTTCAAATACGGCCCCGGCACAAACACCTCCGTGCGGGGCCGGATCGTGGAGCCGAGCGACACCCTGGGGAACTGGCATGTGTCGGGGAACCACGTCTTCGGTTACCCGGCCATCACGGCGGACAACTGGAACGGGGGGGTGCAGGGAACCTGGGCGCAGATACAGAAGAACAGACGGCGGCTTCTTCCCTTTCCGTACGACTCGGTCACCACGCACACCCCCGAGACCGCCTTCGAGCTGGTGCTGGCCCACGGCGGGGCGGTGTTCCCTGCGCGGGACACGCTGGATGCGCGCATCGTGCAGGAGGTGCGTACCGGGACCGCAGGCGGAAGCGGACTCTGGGGGGCCCTGAAGGGGATCATTGACACGCAGGATACCGTGGGAGGATGGCCTCATCTTGCCTCCCTCCCGCCGCCTCCGGATGCCGATGCCGACGGGATGCCCGACGACTGGGAGCTGGCCCACGGGCTGAACCCGGCCGATTCCTCCGACGGACCCGCCATCGCACCCGACGGCTACTCGTACCTGGAGCACTACCTGAACAGCCTCCCGCCGGGAATTCCGACAGGGGCCCGGGAGGGGGCTGAGGCGCCCCGGGCGTTCCGGCTGCGGGGGAGCTATCCCAATCCCTTCAACCCCGCCGCCACGCTCCGCTACAACCTGGAGAGGGCGGGGCATGTGGCGGTTTTGGTAATGGACACCGCCGGGCGGGTCGTGCGCCGTGTGCGGGAAGGGAGGGAGGAGGCGGGGGAGCATGAGACCGCCTGGACGGGGACGGACGACCGCATGCAGCGGGTTGCCTCGGGGGTGTATTTCTGGGTTGTGAGGTTCGAGGGACGGCAGGCCGTGCAGAAGATGGTGCTGATGAAATGAGGACAGGATGAAGCTCCGCACGGCACCATACGGCGCGATCCTCCTTGTGCTCCTTGCAGGGGCGGCCGCAGGGGGCGCATCCGGCGCCGGGAAGGCCGACACGGTAGCCGCGGCGGGTTCCTGGTCCCGGCGGATCGCGGACTCATTCCTCCTCCGCCACCCGGGGGCGGTCACCTATGACAGCGGATCCCCGAACACCAAATGGAACTACGAGCAGGGTCTCATGCTGACGGCCCTGTACGAGACGTGGCGCCACACGGGAGACCCGAAGTACCTGGATTTCGTCCGGAGGAACTTAGAGCAGTACGTCACGGAGGAGGGGGAGATCAGGACCTACAACCGGACGGACTACAATCTGGACAACATTGCCCCGGGGAGGGCGGTGCTGGCCCTCCACCGGGAGACGGGGGAACGGCGATACCGGGCGGCCGCGGAGGAACTCCGGAGGCAGCTCCGGGAGCAGCCGCGCACGGAGGAAGGAGGGTTCTGGCACAAGAAGATCTATCCGTTCCAGATGTGGCTGGACGGGCTCTACATGGCAGGGCCGTTCTACGCCGCCTGCGCCCGGATCTTCGGCCCCGCAGAGGATCTGGAGGACGTCGCCCTCCAGTTCATCCGCATGGAGCACCACGCGCGGGACACATCCACGGGCCTGCTCTACCACGGATGGGACGAAAGCCGAACCCAGAGATGGGCCGACCCGCGCACCGGGCGCTCTCCCAGCTTCTGGGCCAGGGCCATGGGGTGGTATGCCATGGGGCTGGCGGATGCGCTGGAGGAGTTCCCCGCGGGGCATCCCCGCAGGGAAGACCTGGCCGGCATCCTGGGGCGTCTTGCGGCGGCCGTGGTGCGCCACCGCGACGGCGAAAGCGGGCTCTGGCACCAGGTGATGGACCAGGGGGGAAGGGACGGGAACTACCTTGAGGTATCGGCCTCCTGCATGCTGGCCTACAGCTTTGCGAAGGGGGTGCGGCTGGGGTATCTGGACAGCGCGTACGGAGAGGCGGCGCAGTCAGTGTTCGAGGGTGTGACCTCCCGGCTCGTGACCGTGGACGGGAGGGGGCTGGTCAGTCTGCACGGAACATGCCGGAGCGCCGGACTGGGGGGTTCCCCCTACCGGGACGGGAGCTACGCCTACTACACCGGCGAGCCGACACGAACAAACGACCTGAAGGGCCTGGGCGCGTTTCTCCTTGCCGCCGTGGAGCTGGAGAGAAGCGCAACGGGGATGCGGGCGGCGCGGCCCCTCCGGCCGCGTCCCTCCGACTGAGAACGCGGAAAAGAAAGGAACGCTTTCGATGGTGCGGCGCTCACACCTCACGCTCGAGGATATCGCCCGTCGCCTGGACGTCTCCCCCGTGACCGTCTCGAAGGCCCTGCGGGGGCATCCGGACATCTCCGACGCCATGAAAAAAAGGGTCCTGAAGGTGGCGGCGGAGCTGGGGTATTCCCCCAACATCAACGCCCGGAACCTCTCGTCGAAGCGATCCAACACGATCGGCCTCGTGGTTCCGAAGATCGCCCACTTCTTCTTCGGCTCCGTGATCGAAGGGGCATACAACGCCGCCTTCGAAGGCAACTACGAGACCATCCTCACGGTCTCCAACGAGAACCCCGCGCGGGAGCTGAAGCACCTCCAGACCCTCATCTCCATGCGCGTGGACGGCATCATCATCTCCATCTCCCAGGCCACGAGGGACCTGGAAGTCTTCGAGCACATCCGGAAGCTGGGGATTCCGCTGCTGTTTCTGGACCGGAGACCCGAGCCGCCCCTCAGGGGATTCAGCAGTGTGCTGGTGGATGATGCGGGGGGGGCCCGGAAGGCCGTGGAGCAGGCCATCCGGGTGGGCTACCGGAAGATCGCCTGCATCGGGGGCAACACGCACATCAACATCGGGAGAAACCGGCTGGCCGGCTTCAGGAAGGCCATGCACGAACAGGACATCCCGGTGCGCCAGGAATGGGTGCTGGACGGGGGCTTCGGGAAGGAGGACGGCTACCGCGCCATCATGCGGATGCACGGGAGCGGCCGGCTGCCCGAGTTCATATTCGCCATGACCTACCCCATCGCCCTGGGGGTGTACGAGGCGGCCGCCGAGCTGGGGCTCCACATCCCCGAGGACCTGGACATCATCTGCTTCGGGGACAGCGACGTGAGCAGGTTCATCTCCCCGGCCCTCAGTTGCGTGCATCAGCCGGCCTCCGAGCTGGGCGCGCGCGCCATGGAGCTGACACTCAAAGAGCTGGCCCGGCCCGACGGCGCGGGGGAGCAGCATCTGGTGCTCCCCACGGAGCTGATTCTGCGGGAAACATGCACAGGGAAGAAACGTGTGGGCGTCCCCATGGGAAACGGACGGGAGGCCGTCCCCGCATGAGAGGAAGGCAGGCACACGCCGGGGCGGTCCTCCCGGACGTCCCGCGGCGCCGGAGTGGAGAGAAACGTCGTTCCTGATTCATCACCAGAAGTCACCATAAACCAATGGAGGTACGTATGAACACATTGCGATGCGTCCTTGCCCTGGCGGTTCTCGCCGTCCTGGGCACGGGAACGGCCGCAGCCCAGGCCGTGGGAGACTACGGCTCCGTGGCGGCGGGGGGCGACTGGACCGCCCTTGCCACCTGGAAGCTGTGGGACGGGGACGGGTGGGATTCCGCGGCGACCGTCGCCCCCACATCCACAAACAACGTCTGGATCATCAACAACGCCACGGTGATCCTGAACACGAGCGGGAGCAGTGTCACCTGTCAGGACCTCCGGGTTGCATTCGGCTCCACCCTCTATGCCAACAGCTCCTTCCTGACCCCCCGGTACATGCGCATCTACGGGGATACAGTCAGCAACGAGGGAACCCTGGGGGGACCGGCCGATGCGCTCAGCATCAGCCCCTATGTGACCGGCCAGACGCTCACCATCACGGGAAGCGGGACCACGTACCTGAACCGGGTCCAGATCAACTCCACGGGCGTCACCCTTATCTTCGATGCGAACGTGGGGATCCTGTATGCCGGGAGCACGGGGGCGGGCTCCACGGGTCTTTATGCAAACAACAAGGACAACACAAGGTTCGTCATCAACGCCGGGAAGACCCTCACAACAGGCCGGGCCTCCTACATCGCTGTCCACACAAGCAGCGGATCCAGCGCCGGAAATGCGAATTTCACCTTTGACATCTACGGATCCCTGGTCACAGGAAACAAGGCCCACGTCAACCTGAACAATACCGCCGGGAAGACATCCGCCCTCACGGTGTATCCGGGCGGCTCCATCGTGCTGGGTGACAGCGCCAACATCCTGACCGATGTTGCGGGGGCGACCTATACGATCGGCATCCAGAACGGCGCATCCCTGACGGCGGGCCAGGACACAAACGCCGTGGTGAGTCTGGGGGCCGCGACCACCACGCTGGACGGCACCGTGGATTTTGCCGGCTGCGGGAAAACGAGCCGGTCCCTGGGCACGACATCCGTCGGGGGTACGGGTCTGATCCGGATCAAGGACGGTCTCTTCCCCACGGGAAGCGTCACCCTGAATCCGGGGTCCACGGTGGAGTACTACGGCACTGCCGGCATGACCCTGGCTGGGCCTCCCTCGGTGTATTCCAACCTGCTCATCACCAACTCCTCGGATGTGGCTCTGGGCGGAGGGGTGACGGTGGGCGATACGCTGTTTCTCGAGGGGGGCACGGTCACGACGGGCTCCTTCACGGTGGCCATCGGCCCCTCGGGGCATGTGGCGCGGACAAGCGGCCATGTGGCGGGGAACCTCCAGAAAGACGTTCCGACGGGGACAACGGTGGCTCGCACATTCGAGATCGGAGACGCCGCAGTCTATGCTCCCGTGGATGTGACGCTCTCCGGCGTGACGGTCCCGGGGAACCTGTCGGCCTCCACCACCGGCACGGACCATCCCAATCTCCCCACCTCGGGCATCGACGTCTCCAAGAGCGTGAACCGGTACTGGTCGTTCACGGCCTCGGCAATGGGGTTCGGGAGTTATGACGCCACGTTCAACTATGCCACGGGAGACATCGATCCGGGGGCGAACACATCCGGTTTCATTGCCGAGAAGTACAGCGGGGGGGTGTGGTCCGGACTCACCGAGGGGACCCTGGGTGGGACCAGCACGCAGATCACGGGCGCCACGTCCTTCAGTGATTTCGCGGTGGGCGAAGAAGCGCCTCCGCTCCTGCCCGTCTTCCAGTTGAGCGCCGGCACACTGGCATTCGGCGGGGTGAATGCGGGAAGCACCAAGGATGACAGTGTGTTCGTGCGGAATGTGGGGACCGCCACCCTGAACGTCACATCGGCATTCTCGGACAACACGCCCACCTTCACGGTCCTGCCGGCGAGTGCGTCCATTCTTCCGGGCGACAGCGCCAGGTTCACCATCACATTCGCCCCGGCGGCGCCGGGTGGGTTCACGGGGAACATCGTGTTCCTGCACGATGCGGCAGGGTCTCCCGATTCGGTGCAGGTTTCGGGCACGGGCCTGGCCACGACGCCCATCTTCTCCGCCTTCCCCCCCTCCATAGACTTCATGGTGGCCGTGATTGTGGGAGACTCGATCACCGGAAGCGTGAAGGTGAAGAACGCGGGGATCGGCACGCTGAACGTGTCGTCCGCGGCGTCGGACAACGGGGTCTTCAGCGTGAACCCCACGACGGCGGCGGTGGCCGCGGGTGACAGCGCCCTGTTCGACGTGAAATTCAAGCCCGCG
This sequence comes from Bacteroidota bacterium, assembly GCA_049587715.1. Lineage (GTDB taxonomy): Bacteria > Bacteroidota > Ignavibacteria > UBA10030 > UBA6906 > JBAVEL01. Next base: position 10,407 of record JBAVEL010000067.1, read on the forward strand.
GGGGCCGGGTACGTCACGGCCAACATCGTGTTCACACACGATGCGCCGGGCTCTCCGGACACGGTGACGGCATCGGGCACGGGGGCCATTCCCCAGACCATCCTGAGCAACGGGGACGGGCGCTGGAACCTGGGGACCACCTGGGTGGGCGGGGTCGTTCCCATGTGGTACGACGACGCCGTGGTACAGACGGGGGACTCCGTGTGGATGGACGCCGCGGGCATGTGCGATTCCCTCACGCTGCAGCCGGGGGCCGTGCTGGCCCTGAATGCGGCATCCCTTGTCATTCCCGGAAACGCCTGGGATTTCGATGATGCCAGCACAGTCTATTACAACGCCACGACCACGGTGCAGTCCGCGCCCCGGTACGGGAACCTGGTCTATGCCGCCACATCCAACGGCGGGCCCAACGGCTCCCTTGTTGTGGACGGGGACCTGACCATCACGGCCGCCACATTCAGGGGAAATGCAGGTACGAGCGGCTTCTTCGTCCACAGTGTGTGGGGGGACGTGCTCGTTCCGGGGAGCAGTGCGCGGATTTCGGGGGTGAACAATACCTCCGCCACGTCCGCCTCCTGCTCCTGGAACATCGCGGGGAACGTGCGCCTGACGGGCAACTCGAGCGGGAACCGCCTGATCGTCTATGAGAGTGCGGGGCCGCACACGGGGTACGTCGAGTTCAACATAACCGGCAACCTGGAGCTGGGAACGGGAAGCCAGGTGCAGTTCAAGAGCAGCTCCAGCACCACCAACAACTACCCGGTAGGGGACATCCGCCTCTGGGGGAACCTCGTGCAGGGAGGTCCCATCGGAGTGAACACCGCCCCCTCGGGAACCTCGCCCGGGCTCTATCTTGCCTTCATGGGGACTGCTCCCCAGGACTGGTCGGGGGCGGGGGCACTCGTGGTCTCGGCATTCTCCCTGAACGTCGCCGTGAACAACCCGGCAGGGGTGGTGCTGAGCTCGCCCCGGACCCTGAATGCCAATGTGGTCCTCAATCTGGGCGGCAATGTGACCACATCGGCGGTGAACCTGCTCACGGTGGACGGCGGCTCGATCACCGGAGGCGGGGCCTCGGGCTATGTGAACGGCCCGCTGGCATACATGGTTCCGGCGGGTTCCCCCGCCCTTGCCTATCCCATCGGGGACGGCAGCGGGTACGCGCCCGTTGCAGTGACATTCGGCAGTGTTGCCACGGGGGCACTCCTCACGGCCTCCACGGCGGCGGGGGATCATCCCCAGCTCGGGAGCTCGGGAATCGCCCCCACGCTCTCGGTGAACCGCTCCTGGAGTTTCACGGATGCGGGGGTGGTGTTCGACAGCTATGACGCGCTGTTCCGGTTCGCGCCCGCCGATGTGGATGCAGGGGCCGCGCCCGCCAACTTTGTCGTGCAGAAGTACGACGGAGCCGTGTGGGCGGATCTGACGGAGGGCGCGAAGACCGATACCACCACGCAGATCGTGGGTGCCACCTCATTCAGCGACTTCGCCATCGGGGAAGCGGCCTTCGCGGTGTTCGGCACGGATGTCCCGGCTCTGGCGTTCGGGAACGTGACCGTCGGCGACTCGCTCTCCCTGACGGTGAAGGTGTACAACACCGGAAACACGGGGCTGAACCTGACGGACATCTCCACCGACAACACCCTGTTTACGGCGGAGCCCTCGACGGGGACGGTGCCTCCGGGAGACAGCCTGGTGGTGACGGTGGAGTTCAAGCCGCTGACGGTGGTCGCGCAGGCGGGGAACCTGGTCTTCACGCACAATGCGGCAAGCTCGCCCGACACGGTGACCCTCACCGGAACGGGAGAGAGCGGGATTCCGCAGTTGTTCCTTTCTGTGACGCCTGTGGAGATCTTCGATGAGAACCCGCTGAAGGCGGGCAAGAGCAACAAGCCGGCCAAGAGGGCGAAGTTCGGGAAGCCCATCGAGCCCGAGAACTATCCGAACTGGAGCAACCTGTTGAGCGAGATCACGGCGCAGGGGGCCTTTGCCCCGGCGACGTCGGAGAGCGACAGCGCCGGCGGGATGGTGATCGGCGTGAGCCACATGTATCTGGCCGACCCGCTGAAGAACAAGTGGAAGG
>JBAVEL010000068.1:0-9789 GCA_049587715.1 Bacteroidota bacterium
CGTGCGCGGGGCGGGCCCCCGTGTTTTCAGAGGAATATCTTCCCCGGGTTCAGGATGAGGCGGGGGTCGAAGAGGAGCTTCAGCCCGCGCATGAGTCGGAGTTCCTCCTCCCCCAGGGCGAGGGGGAGGTAGGGTTTCTGGGTGTAGCCGATGCCGTGCTCTCCCGAGATGGTGCCGCCGAGCGAGACGGTGAGCCGGAAGATCTCCTCCACGGCGGCCTCCAGCTTCTCCCTCCAGGAGCTCTCCTCCAGATCCCCCCGCAGGATGTTCACGTGCACGTTTCCGTCGCCGGCATGTCCGTAGCAGATGGAGGTGATGCCGCGCCGGGCGCAGATTTCCTTCACCCCTCCGACCAGCTCGGGCAGCCGGGCCCGGGGCACCACGGTGTCTTCCTCCCGGTAGGCCGAGATGGACTTCACCGCCTCTCCGATGCTCCGGCGCAAAGCCCAGACGTCCTCCACCTTCTGCCGTTCGGCCGCCAGGAGCACGTCCTCCGCCCCGAAGCCCTCCACCACGGAAGCCACCCGGGCGATCTCCTCGTCCAGGGCCGCCTCGTTGTTTCCGTCCACCTCGATAAGAAGCTGGGCCGCGGCTCCGCCCCGGGGGAACTTCTTCCCCAGCCGCTCCTCCGCCGCCTGCACGGCGGCGCGCTCCATGAACTCGCAGGCGGACGGGGTGATGCCCGCCTGGAACACGGCGGCCACCGCCTGCGCCGCCGCATCCAGGGACGGAAAGGCCACCAGCACCACCTTCCGGTGCGCCGGAAGGGGAATGAGGCGGAGCCGGACGGCGGTGATGACGGCAAGTGTTCCCTCGCTCCCGATGAGGATCTGTGTCAGGTTGTAGCCGGAGACGTTCTTGAGGGTTCGTCCTCCGGTTCTGATGATCCGGCCCGAAGGGAGCACCGCCTCGAGGCCCAACACGTAGTCTTTCGTCACCCCGTACTTCACGGCCCGGGGGCCTCCGGCGCACTCGGCCAGGTTCCCCCCGATGGTGCAGCTTCCGCGGGAGGCGGGGTCGGGAGGATAGAAGAGCCCGATGGCCTCCGCCTCCTCCTGGAACTTCTGGGTGATGACGCCGGGCTCCACGAGGGCCTGGTGGTTCGCGGCGTCCAGCTCGAGGATGCGGTTGAAGCGCTCCATGGAGAGACAGATGCCTCCCTCCACCGCAAGGGCTCCCCCCGAGAGCCCCGTCCCCCCGCCCCGGGGGGTGACGGGCACCCGGCGGCTGTCGGCCCAGGAGAGAATCCGGGAGACCTCCCCGGTGGAGGAGGGCCGGAGGACCGCCTCGGGCATGAACGAGAGGTCCTCGGTTTCGTCCCTGGCATACGGAGAAACGGCTTCGGGGTCCGTCAGGACGGCCTCGTCCCCCAGGAGGGCGCGGAGCTCCCGGATGTGATCCGGACGCAGGCGGGGCATCTATCGGAGAACGAGCATGGTGCGCGAGAGGGAATGTTCCTGTGTCCACAATCTATAAATGTATGCCCCACTCGCAAATGCGCGGGCATCCAGCTCGGCACGGTGGAGTCCGGGCTCGTACACCCCGTCCAGAAGTGTCAGGACCCTTCGCCCCAGGATGTCCAGTATCTCCAGCCGGATGCGACCCCTCTCCGACAGCTCAAACGGGATGGTGGTGGACGGGTTGGCGGGGTTGGGGTAGTTGGGGTGGAGGAGGCACGACGGCGCGGCGGCCGCATGGGGTACGCCGCAGGGACTGTGGAACTCAAGAAGCAGGAACGATTCCAGAACCGGGTTCACGATCGTGACTTCTCCCTGGAGGTCCATCCGCACACGTACCAGGAACCCGCCAAACATATCCAGCAGAAGGGCGCTGTCCGCAAGCCCCCGCACCTCCTGCGGGGACCATGAGAGCGTGAGGGGGTGGCCGCCGCTCCCGGGGCGGATCTCCACCCGGTGCGAGTCCACCGTCCCCATGAGGCCCATGGGAAGGTAGTCGTGGCGCGGGTGCACGGGGCAGCATCCGGGCGTGCAGGTCCACCGCAGTGAGAGGACTCCCCCCGGGGGGGGCGGAGGGGGTTCGGTGCTCTCCCCGCAGATGTGGGAGTCGCGCCCGCATGTGGCCGTGTAGTCATGGCCGAACCAGATGGTGTCGCGGTCCGAGGCGCCATCCCGGAGGCCGAGCCAGGTCTTCAGAAAGGGTTCCCGGCAGAGCCGCTGTCCGTACCGGATGAGGTGGAGGGAGGAAAGGGCGGGGTTGGAGACCGTGAGGGAACAGGCCTCATCCATCCGCACCCTGTGAAGAATCCCGCCGAAGATGTCCTGGAGCACGGTGCTGTCTGCAAGGGCCGCCACCGCCCAGGGGGACCAGGTGAACGTGAAGGGGTATCCCCCGGGTCCCTCCTGGAACCGGACCCGGTGGGTGTCCGTGTGCGCAGGATGCACATAGCCCCGGTAGTCGTGGTGTCCGAGGGTCCACCAGGTTCCCGGCGTGCAGGCCTCCCACTGGACGCAGAAGACCCCCGGGGTGCTGCAGGGGGGTGATTCATACTCGCACAGTTGCGTGTCCGCCCCGCAGGTGCCCGAGGGGGCGAAACCGAACCAGAGCGTATCGGGGACCGACCCTGCATCCCTCACCGCGAGGCGGGCGCGGGTGGCGGGGTAGGCGCAGTCTGTCTGGGCGGGAAGATGCAGGGGGATGAGGCCCAGGCAGAAGGCGAACACCGCGGTCAGTGACGCGAGGCGGACCATGGCTGGTTCCTCCTTCCACAATGAGCCGCCGGGGTGCACGGGGGACTACCCCCCGTCTTCACGGGGCTCCAGGCAGAATGTACGGTTCCCTGAGAAAAGAAGGAAGAGGGAGAGGAGGATGAGGAGGGAGTTCTCCACCAGCTTCCCCCACCCCAGGCGTGCCGCCGCGGGGTCCTGCGTGAAGCAGCCGCAGGAGATGTCGAGCCCGCGGAGAAGCGCGGATGCCGCGCCGAGACTGAACACGCCGAGCATCAGCGCGGCGAGAAGAGCACAGGCCCTGATGCGGAGCCCGAGGAGAAGTCCGAGACCCGCGAGCAGTTCCAGCCAGGGAAGGAAGGTGGCCGCAACCATGGTCCAGGGCATCTCCAGGATCCTGTAGGCGCCGATGGCCGAGGCGAAGAGGGCCGGGTCGGCTGCCTTGGAGATGGAAGCCGCCACCAGGAGGAAGCCCAGAACCGCCCGCGCCGCAAGGGCGGGGAGGGGATGTTCCAGGAGCCGCCTCACGGATCCACCGGCTGGCCGTTCCGCACCCATTCCCTCCATCCTCCGAAGAAGATCTTCACCGGCCCGTATCCCAGGGAGTCCAGCTTCACGGCGAGGGCGATGCTGGAGTTGCACTCCTCCCCGTCGCAGTAGGTCACAAGCTCCCGTCCCGGTGGGATGTTCCCGAGCATGTCCATGTGAGACTCGAAGTCCTTGAGCGGGATGTTGAGCGCCCCCCGCACCCTTCCCAGGGCGAAGTCATAGGGGGAGCGGGAATCCAGGAAGAGGGCGCTCCGTGCCTCAAAGCGGGCGCGGGCCTCTTCGAATGAGATGAACTGGGGGGCCTGTGCTTCGGCCTTCGGGGTGCGGGGAACGGGGGCGGAGGGAAGGGCGGCCCCGAAAAACCCCACTCCCTGGAATGCAGTATAGGCCGTGCCGAGGAGGGCCGCCAGGACGCAGATAACCCCCGCCTCGGCAAGGAGGCGGACTGTTGATGCGCGGGCCCCTCCGGGGTTCCTCATTCCGCAGTTCCCCCCGGCGGGAAGGCGGCGGGGAAGTCACCCGGGATGGGGACCACCTTCTTCCGGGCGTAGTCATAGAAGGCGATGCCGGTCTTGGCCCTGGCAAGCTCCCTTCCCGAGTCGGCGTCGGTGACCTGGTAGAGCAGGTCGCAGGATCCGCCCCCGAAGTCCGCGGTCGCAATGCGGATTCTGAGCACGGTCCCGTAGGAAATCTGGGAGGCATAGACCAGGATTGCGTCGGTCATGATGATGCCCGCGCCTCCCGCGTCCAGCTCCGTCCACCCCCGGGTGCGGAGCATCCGCACGCGCGCCTCCTGGAGGAGGGAAAGGAGGGCGTCGTTCCCCGCATGCCCCCCGTAGTTGATGTCGGTGATCCGGACGGGGATCTCGGTCTCGAAGAGGAACTCCCCGGGAAGCGGCAGCCGTACCCTGCCCATCAGAATCCTCTTCTCTTCATGAGACCCTCACCACCACCATGGTCATGTCGTCGTGCTGGGGGGCGCCGCCCGTGAAGGCGCCCACATCCTCGCAGATGCCCTTCAGGATGTCGGCTGCGGGCCGCATCCGGTGGCGCCCCAGTGCCTCCAGCAGCCGTTCCTCCCCGAATTCCTCCCCCGAGGCGTTCCGCGCCTCGGTGAAGCCGTCGGTGTAGAACAGAAGCACGTCCCCCCGCTGGAGCTCCGCCTCCTGTTCCTCCAGGACCGCGTCGAAGACTTTTCCCTTCTCCAGCCCCAGGGCCATGCCACGGGGCGTGAGGAAGGAGATCTCCCGGCCCGGCCGCTGGGCCATGATGAGGGGGCACTGCCCGGCGCGGGCGAACCGGATGGATGTCCGCACGGGGTCCAGGATGGCGTAGAACATGCTGACGAAGGAATTCCGGTCGATGGTGCGGTACATCAGGCTGTTGACCCTGCTCAACACCGCCCGGGGGGAAAGGTTGTCCTCGGCGTGGGACTGGAGGATGCCCTTGGTGAGGGTCATGTAGATGGCCGCCGGAACCCCCTTGCCCGAGACGTCCCCGATGGCGATGCCGATTCTGCGGTCCGGAAGCTGGACAAAGTCGTAGTAGTCGCCTCCCACCTCGAGGGCCGGGATGCATGCGCCCGCAATGTCGAAGCCCTCGGCGCTGGGGTTGGCCTTGGGGAGGAGACTCATCTGGACCTTCCGCGCGATCTCCAGCTCCTTGGCCATGCGCACCCGCTCCGATATCCGCTGGATGTGCGAGGGGAGGGTCTGGGAGGTGAACTCGAACCGCCGGCGCTTCACCAGCCCCCCCGCCGAGACCGCCAGGGGAAGGACCAGGAGGCCTCCCGAGACCCAGAGCCATCCGGCGGCGGAAGAACCCGAGGAGCTGAGAAGCGGAATCGTTCCGTTCAGGAATGCCACGGTGAAGCTTGCGGCCATCGTGGTGAGCAGGTCGTAGCGGAGGAACAGGAACGCAAATGCCAGGCCGAAGCAGGCCATGGCCGCGAAGCTGGCCCCGAACCGGAGGTACCCGAACGGGAGCTCCCAGAGGGCGAACGCGGTGAGGGTCCAGACCGCCGTGGCCAGCGCCACGCTCAGCCAGCGGCGGCGCGTCTTCTCCTCCAGGTACGAAAGGAAGAAGAGCCGGTACACCAGCTCCGTGAGGAAGGCCGAGGTGATGCCTGCAAGGAAGGGCCTGAAGGGGGGGAGGAAACTCTCGGGCACGCCTCCCACCGAGGGGAGGAACACCCCCACGCGGGTGGCCGAGGTCAGCATCCAGACCGCGGCGCTGTAGAGGCCCGTGAGAATCAGGCCCCAGAGAACGCCGCGTGTCAGGCCCTCGGCGGCATCCAGGGTGAAGAAGCGCATGGAGAGCAGGCTGTCCATCCCCGAGAGCTTTGCGGGCCAGAGGGTGCGGGAGGAGGATTCCCCCACGCTCCAGGCGGCAAAGACCATCACGCTCGTGAAGAGGTGGAACACAAAGATCGTGAAGACGAGCATGATGATGCGGACGTTGAACCTGTTCACATCGCCCATGCCCACCCCGGATCCCACCAGGGGATAGACGTTCAGGGTGGAGAGGATCGAAGCGGCAAGGAGCCCCGCAAAGATGAAGATCCCCGTCCGCGTGCCCACCTCCCCCTCGTGGTACTTCTTGAGGAAGAGGATCACCACGAAGAAGAAGGTCAGGAAGAAGACGGCATAGCTGAGGGTGGCCAGGAAGGTGCCGGTGGTGGCCATCCGGCTCATGCCGTTCCGGAAGCTCTCGCCGGGCCTGTTCTCCAGACGGAACCCGCCCACCTCGCCCCCCAGGATCCGGACCCAGAGGGAGCTCTCCATGGAGGTGTCGGCGGTGGCCCAGGAGAAGAAGTGGTCCAGCCGGTTGAGCCGCTGGGTCTCGGAGGAGGTCTTGAGGGCATACCCGGCCAGTCGGATGCCCTGCCGGGCGATGAAGGCCTCAGCGCGGCGGAGGGCTTCATCCCTTGTGAGCGACTGCCGGGCGGCGGTGTCGTGGATCGTGTGCTGAAAGCCCAGGGGTCTTCCGGCGGGGGAGAACCAGGCCTCGAAGCTCTCCTCCGCCTGGCTGGGGGGAACGCTCCGGTCGTACCAGGTGACGTACCAGTTGTGGGTGGAGAGGGAGTCCGCCCGGATCACCCTGTTGGCATGGGCCACGCCCCCCCGGGACTGGAGGTAGAGATGCATGTCTCCGTCGAACCCGAACCAGGCGTCCTGCTGGAGGCGGTCCGGGTGATATCCCTGGTGACGCAGGTAGTCCCCGGCGGCCTCCAGGATTTCCCCCCGGGTGCGCCGCAGATCCACGGAGGCGGCGGGAGCGACCCGGTCGTAGAGCAGCAGGAAGGCCGCCGCGCCCGCCGCCGCCCAGAAAAGGGTGATCCCGAGTGAACGGAATGAGCTCATCTGCGTGTTCCTGGTCTACGGCGCCGGCGCGGTGAAAGATGCAGCCCCGGGGCCGGGCGCCGCGCGGCGGCCTTCTTCATGTGATTCCGCTCCGGAGTCCATCCCCCAGCTCGTTGGTGTCGGTGTCGGAGCGGCGGACTCCGCACCGCTGGAGCAGCGCGGCCGCAAGGCGGATGCCCCCGATGAGCCCCTCCGCGGCCCGACCGCTCTTCAGCCCGGAGGTGACCGCCTGCACCACCTCCTCCCATTCCCCCTTCCGTACCTTCGCGTTGATGCCCGTATCCCCGAGCACCACCACCCGCCGCTCAAAGGCGCTCACGAACAGGAGCACGCCCGTCCGCCCCCGGGTGGAGAAGACCTCCTCCGCCAGAAAGGCCTCGGCGGCCCGCTGGGCCGTCCGGCGCTCCATGGCGGGAGCTCCGGCGAAGAACCTCCGGACGGGCGGGAAGGCCGCATTCGCAAGCCACCCCGCCGCCATGCCTGCAAGAAGGGCCAGGCCGGGGTCCACGAAGGGGGGGAGGGTGAGGCTTCCTCCCGGCCACCGGAGAAGGAAGACCAGGGCGGCTGCCAGGCACCCCAGGGCCGCGCCGCCCCGGAGCCCGGCTTCGGGGTAGTCGTCGCTCTGCGCCACCACATAGGGAACGATCTCCCCCGAGGTGGCGGTCTCCGATTCCCGCACCGCGGCGGCGATCCGCTCCCGCTCCGCTTCCCCGAACACGGTCTTCATCAGCGGTACCGGCGGGGTTTGCGGGGTTTCTGTTCGGGAGGCGCAATCACGCACACCCCGCCCCGCTCGGTTCCGATCCAGAGATCGGCGTCTGCGTCCACGAGGAGGCACCGGATCCAGTTGTCGCTCAGGCTCCGGGGGTCCGCCGGATCGTGCGTGAGGGAGCTCACCGCGCCCGTGCCCGGGTCCAGGATCCTGACCCCGCTCCCGGCTGTGCCCACCAGTATCCTCCCGGCGGAATCCTCCTCGAGGGCTGTGACGGGAACTCCCGGAAGGTACCGCCGGTACTTCTCGGGCCGCTCCCGATCGAACTCGTCCCGCTCGAAAGAGTACAGGGTGAGACCCTCCTCCTCCAGCCCAATCCAGAGCCGGCCGTCGCGGTCCTGAAGGAGGGCGGTGACGGAGTTCCCACTCAGGCCGGGTGTCCCGGGAGGGGATTGCCGGAGGGCGCGGAAAAAGCCGGTGTTCCTCTCCAGCAGGTTCACTCCTCCTCCGAGCGTGCCGATCCAGACCGTTCCCTGCCGGTCTTCCAGGAGGGGGAGGATCCGGTTCTCGGTGAGCCCCATGGGGTCGTCGGGCTGGTTGCGGAAGTGGGAGAAGTTGAGGGTGGAGCGATCGAACACATTCAGACCGTTCACCGTTCCGATCCAGAGGGCCCCGTTTCCGTCTTCCATGAGGGAGAGCACCCGGTCGTCACTCAGGCTGTTGGCGTTCTCGGGTTCGTGTTTGTACTGCGTGAGGGCCCCGCCGGTCCTGTCGAAGCGGTAGAACCCGCCCCCGAAGGTGCCCACCCACATGATCCCGCTCCGGTCCTCCAGCAGGCACCGGATGTCGTTGCCGGGGGCCCCGTCCCCCGCCCCCGCCGCGGGCTGGTAGAGCGTGAGGGCGCCCCTGTCGTACCTGCAGAAACCCTCCCGCGTCCCGAACCAGAGCAGACGGTCGCGGGTCTGCATGATGGCGTTGACCCTGGGCGAGGGGAGGCCGTGTGCGGTGGTGATGGTGCGGAAGGAGGGCCCCTCTTTCCTTCCCTGGGCCGCGCCCGGCCCGTGGACAAGGCACACGAGGAGGAGCGCAAGCGCTCCCGTACGGCATGATGTCATGGCGTTTTCTCCACGCGGTTGAAAGGATGCTCCCCTATCGAGTCCATTCTTCGAGAACCGCCGCCGGGCGGACGGTCCGGGGGATGAGACCGTCGCGCATGGCGGCATGCCAGGCAAAGGAGGCGAGGACCACGGCCGACTGCTTCAGATCCTCCTCGATGACCCTCTCGGAGAGGTCCATGGTGCTGTGCCAGGTGCGGGTCCCGTACTCGATGTCGTCCTGGATGAAATCAAAAGCCGGGAGGCCCGCCAGGTCAAAGGCCACGTGGTCGGACCCGGTTGTGGCCGCCAGACTGAGCGTCGAGGCGCCCATGTCCCCGAAGGGCTCCAGCCAGGCGCGGAAGATCGGGCGCACGGCCTCGTTCCCCTGCAGATAGACCCCCCGGATCCGGCCTGTTCCGTTGTCATGGTTGAAATAGACGGAGAAGCGCTTCGCCTCCCTGCTGTGAAGGAGAACCGCCCCGGAGTCCCCGGCCTCCTGGCGGGCAAGGTGTCGCCTCACATAGCTCCGGGATCCGAACAGGCCCTGCTCCTCCCCGGTCCAGAGAGCGATGCGGATGGTCCGCCGGGGCCTCGAGGGGAGCATCCTCAGGATGCGCAGTGCCTCCATGCAGGCCGCCACGCCGGTCCCGTTGTCGGTGGCGCCCGTCCCGCCGTGCCAGCTGTCCAGGTGGGCCCCGATCATCACGATCTCCTCCTTCAGGTCCCCTCCCGGGATCTCCGCGATCACATTCCAGGCGGAATCGGCGGGCCGCGACTCCACCTCCAGGTTCATCCGGAGGGTGACGCGCGCCCCCCGCTCCATCATGCGGCAGAGCCGGCCGTAGTGTTCCGCAGCCACGGCCGCCTGGGGGAGCATACGCATGGCCCTCCGCTCGAACGGTTTCACCCTCCGCGCCAGAGGGGTGTCGGGATGCTGGGCCGTGTGGGCCGCGCCCACGGATATGTTCCCCCCGTCCCTCCCGCCGGAGGTGAGAACCGCGAGAGCCCCTTCCTCTTCCATGAGTCTCCAGGAGCGGTACTCCAGGAGGGCGGCGCGGCGCCGGATCTCCTCCCCGGGGCCCTCCCGGGGGAGGGGCCCGGCGGGAGGGCCGGCGTTCGCCAGGTCCAGCAGGGCCTCATCGGCCATGCGCGTCGCGTACGGCTCGAACCGGGGCTCCACCCTGTCGGGTTCTCCGAAGAGAACGATTCTGCCTCCCAGCCGGTCCCTGTAGGACTCGAGGGCGCTGTCGGTGGAGGGGTGAAACCACACCGCTTCGGCCGTGATCATGCCCCCCGTCCCGGGAGACCACGCCTTCGGGTACGACACAAGGGGGGCGTGGAGCGGAGCGGTCATCGAGAGGGAGTGGGAGCGCAGCTCCCAGCTC
>JBAVEL010000069.1:0-18301 GCA_049587715.1 Bacteroidota bacterium
CGCCCGGCCCGAAGCGGCGCGGGTGCTGGCGGAAGCCGCGTTGCGACTGGCGGAGACCAGACATGGATGAGGAAGGAAGGATCTTCCGGTACAGACTGGACTTCTACTACCAGTCGGCGCTGATCTACCTTCTCACCCTGGTCATCTACGGCGGGATCCGGGGAAGCCTCATCGAGGCGCGGTTCGAGTACGTGCTGGACGACCCGCTGATGTATGTGATTCTGCTGTTTGTGGTGACCTCCTTCGGCGCGCTGGCGCTGAACCTGGTGCGGAACCGGCGGCTGATCGTGGGCGAGAATGTTCTCGTCTTCCGGCATCGCTTCCAGGATCGGCGCATAGCCATCGAGGACATCGAGTGGATGCACCTGGGGCGGGAGGTGCGGGTGCGGACCGGGGGCAGATCCCAGGTGGCGGTTTTCAAGCTGAAGGACCGGCGGCGTCTGCTGCGGGTCCGCGTGGGACGCTATGAGCGGGACCGGGAACTCATCCAGGAGCTGGGCCGCATTGCCGCCCGGGTTCCCCGGCGCTCCGCCCGGCGATGGCGCAGGCCGCGGTTCACCGATCGTTGAGGAAAGAGAGGGGAAGGAATGTTTTCATCCATACGGACGCTGCACTTCACGGGTATCGGAGGCATCGGCATGAGCGGGATCGCCGAGATCCTGCTGGCCGAGGGTTTCCGGGTGTCCGGATCCGACCGGGCGGAGAACGACAATACGGAGCGGATGCGGGCCCTGGGCGCGCGCGTCTTCATCGGACACGCCCCCGCCCACGTGGGGGAGGATGTGGATGTCCTGGTCTACTCTTCCGCCGTTCCCCCCGAGAACGAAGAGATCCGCGAGGCCCGCCGGCGGAACATACCCGTGATCCGCCGGGCCGAAATGCTGGCGGAGGTCATGCGCCTGAAGTACGGAATCGGCATCGCCGGCACGCACGGCAAGACCACCACCACCTCCCTCACCGGGCTGGTCCTGATGGAGGGAGGGCTGGACCCCACGGTCATCGTGGGGGGGCGCCTGCACGGTCTGGCGGGATCGAACGCCCGCCTGGGCCGGGGTGCGTTCATCGTGGTGGAAGCGGATGAGTTCGACCGGTCCTTCCTTTCCATCACCCCCACCATTGCCGTGCTGACCACCCTGGAGACCGACCACCTGGACTGCTACCGGGACCTGGACGACATCAAGGGGGCATTCATCCAGTTCGCCGGGAAGGTGCCCTTCTACGGCTTCGTGGTGCTCTGCCTGGACGAGCCGGCCCTCCAGGAGATCATGCCCCGCATCAAGAAGAAGATCGTAACCTACGGACTGAACGGACAGGCCGACGTGCAGGCGGTGGAGATCGTCCACCGGGAGAACACCAGCCGGTTCCGGGTGGTCCGGCAGGGGCGGGACGCGGGGGAGATCCTGCTCCGGATGCCGGGGGACCACAACGTGCAGAACGCCCTGGCCGCGGCGGCCGTCGGGCTGGAGCTGGGGATCCCCTTCGAGCGGGTGAAGGCGGGCGTGGAGAAATTCCAGGGGGTCTTCCGCCGGTGGGAGGTGAAGGCGGACATCGCGGGGATCATGGTGGTGGACGACTATGCCCACCACCCCACCGAGATCCGGGCCGCCCTTGCGGGAGCCAGGGCGGGATGGCGGCGGCGCATCGTGTGCGTCTTCCAGCCCCACCTCTACTCCCGGACGCGCGATTTCTATCAGGAGTTCGGCCGGTCCTTCTTCCATGCCGACGTCCTGATTGTGACCGATGTGTACGCGGCGCGGGAAGAGCCCATCCAGGGAATCACCGGAGAGATTATTGCCACGGCCGCCAAGGAGCTGGGGCACAAGCAGGTGCACTGGGTGCCCGACAAGGAGCGGATCCCGGAGTTCCTCCTGGGCATCCGGCGGGAGGGGGACATCATCATCACCATGGGCGCCGGAGACATCTGGCGCTACGGAGAGCGGTTCATCACAGGCCTGAAAGGATGAACGGAAACGGACATCCCGGGGCGTCCCCGCCGGGAGTCCGGCGCGGGGGGGCTGCGGTGAGCTGGCTTCTGGCCGCCGCCGTTGCGGGGCTTGCCGCAGGGGCGAGCGGATGGAAAGAGGATCTGACCGTCACACGCATCGAGGTGCGGGGGACGAAGGTGCTGACGGAGGGGGAGATCGTGCGCCGCGCCGGGGTGCGCCCGGGCGACCGCCTCTTCGCGCTGGACCTCTTTGCCGTGCGGTGCAGCCTGGAGCGGAACCCCTTTGTGGGGTCGGCCTTTGTGGAGCGCGACGCGCCGGGCCGGCTGATCCTCACGGTACAGGAGCGGGAACCGGTGGCGGTGGCTGCCGCCGGGCGCCTGGTGCCGCTGGATGCCGGGGGGATGGGCCTGCCGGAGGTGGAGTCGGAGCGGATTTTCGACCTGCCGGTTCTGACCGGACTGGCCCCGGGGGACCTCCCGGAGCCGGGTCGCCGGGCGGTCCATCCGGCCCTGCGGGAGGCGCTCCGGGTGCTGGGCGCGGCGCGGCGCCTGGACGAAGGGCTGTTCCGCCAGATCTCCGAAGTGCACATCGGGCCCGGCGGAGATCTGGTGCTGTACACCGCCGAACACGGGGTCCCGGTCCGCTTCGGCCGGGGCGGTATCGGGGAGAAGCTGCTCAAGTTCGAGGCCTTCTGGCGCGACATCGTCGGCCACCGGGACGCCGGGGAGCTCCGCTCCGTGGATCTCCGGTTCCGGGACCGGGTGGTGGTGCGCTGGAAGGAGGGGGAGCAAACCGGTCCGGGCGTCTGAGGGGCGCGGGGTCTCATACCATCCAGAGGAATCCATATGGAGAACATCATCGTTGGGCTCGACATCGGCACCACCAAGGTCTGCGCCGTGGTGGCAGGGATGGACGAGAACGGAAGGATCAACATCCTGGGTGTCGGGCGCTCCCCCTCGGAGGGCATGATGCGCGGGGTGGTCACGCACATCGAGAAGACCATCCGCTCCATCAGCAACGCCGTTCAGGAAGCCCAGTCGCAGTCGGGGGTGGCGATCCGGTCGGTGATTGTGGGGATCGCGGGCGACCACATTCAGAGCTTCCAGAGCCGCGGCGTGGTGGGCATCAGCAGCCCCGACCACGAGGTCAGCCGGTCGGACATCGAGCGCCTGATCGATGACACCAAGAAGATCGCTCTCCCCCTGGACCGGAAGATCATTCACGTCATCCCGCAGGAGTTCATCATCGACGGGCAGGACGGCGTCTATGATCCCCTGGGAATCACCGGCGTGCGGATGGAGGCGAATGTCCACATCATCACCGGTCTGGTGAGCGCCGCACAGAACATCTACAAGTGCGTGCAGCGCGCCCACCTGGAGGTGAGCGACATGGTCCTGGAACCCCTGGCTTCCAGCTACGCCGTGCTGGATGACGACGAGAAGGAGGTGGGGGTCGCCCTGCTGGACGTGGGGGGAGGCACCACCGATCTGGCCGTCTTCGAGGAGCGCACCATCCGGCACACGGCGGTGATCGGGATCGCGGGGAAGAAGGTAACGGACGACATCCGGAAAGGCCTGGGCATCCTGACGGACCAGGCGGAACGCCTGAAGAAGGAGCACGGGTTTGCCTACGCCCCCGCGGTGGCGGACAACGAGCCCATCATCCTGCCGGGCGTGGGGGGACGGTCCCCCATCGAGATAGACAAGCGCCTCCTGGCACAGATCATCCAGCCGCGGATGGAGGAAATCCTGGAAATCGCGGCCCTCGAGGTCAAGAGGTCGGGCTACTCCAAGCATCTCTCGGGCGGGGTGGTGCTGACGGGCGGAGGGGCGCTGGTGCGGGGCACGGTGGAGCTGGCCCGTGAGGTGCTGGGCATGCCGGTCAAGCTGGGATTCCCCACCGGTCTTGCAGGAGGGCTCGTGCGGGAGATCGAGAACCCGGCCTATGCCACCGCGGTCGGACTCGTCCTGCACGGGTTCAAGAACCGTCCGATCGCGGGAGCGGGCGGCAAAACCCTGGAACGGAAAAAGATCAAGAACATGGCGCGGAAGATGCGGGAGTGGTTCGACCAGTTCTGACATCGCCGGCGCCCCGAACATGCATACCACATCCCATTTCATACAGTGTCACCAAAGGAGGGTCCACCAGTGATCGAACTCGACAAGGTCTTCGAGCGCGGGGCCAAGATTCGCGTTGTCGGAGTCGGCGGAGGGGGCGGCAACGCCCTCAACAGCATGATCAACCGGGGCCTGCACGGGGTTGATTTCATCGCCATCAACACCGATCTGCAGGCGCTGGAGAAGAACCAGTCCCCCAACAAGATCCAGATCGGGAAGAACCTCACCAAGGGGCTGGGAGCCGGGGCGGATCCCACCGTGGGGCACAGGGCGGTGGAGGAGGACAGGGACGAGATTGCGCGGGCCCTGGCCGGCAGCGATATGGTGTTTGTCACCGCCGGCATGGGAGGAGGGACCGGCACCGGCGGAGGCCCGCTGGTGGCCAACATCGGCAAGAGCATCGGCGCCCTGGTGGTGGGCATTGTGACCCGGCCCTTCCAGTGCGAAGGGAAGAAGCGCCATGCCCAGGCGGAGGCGGGGATCGAGGAGCTGAAGAAACAGGTGGACACCCTCATCGTCATTCCCAACCAGAAGCTGCTGAGCATCGTGGAGCGGACGACCCCGCTGCGGGAGGCCTTCGATATCGCCAACCAGGTGCTCTACGGAGCCACGCGCGGCATCTCCGAGCTGATCACCGTTCCGGGCCTCATCAACGTGGACTTCGCGGATGTCCGCACCATCATGCGAGAGATGGGCGACGCGGTCATGGGCTCGGGCGTGGCGCGTGGCGAGAACCGCGCCGTGGAAGCGGCACACGCCGCCATCTCCAGCCCGCTGCTGGAGGACGTCTCGATTTCGGGCGCGCAGGGAGTTCTGGTGAACATCACCGGCGGGCCTTCGATGGCCCTTGTGGAGGTGGACGAGGCAACGGAGATCATCCACGAGGCGGCGGGGGAGGAGGCCAACGTGATCCTGGGGGCGGTGATCGACGACAGCATGGAAGAAGAAGTGATGGTGACCGTGATTGCCACGGGATTCAACAAGCGGGGCGGCGGGTTCCGTCCGGCCCGGGGAGTCCGGGTGGTGGACAGGATCCCGTCGGGGGTCGCCGATCTGCAGAAGCTGGAAGAGCCGGCCTACATCCGCCGCGGTGTGGACATCGGCGCGGGGGCATACCGGGGCGAGGAGCCGGCGGAGCCGAACCGGATCGACAAATCGGACTCCGAGAAACCCGCATTCCTCCGGAAGATCATGGACTGACGAGCCGGGGCGGCGGGCCCCGCCGTCCGTTGCTTCTTCCCGGCAATGTCTCTACCTTGCACGGGTGCATTGCGCGGGGATGCTCATGGCTTCGGCACGGCGGCTTCTGCTTCTGTTCCTTCTCCTTGCATGGTCTCTCCCCGGGGCGCTTGCCCAGGGGGCGCGGACGGCCGGCACCTTCACCATTGCCCGGCTCAAGTATGCCGGGGGCGGGGACTGGTACAATGATCCCTCCGCGGAGGCGAACCTTCTCAGGTTCCTGGAAACCGAGGTGGGGCTGGCGGTGGATCCCCGCCCTGTGACCGTGGAGATCGGCGGGGAGGACTTCTTCTCCCACCCCTTCCTGTTTCTCACCGGCCACGGGAACATCGTTCTCGGGGAAGCGGAGGTCCGCCGCCTCCGGACGCATCTGGAGAACGGGGGCTTCCTGTACGCCGACGACGACTACGGGCTGGACGGGCCCCTGCGCAGGGAGCTCCGGAAGGTCTTTCCCGACCGGGAGTTTGTCGAGCTCCCCTTCAGCCACGGCCTGTACCATTGTCATTTCTCCTTCCCCGGCGGTCCCCCCAAAACCCATGCGCACGACCAGAAGCCGCCGCGCGGCTTCGGCATCTTCCACCGGAACCGGCTGGTGATCTACTATACGTACGAGAGCAACCCCAGCGACGGGTGGGCGGATCCGGAGGTTCACAACGATCCGGAGCCGAAAAGGCAGGAAGCCCTCCGGTTCGGCGCCAACATCGTGGTCTGGGCCCTGACGCAGTAGGCGAGGCAGGATGAACGGAGCGACGGAACAGGCCCTGCGGGAGGTTCTCGCCCGGCTGGGCACGCTGCGGCGGCGGGAGGATGCCGGGCGGCTCCAGGCGGGACTCCTGGAAGCGGCGCTTGCGGGGATTGTCATCTCCCTCCTGGGACTGGCGGCGGAGGCCCTGTTCCGCTTCGGGGTGGGCCTTCGCACGGTCCTCTTCTGGCTGCCGGCGGCCGCCGCGGCGGCGGTGCTGATCCTGCGGGCCCTTCCCCCCCTCCTCCGGAGGGCCGGCATTCTCCGGGGGGAGACGGACATCGAGCTGGCCCGCCGCGCGGGCCGGGCCTCCCCCCGCCTGGCGGACCGTCTTGCCAATGCCCTCCAGGTTCTCCGGGACCGGGGGAGACCCGAGGGTTACTCCCCCCAGCTCGCGGATGCGGCGCTGGCCGATGCGCGGGCCGAGGTGGAAGGGGTGGATTTCCGCTCCCTCACCGACACGGCTCCTGTCCGGCGGCTCCTTCGTGCGGCGGCGGGCGTTCTGGCGGGAGGGATGCTGGGCTGGATCCTCTTCCCCGGACCCATGGGGGACGCAGCCCTGAGGCTGTTCCACCACTCCCGGGTGTTCCTCGCGCCCCCTCCCTTCCGCTTTCTCGTGGAGCCGGGAAGCCGCGAGGTGGTGAAGGGGGAGAGTGTCGAGATCCTGGTGCGGGTGGAGGGAGGGAGGCCGGCCGCGGTGCGCCTGGAGACGAGACCGCGGGGACAGGAGGTCTCTGAAGAGCAGACACTCCGCCCGGGCAGAGACGGCGCTTTCCGGACGACCCTCGCTTCTCTGAAGATCACCACCGACTACCATGTCGAAGCCCTCGCCGTGGCGAGCGAGGAGTACACCCTCACGGTCACGGACCGCCCCCTGGTACGGTCCCTCCGCCTGCGCCTTCTGTTTCCGTCCTATACCCGGATTCCCCCGCGCGATGTGGAGGAGAACGTGGGGGACGTGACCGCCCCGAAGGGGACGGTGGTGCTTTTCTCCGTGGAATCCAGCAAGCCCCTCTCCTCCGCCCGGCTGATTCTGGGATCCGGAGCGTCCGTCCCCCTTGCAGCGGCCGGCCCGGCCGCCACGGGGCGCATGACCCTCGCGGGGGATGCGACCTACAGCATCGAGGTGAAAGACACCGAAGGGCTTGCCAACGCGGATCCGGTGACCTACGCCCTGCGAGCGGCGCCGGACGCCTTTCCGACGGCCTCGATCCCGGTTCCGGGGGCCGATGTGTCGGTTGCCGAGAACGCCCGGCTGCCTATTGTTCTGCGCGTGGCGGACGACTTCGGGTTCAGCGCCATCCGGCTGTCCCATCGCCTGGAGCAGTCCCGCTACGAACGGGCGGCGGGGGAATACACCTCCGTGCCCATTCCCCTCCCTCCGGCGGGGACGAGAGAGCTGGATATCCCCACGGTCTGGTCCCTGGAGGATCTCCATCTGGCTCCCGAGGATGTCGTGAGCTACTACCTGGAGGTGGTCGATAACGACGAGGTGTCGGGCCCCAAATCGGCCCGCAGCCGGGTGTATACCCTGCGGCTTCCCTCGCTGGAGGAGGTGTTTGCGGACCTGGACCGGACCCAGGAGGAAGCCCGGGAGGGGATGCGGGAAGCGCTGCAGGAGGCGGCAGAGGCGCGCCGGGTCCTGGAGGAGGTCCGGAAGGACCTCCGGACGAACAAGCAGAACAGCACGTGGCAGGAGAAGCAGCGGGCGGAAGAGCTGGGGACCAGGTACCGGGAGGCGCAGGAGAGGGTGCGGGAGGCCGCCGCGCGGGTCCAACAGATGCTGAGCCGCATGGAAGAGGGGCGGGTGCTCTCGGAGGAGACGATCCGGAAGTACACGGAGCTGCAGCGCCTGATGGAGGAGATGCAAACCCCGGCGTTTGCCGAGGCCCTCAAGAAACTCCAGGAGGCAATGGAGCGGGTTTCTCCCGAAGCGATGCGGAAGGCGCTGGAGGAGTTCACCTTCTCGGAAGAGGGGTTCCGCAGGTCTCTGGAGCGGACCCTGAGCCTGCTGAAGCGGATGCAGGTGGAGCAGAAGCTGGAGGAGGCCATCCGGCGCGCTGGGGAGATGGAGCATCTTCAGGAGGAGCTGCAGGCCGAGACCGGGCGCGCCGATTCCTCCGACGGATCCCCCCTGGAGGAGCTGCGGCGGCGCCAGGAGGATATCCGGCGGAGGGCGGAGCGGCTGGGGGAAGAGCTGGAGGATCTCCAAAAGAGGATGGAGGAGTTCCCCCAGGAGATGCCTCGAGAGGAGCTGGAAGAGGCGCGCCGGGAGATGGAGCAGGGCGGGCTGGAGGAGGACCTGCGGGAAAGCGAGCGCGCTCTGGGGGACCGGAACCCCGGGAGGGCCGGGGAGAGCCAGGCGGGAGCCCGGCGGAAGATGCGGTCGCTGGCGGGGAAACTCCGGCAGACGCAGGATGCCATGCGATCACAACAGGAGCGGCAGGCGCTGCAGGCGCTCCGGCGGGCCCTTGAGGACCTGCTGGAGCTCTCCCGCCGGCAGGAGGAGCTCAAGAACAGGGTCCGGGAGCTGGAGCAGAACGCCCAGGGCTTCCGGGGGAACGCCCGGGAGCAGATGGAACTGCTGCGGGACCTGGGGCGGGTGACGGACGAGATGGCCCGCCTTTCCGAGAGGAGCATGAGCATCACGCCCGAGATGGGGAAGGCGATCGGGGACGCCATGCGCCGGATGGAGGAGGCGATGCGCTCCCTGGAACAGAGAAACGGGGGGGGCGCCGGACAGGCGCAGTCGGATGCCATGGGCTCGCTGAATGAGGCGGCGGGGATGATGCAGGGGGCGATGCAGGGATTGATGCAGGGAGCGGGGGGAGGAATGGGTCTGGGCGGGTTCATGCAGAGACTGGAGCAGCTCTCGTCGGCGCAGCAGGGGATCAACCAGGGGACCCGGAATCCGGGCGGCCTTACCCCCGCCCAGGCGGGGGCCCTGGGCCGGCTGGCGGCGGAGCAGGGAATGGTGAGGAAGTCCCTGGAGCAGTTGGCCCGCGAGGCGGCGCAGGCGGGGGAGTTGAGCCGTATGCTGGGGGATCTCCAGCGGACGGCGGAGGAAATGCGGGAGGTGCAGACCGATCTGGCGGAGGGCAGGGTCAGCGAGGAGACGCTCCAGAAGCAGGATCGGATTCTCTCCCGCCTGCTGGACTCCCAGCGCTCCATGCGGGAGCGGGACTACGAACAGAGGAGGAGGGCCCAGACGGGGGAGAACGCGGCCCGGGAGAGCCCGCCGCGCGCGGGAACGGGAGAGCGGGACCCTGCCGGGCGTCTCCAGAGGGATCTGCAGAAGGCCCTGGAGGAGGGGTATGCCCGGGACTACCAGGAACTGATCCGGCGGTACTTCGAGGCGCTGGAGCAATCGAGCCCGGAACCGGAGGGGGAGGGGTCGCCCCTCCGGGAGAGGATGCCATGAAGAACGCGGACCTGGCCGTCAGGCTCCTCCGCCTGCATGCACGCAGCCGCCTCTCGGGGCTGCGCCCCGCCACCTGCCGGCACAGGGGGGTGGTGCGGGAGATCCAAACGCTCGTCGGCGGCGGGGGATCGGCCGCGCGCATGGAGGAGGTGGGGAGCTCGTCGGAGGGGAGGTCCCTGTTGTGCGTGAGCTTCGGAAGAGGACCCGTGGAGGTTCTCCTCTGGTCCCAGATGCACGGAGATGAGCCCACCGCGACCCTGGCCCTGCTGGACATTGCCACGTTTCTGGCGCGCACGAAGCAGGCCTGGGCGGGGCGCCTGCTCGAGCGGACCACCATCCGGATGCTTCCCATGCTGAATCCGGACGGGGCCCGGAGGGTCCGGCGCGGGACCGCCCTGGGCATCGACATGAACAGGGACGCCCGGCGCGGGGTCACCCCGGAGGCCGCGGCCCTCCTGGCCCTGCACCGCCGGGTGCGGCCGCGCTTCGCCTTCAACCTGCACGATCAGGAGTTGAGCAGCGCGGGCGACCTTCCCCTGGTCACCGCCCTGGCCCTCCTGGCTCCCGCCTCGGGGGTGCGGCGGCAGATGAAGGGCCCCCGCCTGGAGGCCGCGCGCCTGTGTGCCTGCATCGCCCGATCCCTTCACGCAGCGGCCGCCGGACACATCGCCCGGTACGACGATGTCTATGAGAGGCGGGCCTTCGGGGATGCCTTCCAGGCAAAGGGGACCGCCACGGTGCTGGTGGAGTCGGGGCACTGGCCCGGGGATCCGGAGAAGAACTTCATCCGCGCGCTCAACTTTGCCGGCATCCTAACGGCCCTGCATGCCGTCGCCAACGGATCGTACAGACGGGAGACGCTGCGCACATACCTCCGCATTCCGGAGAACGGAAAGCGCGTGTTCGATCTCATCATCCGGGACGTTTCCCTCCGGACCTCCGGCGGCGCGCTCTGCCGCGCCGACCTGGGCCTCACCTATCCCATGGGATCGGCCATGCGGCGGGGGGAACCGCGCGCCATTCTGAAGGAGGTGGGGGACCTGAGCACGTTCGGGGCCATGAAGGTGGTGCATGCATGGGGACGCTCCCTTTCCCCCTCCGTCCTGAGGCCGGATGGGGCGGTCTCCGTCTCCGCGCTTCATCGCAGGCTGGGCATTCCCTCCTGAACGGGCCGCGCCTCCTTGCACTTCGGGAGGGATTCCCGTACTTTGCCTCTTTACGAAGCGGTCCCCTTCTCCCCATGCGGAACCGGATGCACCCCCCCCCGACGGCCGGGAAACAGCAGGAATTCCAGCGGGAAGCCCTTCCGCACTCGGATGTGCTCTACAACTATGCCCTCCGGATGACCAACAACCCGGCCGACGCCGACGATCTGCTGCAGGAAACCTTCCTGAAAGCATACCGTTTCTGGGAGAGCTATCAGACCGGAACCAACATCCGGGCCTGGTTGTTCCGGATTATGAAGAACTCCTTCATTAACCGGTACCGTCGGGAGTCCCGGGCGCCGGATACCGTGGACTATGAGGATGTCAAGGAATTTATCCCGACCATCCGCGATCCGGCTTCCGATGGAAACGACCTTGCCGCATCGATGACGGCGGGCCTTCTGGATGATGAAGTGGCGGGGGCCCTGGCCGACCTTCCGGATGAGTTCCGCACCGTTCTGATTCTGTGCGACATCGAGGGGTTGACCTATGAGGAGATTGCGGAGTTTACGGACATCCCCCTGGGCACGGTCCGGTCCCGTCTGCACAGGGCCCGGCGGCTTCTGCGGGGGCGGCTGCTGGACTACGCCAGAGGACGCGGCTATGCCCCCCGGGACTGAGGGGGTGCGGGGCGGGGATTCCCCGCCCGACCATTAAACGGAATGCAGGGGCAGATCGAGTGAACTGCAGGGAATTTCGCGCGCATGTGACCGACGCGGTGGATGCGCGCCTGGAGGGAACGATCCGGGCGGCCTTCGATACGCACGCCGCCCTGTGCGCCCCGTGCCGCAGGGAGTTCGAGGAGGAGGCCTCGGTGAAGGCCATCGTCGGTTCCCGGCTGGGCATGGTGCGCACCCCCGGCCGCCTGATGCTGGGCATTGCCGAGACTCTGGAGGCGGAACAACGCCTGCGGCGACCCGCGCCGCTCCCCCGCCGCCGGGGGTCTCTCGCCCCCGCACTCGGCTTTGCCGCCGCCTTCGCCCTGGCGGTGGTTCTGTTCAGCAACCGCTCCGAGCAAGATGGGCCCGTGCTGAAGGCATCCTTCGCAAGCGTGGAGCTGATTGCCCAGGCGGTGCGGGACTACAAGGATGTGGCCTCGGGGAGAAGCTCCCCGGGTATCCGGTCCCTCCGGCCGGACGAGCTGCTGGGGTATTTCCGGGACAGCACCACCTTCCCGGTGACGGTTCCGCCCATGCGCGACTGCGACCTGGTGGGAGGAAGGGTGGCCCGCCAGCAGACGGGCGCCAGCCTGGCCCAGGTTGTGTACCGGCACGAGGACCAGATGGTCTTCATGGTGCAGGCCTGCTGGAATGAGGTGCAGCGGGGGGAGCGCCTGGATCTCCCCTCCGCCGTGCGGGCGGAGCTCCTGAAGTCGGGCTGCTACAGCGCCGAGCGGGATGACGGCTGCGCCGTGGTCCTCTGGACGAGCGGGGGGACCCTCTGCTGCGCCGTGGCCCGGATGCCCCTGGAGGAACTCGCGGCCTGCGTCGCCAACGAGGGGGGAGGCCGCGCACGCTGATGCCGCCGCATGCCCCCCCGGCCAAGAGACTCATGAGGGCTCTCTGGAGGATTCTTCCCCCCTCGGCCCTCTCCTTCAACGCAGGCAAGCTGATCACGCGCACGCTGCTCCGTCCGGAGCCCGGGTCCTGTCCGGTTCCGATCCTCTTCGCCGGCCGGATACCCCTGACCGTGGACCTGGGCGGGTTCGTCCCGAACGATCTCTACTGTCTGGACGTGCACTACGAGGCCACCACGATGCGCCTCTGGAGACGTCTGGCCTGCACCTCTTCGGTGATTCTGGATGTGGGAAGCCACATCGGCACCTTCGCCCTGGCGGCGGCGGACGCCAACCCGCACGCCCGGATCCTGGCCGTGGAGGCGGACGGAGACCTCTTCCGGGCGCTCCGGGAGCACAGCGGCAGGTTTCCCAACGTGGAGCCGGTGCACGCGGCCGTTGCGGACACCGAAGGAACCATGTGGTTCTGTCCCGTGGGAGGAAACGACGGGGGCGGGCACCTGAGCGCGACGCCTCCCGACCGGCCCGGAAGCTACCCGGTGGCCACCCACACCCTGGCCCGCATCTGCGGCGCGGCCGGCGTGGGAAGCGTGGATCTGATGAAGATGGACGTGGAGGGTCTGGAGCACACCCTCCTGACGGGGGATGAGGAGTTCTTTTCCCGCCACGCACCCGAGCACATCATTGTGGAGCTGACGGTGGACCGGCGGGATCGGGCGAGGACCGAGGTTCTGTTCCAGGCGATGCGGCGGCGCGGCTACGCCGCCGCGCGCATTCAGGGGCTCTACGCGTTTCCCTTCGGGCGGAGCTCCGACCTTGCCAACTGGCATTTCCGGCGCGCGGGGGCGCCCGCGGTTTCTTGACATCCCCGGCCGGTTGTGGTATATTGACGCCAGAGCGGACAGGTGTCGCACGGACACCTGTTTCCGTCTCCGGAGCCACCTGATGCAGCGGAACCCGCAGTCGGACGCCACCCGGTTCGACAACCACACCGGCGCCATCCCGCACCGGCTGCCCGTCCTTCCCCTCCGGGACGTGGTGGTGTTTCCCTCCATGATCTTCCCCGTCCTGGTGGGACGGGAATCCTCCCTCCGGGCGGTGCAGGAGTCCCTGGAGGGCTCCAAGTTCATCTTCCTGGCGGCGCAGAAGAGCTCGGCCACCGACGAGCCCGGCGTGGAGGACATCCACGTGGAGGGCACGGTGGCCAAGATCATCCAGATCCTGAAGCTGCCCAACGGCCTCATGAAGATCCTGGTGGACGGAGTGGTGCAGGCCACGGCCGTGCAGTTCCATCCCGGCGGGCAGTTCCTGGAGGCGGACATTGCGGTGGCCGAGGAGGAGTTCCGGATGGATTCGGAGCTGGACGCCCTGCTGCGGCACACCGCCAGCCTGTTTGCCGAGTATGTCCACCTGAACCGGAACATCCCCAGCGAAGTGCTGGTGGCTTTCGAGAACATCAAGGAGCCGCGGCGCCGGCTCTTCTTCATCGCCTCCAGCATCCTGCAGGGTGTGGAGGTCAAACAGAAGATCCTCCAGCTCACCGGCATCCGGGAGCAGCTCCACGAGCTGATCCGGATTCTGAACGCCGAGAACGACGTGCTCCGGATCGAGAAGGAGATCGACACCAAGGTCCACGACAGCATCGCCCGCTCGCAGCGCAAGTTCTTCATTCAGGAGCAGATCCGGGTGCTCCAGGACGAGCTGGGGGATGAGGAAGCCTCCCCCGAGCTGGCGAAGCTCCGGGAGGAGATACGCAAGGCCCGGATGCCCGGCCCCGTGGAGCAGAAGGCACTGGAGGAGTTCGCCAAGCTCCGCAAGACCCCCTCCCTGTCCCCCGAATCCACCGTGATCCGCAGCTACCTCGAGTGGCTGACGGCGGTGCCCTGGCGGAAGAAGACCAAGGACAACCTGGACGTGGAGCATGTGCGGAAGATCCTGGACGAAGATCACTACGGGCTGGAGAAGCCGAAAGAGAGGATTCTGGAGCACATCGCCGTTCTGAACCTGGTGAGGGAAATGAAGGGGCAGATCCTCTGCTTTGTGGGCCCCCCGGGGGTGGGGAAGACCTCCCTGGCCAAATCCATCGCCCGCGCCCTGGGACGGAAGCTGGTGCGGCTTTCCCTGGGAGGCGTGCGGGACGAGGCCGAGATACGCGGGCACCGCCGCACCTATATCGGCGCTCTCCCCGGGAAGATCATCCAATCCATGAAGCGGGCGGGGGTGGTGAATCCCCTGATGCTCATGGACGAGGTGGACAAGATGAGCATGGACTTCCGCGGCGATCCCTCCGCCGCCCTGCTGGAGGTTCTGGATCCCGAACAGAACACCGGCTTCAATGACCACTACCTGGATGTGGACTACGACCTCTCCCGGGTGATGTTCATCACCACGGCCAACGTGCGCTATGCCATTCCCCTTCCCCTGCAGGACAGGATGGAGGTCATCGAGCTCCCCGGGTATCTGGACCACGAGAAGCGCGAGATCGCCCGCCGGCACATCATCCCCCGCCAGCTGAAGGAGCACGGGCTCGCCGGAACGGGCGCCGAGATCTCCGACGACGCCGTGGGGAGCATCATCACACACTACACCCGGGAGGCGGGCGTGCGCAATCTGGAGCGGGAGATTGCCACCGTGTGCAGGAAGACGGCCAAAGAGATCGTGCTCGGGAGCCGGGCGCGTCCATCCCGCCGGCGGAGCAGGGCGCCGGCGGTAACCCCCGCCAAGGTGGAGGAGTACCTGGGGGTGCCCCGGTTCCGCACCCGTCCCAGGGCGGAAACGGGCCGGGTGGGATCCGTGACAGGGCTGGCCTGGACCAGCGTGGGCGGGGACATCCTGACCGTGGATGTGACGGTGATGAAGGGGCAGGAGAAGCTCACGCTCACGGGCCAGCTCGGAGAGGTGATGAAGGAATCGGCCCAGGCCGCCCTGAGCTACCTGCGGGCGCAGGCCCGGGCGCTGGGGCTGAAGGCCTCCTTCCGGAAGGGGAGGGAAATCCACATCCACCTCCCCGAGGGAGCCATCCCGAAGGACGGCCCCTCGGCGGGGCTGACCATGGCGGTGGCCATGTACTCGGCGGTTTCGGGAAGGGCGGCGCGCGCCGATGTGGCCCTCACCGGGGAAATCACCCTGCGGGGGGATGTGCTGGGGATCGGCGGGCTCACCGAGAAGCTGATGGCCGCCCGGCGGAGCGGCATCCGGCAGGTTCTGATTCCGCGCGAGAACGAAAAGGACCTGGCGGAGATCCCCGCCAGGGTGAAGGAGGGCCTGACGATCACGCCCGTGGCGCGCATTGAGGAGGCCCTCCCGCATGTCTTTCCCGCGCGCAGGAACGGAGCCCCGCGCCCGGCGAGGAGAGGACGATGAGCGAATATGTGGTGACCGCCCGGAAGTGGCGCCCCATGCGGTTCGAGGAGGTGCAGGCCCAGGAGCACGTCACGCAAACGCTCCGGAACGCCGTCCGTTCGGGCCGGCTCGCCCAGGCCTACCTGTTCAGCGGCCCGCGGGGGGTGGGCAAAACCACCACGGCCAGGATCCTCGCCAAGGCGGTGAACTGCGCCGCACCGGCGGACGCCAACCCCGACAATACCTGCGACCTCTGCCGGGAGATCACCGAGGGGCGCGCGCTGGACGTCCAGGAGATCGACGGCGCCTCCAACCGGGGGGTGGATGAGATCCGGAACCTCCGGGAGGCGGTGCGCTACGGGCCGGCCCGGGCCCGTTACCGGGTCTTTATCATAGACGAAGTGCACATGCTCACCACGCCGGCCTTCAACGCCCTGCTGAAGACCCTGGAGGAGCCCCCGCCCCACGTGCTGTTCATCCTGGCCACCACGGAGGTGCACAAGGTCCCCGCCACCATCCTCTCCCGCTGCCAGCGGTTCGACTTCCGGCGCATCCCCCTGGAGGAGATCGCCGGCAATCTCCGGGCGGTGGCGCATGAGGAGGGGATCAGCGTCGAGGAGGAGGCCCTCCTGCTTCTTGCCCGCAAGGGAGACGGGTCCCTGCGGGACGCGCAGAGTCTCTTCGATCAGGCGGTGGCCCTCTGCGGGCATTCCGTGACGCTGGAGCGGATCACGGGGGCCCTGAGGGTCGTGGACTCCTCGCTCTGCTTCCGGCTCACCGACGCGGTGCTGGAGGGGAACGTCTCCGCCGGACTCGCCCTGGTGGACCGGCTCGTACGGGAGGGATACGACCTGAAGGAGTTTCTGGACGGCGTGACGGAGCACGTCCGGAACATCCTTGTGGCCGGCGTGACGGGCCAGACCGCGCTCATCGAGGCGGGCGAGCAGGAGCGGGCACGGTATGCGGAGCTGGCGGGGCGGTTCGGGACCCCGGACCTCCTGCGGATGCTCCGCCAGCTTGGAGCGGCGGAATACGCCCTCCGGACCAGCCCCCAGCCCCGGTTCCGTCTGGAGGCCGAGGTGGTGCATCTCATCACGGGGCGGACCGCCCCCGAGGTGGCGGAGATCCTCCGCGTTGTGGAAGAGCTGAAGAAGCGGCCCCCGGATCCGCCCCCCCCGCCTCCTCCTCCGCCCGGGCGGCCCCCCGCGCCTTTGCGCCCCGCCCCCTCTTTTCCGCGCGCTTCGCAGGGGGAGGGCCACAGGCCCGTCCCGGTCCCCGGCACGGTTCCCCCGGTCTCGGAGGAGGAGCTCAAGGCGCGGTGGAGCGAGTTTGCATCGGAGGTGCGCCGCCTGAAGGTGTCGCTGGGCTCGGTCTTTGAGAGCGTGGCCTTCCGGGGAATGTCCGGGGGCGTGGTACGGGTGGCGTGCACCAACCAGTTTGAGATGGACAGCATCAGGAAGAACAGAGAGTTCCTCGCGGGGCAGCTCCGCCGCCTGTTCGGAGTGACGGCGCGCCTGGAGCCGGAGCTTGTGCAGGGCGGGGAGGAAACGCCCCCGGCACCCGGGGGAACCCCCTCCCCCCGGAGGGATGCGGAGCATCCGGTGCTCGGCGCCATCATCCGGGAGCTGGGGGCCGAGGAGGTGGAATAGGCGCTTGCTTTTCAGGGCGTCTTTCGTGAAGTTCGATAGACAGGAACCGTTCATGGGCGCCGGAAGACATATGCGCGGGGCGGCGGTGGCCGCTCTTGTGGCCTCGATGCAGGCATGGGGCGGACCCACGGGGGTGGCCAAGTATGCGGGTGAGTTCATGGCCCTGGGGGTGGGGGGGCGCGCCCTCGGGATGGGGGGGGCCTCTGTGGCCATCGCACAGGATGTCACCGCCGGCTACTGGAATCCCGCGGGCCTGGCACACCTCGTGTACCCGCAGGCGGCCCTGATGCACGACGAGCAGTTCGGCAGCCTGGTGAATCATGACTACGGAGCCGTCGCCCTCCCCCTGGGACCGGATGCCAGCATCGCCCTGAGCGTCATCCGCCTGGGGGTGGACGACATCCCCGACACCCGCAACGCGGGTGTGGATGCCCAGGGGAACCTGACGTACGACCCCGCCCTCTTCAGCAGGATTGACCCGTCCCGGGTGACCTACTTCAACGCGGCGGACTGGGCGTTCTACCTGAGCTATGCGCGGGGCCCGTCGGAGGATTTCTCATGGGGGGCAAACGTGAAGTTCATACGGCGCGAACTGGGGGAGAACAGCGCGACCGGGCTGGGCTTTGACGTGGGTCTCTGGTATGCGCCCTTCGAGCAGCTCCGGCTCGGGGCGAACGTCCAGGACGTGACCACCACGTTCCTGGCCTGGGACACCGGCACGAACGAGTTGATTTCCCCCACCATGAAGGTCGGGTCGGCCTACCTGCTGGAGGCGCTGGGGGGGAGGTTCGTCCCCGCCCTGGATTGCGATGTGCGTTTCGAGAACCGCCGCTCCGCCTCCGCTCTGCATGCGGGGCCGGTCTCCATGGACCTGCGCGCGGGGCTGGAGTTCCAGTTCAGGGATATCGCCGCGCTCCGGATGGGCTACAGCGACGTCCGGCAACTCACCTTCGGCGCGGGGGTGCG
Organism: Bacteroidota bacterium; assembly: GCA_049587715.1. Taxonomy (GTDB): domain Bacteria; phylum Bacteroidota; class Ignavibacteria; order UBA10030; family UBA6906; genus JBAVEL01. The sequence goes on from JBAVEL010000069.1 coordinate 18,144, forward strand.
GCTCCCCAAGCTGCAGGTGGACTACTCCTTTGCCAAGTTCGACGGGACGGAGCAGCTCGGCAACACCCACAGGATCTCGCTCCTCTTCACCCTGGAGGCGGAGCAATTCAGACGGCAGGGCCGGCCCTGAAGCTCCGGCCTGGGGCGCTCCTTCCGAC
>JBAVEL010000070.1:0-26807 GCA_049587715.1 Bacteroidota bacterium
TCTCGCCGGATCGCCCGAAGCGGATGGTCCTGCGGGACCCGGTCTTCCAGGGACACGTAACTAAAGAACAAACCTTGCTTCTTCTGCGTGCCGCGCATCGATCAACAAGCTCCTCTTCTGTGCGGCATAAATATACGAACACTGTCAGCCTTCCCGACGGCGTCAAGAAAATATCCCGTCGGCGTTTTTCAGCAACCTGCTAGAGAGCCATCACCCCATGTTCATCCATCCTTCAATGAGCATCACCATTGCCATGGTGTCAAGCTCACAATACCGAAGGAGGCCATCTCTGAGGATGATTCTCTGGTCTTGAGGGACATCAGAGAACTGGAGACAGTTATACGCCGTCATCGCTGCACCACCATCCTTGATTTCCCCAAGACCGGACAACATCCGGTCCAGCCTCTCGATGTCGTAGTCGTCGAACAACGGCTTGAGCGTCCGGTACGGATCATTGCCGTATCTCTCCTGAATCCAAATGTGCTCGTCGAAATTGAGACTCTTCACCTCCTTGGCCTTTCCGTACACCGGCTTCGAGTACTTCGACCGCAGGTACTCAGAATCGCGTATGATCGCAGGCAGAACGCTTTTCAGAGAGTTGTTGCCTTGGGTAAAGGGGGAGTAGTAATAGCGGACTACAACCTTATACAGGTCTACCATGCCCCTTCTTCCCCTTTGCTTGCCCTTTCGGTCACCACTTTCCGTGGGAAGACTCGTCAGGTCCCGGATAAACGACAGCAGTTCCCCCTTGTCTGGTTCAGGTGTTCGATCCGTCCGGAGTTGGTCGTAGATCTTTCCCAGATAGGTATTTTCATGATTGTGGTACCGAAAGACAGATCCATTGTCCCTCTCCAATTGACGTTTGAGCTCCCGGACAAAATGGTAATTCGGAAATACTCCCGGCTCGAACGAGAGGTATTGACCCGCATGCCGGATTGCCCCGTTTTCCTCGATCACATGATGCGAGAACTGGAATGCGATACCCTCGTACGGATGCCTCCCCTTGTGAAATGGCAACGCTGTCATGGTTGTTTCAAAGTCGATCATATGGAGTGGGTATACCCATGACTCCATTTCTTCCGCCAGCCCCTCCTTGTTGAAGTAGCTTTCCGACTTTCCCGATTTGACGCGCGTGATCTGTTCCATCCTCCGCTGATGGGGACTTAGTCCTCTACGTTCATTCTCTCCACTTCTTGGTGCGATGTCACTCTCGCTGATGCTTTCGATCAGGTACTTGCCGCCTGCAATAAGATCTCCGACAAGACTGCGTCCACCCGCATTCCCACCCCAGAGATTCACAGCCAGCTCCTTCTTCAGCAGCTCGTCGCTGTATCCGGTCTGATGTTTCCAGCACTCATGGAAACCACTCTTCAGCGCGCTTTGGCTGGAAGGGGAGTTTACAAACTGGCAATTCTTGCGCTTTGCGCCAAGAGGAGCGAAAGCCCGCCTGTCTTCCTCGTAGAGTCCCGAGCAGAAATCAACGAACTCACTAAACCTCATGTCTTCCTTGTAGTCAGTAGGCACAGGGAACTCATCCCAGATTCGCTGGATCTCGTCGTCAACATTCTGTGCTCTGAGGATGGGATCACCGAGCTTGGCGCGAGTCAGTCCCTTCTCAACTTCGACTCTCACACGATCGCCATCCTGTTTGAGTATCTTGAATTTCTGGTTCAGCCCATCAATGGTAGCAGTCGTACTCTTGTCCACGAGAATCAGATGGGCCGCAATCGTCAGGCCCTGATTCTCAAGGGCCTTTGACGCAACGTACTTCTGAAAGGCGATATCATAGAGATACCCCTCCCATTTGGTGGCAATCTTAGGAGCCCCTCTCTTTGTTATGAAATCGACAGGCTCATCATCTTCCGATTTGGATTTGACCTCGTAGAGATTGATCGAGTTGCCATCCTTCACTACAAGATCAGCCCGAATGAAAAGAGATGCGTGGCGGAATGCCGCTTCTGCGATCACAACTTTGCCGGGTCGTTTCAACCTCTCCTCTGTAGCGGAGAGTGCTTCGTCGTAATCCAGCGACCAAATCGTGATGTCCTCGGCAACCGGGTCATCGCAGAACATGTACTTCGCCAACTCGCCAACCTGGAAACCGCCCTCAGCCAGAGCCTCGAGGAATGGATCATCCAGGCTTTCGTCGGCATACTCTTTCTTCCTGGTGTAGTACAGCTTTGTGACACAATATAGGGCCAACTTGAAGCGAGACTTTGTTAGATAGCGCACCGCTTGGGCTCCCTTTCCTGCTGGCGAGAAGATGGTGGTTCACCAGTAACAATAGCGAGAGGGTTTGGGGTATCTGAGCTGGGGATGACTTCAGGATGATATGCTATTGGCCAGGGAGAGATATACCCCGAATCTTCTTGAATAGTGAGACTGCGTAGGGAAACAAGCGGATAACGTGTGTTTTGAGGATCGACTGATCGCAACACAGGTTTTGCGTGTGCCCCCAACCGGATTCGAACCGGTGTTCCAAGCTTGAAAAGCTCGTGTCCTAGGCCTCTAGACGATGGGGGCGGTTGAGGGAAGAGGGGTGTGACCCCGCCGCGACTTGAACGCGGAACCTACAGCTTAGAAGGCTGTTGCTCTATCCACTTGAGCTACGGGGCCGTGCGGGTCGTGGTCCTGTGTCTCCCCCCTCGCGCTCTCCTTCTTCGGCCTTCTTCGTTCCCGTGTCGGGGCGCCGGGATTTGAACCCGGGACCTCCTGCGCCCAAGGCAGGCACGCTACCGGACTGCGCCACGCCCCGCTGTGCGGTTGTCACCCTGACTCGTAATATACCAAAAGCCCGGTGGGCCTGCAAGTAGCGCCGCACGCCTGCATGCGGCCCCTCTTCTTGCAGGTTGCGGCACTTCTCCCTATGTTCCCACATTCGCGAAGCAAGCATGTGAAACGGATCCCCGCCCCCGGCAAGACGGCCCTTCTTCTCCTCCTCCTTGTGCTCCTCCCGGCCCTTTTCTACTCGGGCTATGAGATGTCCTCCCTCACCGAGACGGAGGAGCTCACCCAGAGGGCCTACAGAGAGCAACTGGAGGCCATCCTCTTCTCCGTCAACCAGCACGCCTGGGATCTTGCCTCGAGCTGGGCCGCGCGGGTGGGAACAGCCCTTGCAGAGGCCCCCGAGGGCTCACACAGGGAGGCCCTCCTCGAAGAGCTCCTCCGAACCATCCCCCCCGTCAGGGCGATCGCCGTGGCCGACTCGGCCCTGGGGACGGTGCATGTCATGCGGCGCACAGGGACGGCTCACGGAAGCGATCCCCTCGAGCTTTCCCTCCGCGCCCATGCGGGGGGAATCCCCGGGATCCTCGCCCAGGCACGGACGGGCTACAGGAGACTGGAGCCCCTGCGGGGGGGAGTGCGCGGCCCGGGGGATACCCTGATGCTCGCCTTCGCCCTCCTTTCCCCCACAGGGAGCGGCATCGGGGCCATGGAGCTGGACATAGAGGCGTTCATCCGCACGGGGCTGGCCCCGAAGCTCTTCGAAGCGGCGGGGGAGGAATTCCATATAGCGGTGTTCGCTCCCCGATCGGCATCCCCCATCCTGAGCACCAGACCCGGCACCGCCGCAGGTCCCATGCAGAGGAAGGCCCTCTGGCTCTTCCCCGGACACACGCTCGGCATACGGCCCGCCGGCACCACGCTGGAGGAGCTGGCGCGTGGGCGCTTCCAACGGAACCTTGTTCTGATTCTGCTTCTGGACGGGGTGCTCCTGGCGGGGGCATGGCTGGTTTACCGCACCATCCGGAGGGAGACGGAGCTTGTGCGCATGAAATCGGATTTCGTGTCCAATGTTTCGCACGAGCTCCGGACCCCCCTCTCCCTGATCCGGATGTACGCCGAGACCCTGGAGATGGACCGGCTGCCCGATCCCTCCCGCCGGCAGGAGTACTACCGCACGATCCTGCAGGAGACGGAGCGCCTGAGCCGCCTCGTGAACAACATCCTGAGTTTCTCCCGGATGGAGGCCGGCAGGAAGCAATACCGGTTCGGAGCGGTCTCCCTGAACAGGGTGGTGGATGCCGTGGTGGGGGTGTTCGAGGCCCACCTGGAACAGGAGGGATTCGCCCTCACCGTGGAGCGGGATCGCAATCTGCCGGATGTCCGGGCGGATGAGGAGGCGGTCTCGGAGGCGCTCATCAACATCCTGGACAACGCCGTCAAGTACTCCCCCCGGACGAAAAACATCAGAATCCGCACGATCCGGGAGGAGGGGCGGGCGGGCATCGAAGTGCAGGATGCGGGAATCGGAATCCCCGCAGAGCACCGGAAGAAGATCTTCGAGAAGTTCTACAGGGTCTCGGGAGCCCTCGTCCACGACACCAAGGGGAGCGGCCTGGGACTCGCCCTGGTGAAACATATCATGGACGCCCACGGAGGCATGGTGGAGGTGGAGAGCAGTCCGGGAGAGGGCTCCACATTCCGGCTCTTCTTTCCCCTGTAGGCGGAATCACACAGGCGAGGGACACGCATCATGGCACGCATTCTCGTGGTGGAAGATGAGCCCCTCATGCAGAAAGGACTCCGGGACAATCTGAGCTTCGAGGGATACGAGGTGGAGATCGCCCCCGACGGGGAAGCGGGCCTCGCCCGCATCCGGGAGCGTTCCCACGACCTTGTGATCCTGGACGTGATGCTCCCCCGGATGTCGGGCTTCGACATCCTGAAGAAGGTCCGGGCGGAGGGGGTGCGCACACCCGTCCTCATGCTGACGGCCCGGGGAGAAGAGATCGACAAGGTGCTGGGCCTGGAGCTGGGGGCGGACGACTACCTCACGAAGCCGTTCGGACTCCGGGAGATGCTTGCACGGGTGAAGGCCCTCCTCCGCCGGTCGGAGGGGGGGGCACGGGAGAAGGCCCTGACACGGTTCGGAGACGTGGAGGTGGACTTCTCCTCCTACACGGCCGTCCGCGGAACCAGGGCGCTGGAGATGACTCCCAAGGAATTCGATGTCCTGAAACACCTCTGGGAGCACCGGAACCGGACCGTGACGCGGGAGCAGCTCCTCACGGAGGTCTGGGGACTGGATGCCTCGGTCAGCACCCGGAGCATCGACAACTTCATCGTGCGCCTGAGGCAGAAGCTTGAGGAGGATCCCTCGCATCCCAGGCTGATCCTGACCATCCACGGGATCGGATACAAGCTGGTGCAGGAGGGGGAGGGCGGCACGAAGGGGTAGCCCCGAAGGGGCCGTTTTCGGGGCCTCCGTGACAATTCATGACAATCCTTTACCCCTTCCCGACATCTTCCAGACGGGGGGGGCGTAGATTGGGGCAGAAGACGATGCTCCCAGCCACCAATCAACCGGAGGATGTCATGAAGAACCTGAATGCAGTCGTTGCAGCCGGTCTCCTGGCCATCGGCGGAAGCGCCGCCGCCGGAACCCACCCGACGGGCCTGAACATCCGGAAGGCCGAGACCAATTACCTGGCCTGCCTGGGCTCCTGCTGTGACGGAGTACGGGAGTCGGCCCTTGCACAGGTGGTGCGGATGAGACTGGCCTACCCCGAGGCCCCCCTGACCTGCATCACGGAGAGGGTGGCGCAGATGGCGGCGGCCGGACGCACACCCGAGATTCGGATGAAAGCACGGCTGGCGTCCGCGGTGCTGGCCAATCCCCGGCTTCTGAAGGCGGTGAGCATCGATCCGGAGACGGATGTGTTCAGCCTGATCCGGGAGCGGCTCGCGGCCGATGTCCCGGCCGGCTACTCCGAGGCACGCTGAAGCGGCCGGGTCATGCCACGCACAACCACCATACTGCTCCTCGCTCTCCTTCCGGCGGCGTGGGCCTTTCCTGCCGCCGCCACCGAGGAATGGAAGACGGTGCTGGATCTCAGGGGACAGTGGAAGTTCAGCACGGGGGACGACCCCAGGCGGGCGGAGAAGGACTTCCGGGACGGAAGCTGGGACGAGGTCTTTGTCCCTTCCCCCTGGGAGGAGGAGGGGTTCCCCGGCTACGACGGATTTGCCTGGTACAGGAAGCACTTCCGGACAACTCCCGCCATGAAGGACGCATCCCTCTACCTCCACCTCGGGTATGTGGACGACGCCTGCGAGGTGTATCTGAACGGCCGCCTTGTGGGTCTGGGGGGGGCATTCCCCCCCGACTACCGCTCCGCATTCGATGTCTCCCAGAAGTACCCCGTTCCCCCCGAGTTCCTGGACTTCACGGGGGAGAACGTGCTGAGCGTGCGGGTCTATGACATGCAGCTCCAGGGGGGGATTCTGAGAGGAAAGGTGGGGTTCCTTGTTCCCACAAACCGGATCACTCCCGACATCCAGATGCCGGCGGTCTGGAAGTTCCGCACGGGGGACGACGAGAACTGGAAGGACCCGGACTACGACGACAGCAACTGGGACAACCTGGTGGTGCCTCTTGCCTGGGACGCCCAGGGATACAGGGACTACGACGGGTATGCCTGGTATCGTGTCCGCTTCCGGATGCCCTCCCGGCTGAGGGGAAAGCAGATGGTGCTGCTGCTCGGGCAGGTGGACGATTTTGACGAGGCATACGTGAACGGAACCCGGGTGGGGAGAACGGGCAGGAAGCGCCCCTCGACAAACCCGCAAGATCTGGGGAACTTCTACCGGGAGCAGAGGGCCTACACGGTGCCTGCAGGGGTGTTCCGGGATGGGCTGAATACCCTGGCCGTGCGGGTATGGGACGGGATGTTTGACGGGGGAATCTACGAAGGGCCCGTGGGCTTCATGACCAGGGAACGCTACCGGGAGGAGCAACGCTCCGGCAAGTCCATCTGGGACCTCTTCCGATTCCTGCGCTGACGCTCCACCGCCGGGGTGTGCGCCCGGCGAGGGGGCACTCTCAGAGCGTGAACCCCGCCCGCACCAGGGCGAAGCGGAGAAGATAGCCCGCACTCCGGGGGATGTCTCTCCGCCGCCGGGCGATGCGGGAGAGAGTGCGGTAGGATTCCGCAAGGCGGCGCTTCAGCACGCGGCGATGGCGGGGAGGAAGGGATGCCACCGTCCGGAGCAGATCCCGGTTGAAGATCGCGGTGTCCATCCAGAAGGGAAGCATGTTCTTTCCCGAGGGGAGGGAGAGGTGGTCGTCCTGGCCGCCGTCGTAGGTCTGCCGCACCCCGAAGCCGGCCACCGCGCAAGCGCATCCCCCCAGACCCAGCTTCAGAAAGATGTGGTTGTCGTGCCGGATCCTGACGGAGGGGAGCAGCCCCCCCGCCGCGAGGTAGGCCGACCGGCTGAAGACGCTCCCCTGGAGGAGCATCGGCTGCCAGTCCATCATCACCCAGGCGGAGGCGTCTTCCTCAAGCCGCCACGCCCCTTCCACACGGAGCCCGCAGAACTCCCAGAGTCCGCCGCCTCCCCGCTCGGGAGGCCGGAGGCAGTCGGCAAAGTAGAAACGCGCCCGGCCCCCGGTGCCCCCTATGGCGGCCGCCATGCGCTCCAGGTGTCTCCCCTCCCAGAGGTCGTCCGAGTCCAGAAAAGCAATCCAGTCCCCCGCGGCCTCCCGGACCCCGCGGTTGCGGGCCGCCGAGGCCCCGGCGTTCTCCTGCCGGATGAGCCGGATGCGGGGTGCGAACTCCTCCAGCACGGATGCCGTCTCATCCCGGGAGCCGTCATCCACCACGATGATCTCATCGGGGGGACGGGTCTGGGCGAGGGCGCTCTGCACCGCGCGGACGACCGTCCGGGCCCGGTTGTATGTGGGGATGACCGCGCTGATAACAACGGCCGGCTTGGGGGGGGAGCTCATGACGCGGTCCTCTGTGCGGATGAGCCGAAGCGCCGCCGCCAGGCCTTCCGGACCTCGCTCCGGAGGGCTCCCCGCTGCCCGCGCGCATAGTCCAGCACGTGGGCCGCGCAGCGGAGGCGGTCGCCGGCGGAAAGGGGAACCCGGCAGAGGACGCGGAAGTACTCCAGAATCTGGCGATGGCGGGGGAAGACGGTCCTCCCCGCCAGGCGGGGATCGAACCAGGCCATCCGCTCCTCCCGGGTGGGAAAAACCTTCACGGAGCTCTCCGGGTGCACCCGGTGAAAGAAGAGCACCTCGGGAACCTCGTGGATCGTCCCGTAGAGCGCAAGCTCCGCCAGCAGCGTTCTGTCGGAATCGGAGTAGTTCAGAAAGAGCTTCGTCCTTCGGAGAAGATCGGACCGGACGAGTCCGAAGATCTCCTCCACGTCATAGTCGAGCTGCATCAGCCGGTGAAACCGGATGTGCCGCACGGGGTGTCCGCCCCTCTCGGAGCGGGGAAGGGCGCTCTTGGGCTTCGAGGCCACCACCTTCCCCTCCTCGTCCACGTCCACCATGCGGGAGAAGGCAAGGGCCGCATCCGGGTTCCGCTCCAGGACATCGTGGCAGACCCTGATGAAGTCGGGAGCCAGATAGTCGTCGTGCGCGGCCCACTTGAAGTAGGTCCCCGCCGCGTGCTCGAAGGTGAGGTTGTAGTTCCGTCCCGCGCCCAGGTTGGCGGCATTCCGGTAATAGCGCACCCGCGCATCCCGCGCCGCGTATTCCCGGCAGATGGACTCGGTTCCGTCGGCGGAGGCGTTGTCGAAGATGACCAGCTCCAGATCCGTGAAGGTCTGTCCCAGGATGGAATTCACCGCCTGGCGCAGGAACTGCTCCCCGTTGTAAACGGGCAGGCCCACCGTGACCTTCGGCATGATCTCTCTCTTCCTTCTTCAGACGACCGCTTCGCCCGGATATCCCGCCCCCCCCCCGGCGGCGGAGCGGCTTCCCAGCGAGTCGGAAGATGGCCATTCCGTGGGAATTTTGCAACTTCCGTGCCACCCTTCGGATGGAAAACCCCCAAAAGGCGGACAGGAAAGGGGGGGCCTGGAGGGGGGATGCCCGGGCAGGGGGTCGGAAAGGAAGATCCTACACCCCGGGGTCAGTCCCCCAGGGACTTCTTCAGATACCGCACCCGGGCGCCCGCCCGGGAGCGCTCCTGGTCGGTGGCAGACTCCAGCCGGGCGGCTTGCAGGTACTCCGCCACCGCCTCCCTCAGGAGGTCCGCCCTCTCCAGGGCCTCCGCCGCCAGATACCTGGCGCCGAAGTCGGACCCCAGGGAAGGGTAGCGCCGGAGAACCTCCAGAGTCCTGAGGGCGCAGGTGGAGTAGAAGCCCCCCGCAAAGAGCGCCCGGGCTCCGTTCAGGAGCATCCACCCCACCCGCGCATCCTCCGCCGCCAGGGCCGGCCCCGACAGACGGTCGGGTCCGTGCACCACCGTGGATCGGGGGACGCGCAGCTCCTCCTGGTTCCATTCGTAGGGGGATGACCGGACGCGTTCCATCGCCAGCTTCAGCATGAGTTCCTCGGGGGAAAGCCGGCGGAGATCCGACACATCCAGCATTGTCTCGGCGGGAAGAGGGAGGGAGAGAACCGGCCCCGCCCCTTCCCGGCGGGCCGCAATCACCGCGCCGCTCCCCGTCCCCGTGCGAAGCGTGGCATCCGCCCCCAGGGTGTCGCCCGCACGTACATCGCTCCACTCCTCCGCCACGCCGCGCCGGACCTGCACATCACCCGACACGCTCCGCACCCATGCCTCGGTCCCCGGCGCGGCATCCACCGCCCCGAACAGAAGCCCCGCAGCCAGAAGAGCCCTCATGGCAACGCCTCCTTCTGTCAGTTCACATCCAGAATCCGGACCCACCCGCGCACAAGGCCCAGGCCCAGCTCCACCGCGTCGAAGTACTCCTGCGCCCCCGCCGACCAGGCCTCCTGGAATCCCATCCCGAGCACGGTGGTCTCCACGGGCACCCAGACGGTCTCCTCCCCCCGGGGATTCGGCCGGACGACATATCGCTTCGGATTGGCCGCCACCGATGGGCCTGCCGGGGCGGGAACGCCCGTGTCGAAAAGCAGGAAGAGGTGGGCCTCCTGGGGGCGGTCCGGAGGCACCACATCCACAAATGCGGTGGAGATGCCCACGCTGGCCAGGAGGGAGGAAAAGCAGACGGTCAGATCGTCGCAGTCCCCACCCCCCAGCTCCAGGGTTTCCGAAGGATATTGCACGTAGTCGGCTCTCCGCGCCGGATCCGCCACATAGAGCAGCCGGCCGGCAAACGCGTCCAACAGAAGCTCCGCCGTGCGGAATGCCCGCAGGAGGGAGGGAACCCCCTCCAGGGAGTCCCTCCGCTCCCCCAGGACGCCACGGGAGGTGCGGAGGACGGCCGGATCATCAGTCGTCACGAAATGGCGGAGGGAAGCGGCATCTCCGTCCCAGTCATTCCGGCCGTACAGAAGGAGGGCGACCGTCGCCCGGTCGTCCTCGGTTCCGGCGGGCCCCGAGCTCACCGCCACCGTTCCCTCCCCCACCGTGCGGCGGGGAAGCTCCCGGAGCCGCTCGTTGAACACCGCCGTAAAGGCGACCTCGCGAGACTCACCCGGCTGAAGGGAGACCGCCTCGGTCTCCGTGGGCCCGTCCATGAACGGGTCCGCCATGAAGCGCACCCTGGCCAGGACCGGCCGGGCGGCGACGTTCCGGATGGCCACGTTCCCCAGGGGACTCCAGGCAAGGATCCGGGAGGAGGAGGGATACACTTCCCTCAGAATCCTGACGCCTTCGATGCGCACACTCCCCTCCCTGCCGGGACTGATGCGGGCGCGGAGGGCAAGGGACAGACGGTCGCGTGTGAATCCGTTCAGGTCCACGGCGGCGATCCTCGCCGGATCGAATGCACCGGGTTCGGCCTTCCCCGTCCGGTTCCTCCGGTCCAGGAAGTAGAGGTAGGAGATATCCGCATCCAGGAACTCCAGGGACACCCCCGCCCCGACGGCCAGAGCATGGAGGAAGGGGGAGGATGCCCCATCCAGGTAGGCGCCCCCGCGCACGCGCAGCACGGAGCCGGGAGAAACCTCCGCCCCGAAGGCGGCGGTCCCTCCCGTGCTCACTTCCCAGGCGGCCGTCACCGAACTCCCCCAGGTGAACGCCGCCCCCGCTTCCAGATGCCGCTCTTCGGGAAGGATGAATGCTTCCTGTTCCCCTTCCGGCCCACGGGGGCCCGCACCCGCCAGGTTTCTCCCCACGAGGGAAAAGACCCAGGACTTTGTGGGCTTCCACTGGAGGCCCACATCCAGAAGCCAGCGATCGAAGCGCTCCTCCACCATGGAGGCGGTGATGGTGCGGGTGCTCTCCCCTTCCACCAGACTGTAGCGGGTGTCGGCGGTCCGGACCGACCGCAGGCGGACCCCCACGCCTGCCGCAAAATCCTCCGCAGGCCGGAGGGCATAGCCGGCTGCGAAGGGCTCTTCATAGGAGACCCGCCAGTCGGCGGCCACGGGAGAGGAATCCGGCAGGGTGATCGAAGCGGGCAGCACAAAGCCGATGGCCGAGCCGGGAGTATACTGGATACCCGCCCCGTGTCCGCCGGGGATGGGGCAACCCAGGGAAACACCCCCGAACACGAATCCCCCCTCTCCCCCCCGGGGGGAGAGCCAGGTGGAGCTGCACACGTCCCACTGGGCGGTCCACGCCAGAGCCGCCGGGTTGGTGTCAAAACCCCGCACGTCGCGCACCAGCGGGCCTGCGGCCGCCACCGCAGCCACACGGGGGCTGAAGAGGGTCTGGCAGGGAGAAGGATGCCCGACCATCAGGGGGACACCTCCGGCGGCACACAGGATCAGCCGCCACACCCGGCGCGGTTGCAGAGGGGCACCTATCGCAATTCGACGTAGCTGTTGTACACCGAAGCCGCCTGCACCAGGATTCTCCCTTCGAATCCCCCCACCGAGAAGGACTCGTCCCGGTTCAGCAGAAGGAAGGTGAAGACGTAGTACCGGAACCGCTCCAGGGGAAGGAGCCGGAGGAACCGGGAAGCCAGAAGGGCGCTCCCTCCCCCCTGGGCCGAGAAGGCCCGGAACAGGGGCCGCACCTCGCGTGTGGCGGGGTCGAACCCGCTTACCACCAGGAGCATCGGCCCCGACCCCGTCCAGCGGAGCGGGAGGGGACGGTTCCGCTCCACAATGCTCCCCCCCGCCGGGGAAAGCACCGCCAGCTCATCGGGAGACCCGATGGAGACCTCAAACGGAGACAGGGAATCGGGAGAGTCCGCAGCCCATGTGTAGAGGGCGCGGGGACGGTACACGTTCCTGAGGTCGGCCAGGTACTCCACTCCTCCCACGAGGAGGCTGTCGGGGGCAGGACTCCGCCGGATCCGGATGCGGTGGGGAAGCCGGGCCATGGGGGTGCCGTTCAGGCGCAGCTCCCCCAGATCGATGCCGTGAAATCCGTACCGCTTTCCAAGGTAGCGGATCTCCCGGCTCCGGTTCTCGAAGAGCACGCGGGAGAAGGCCCCCATGCGGACCGTCTGCCCGTCGTCGTGCGTGACACGGACAATCGTGAGGCTCCCCGGAAACCGGAACTGGTCGCCCGGGAGCACCCCCGCAGAGTCAAGCGAAACGGCCGCATAGTCCGCATCCGGCATCGCCAGGGCTTCCAGGGCCAGATCCGCATCGCCCTTCGGAAGCACCACATCCGCCGGCTCCCGGCACCCGGCCCAGGCCAGCAGGAAGGGAAGAAGAAGAGAGAGCTTTCGCATCGCCGCACGCCTCACGATCGGAGTCCGCACCTGATGCCGCATAAGAGAGCCGCCCCCCGGGGGCCGGCACCCGGGCCCCCCGGGGGGAGGGCCCGCGTGCGGCGGAATCCCCTACTGGAGCACCCTGTAGGGCATACCCCAGAAGGAGCATGCCACGGCGGCCTGATCATCGAAGAGCGTGCTGTGCGTGTGCGCGTCCACCGTCGCCGTAAAGACCCCGCGGCGGAAGTGCATCAGGAACGCACGTTCGTAGACGCGCGTCCACGTGCTGCCGTTCAATGTCTGCTCCCGCAGGAACATCCGGACCCGGTGGCGGTGCAGGCGGTCCGGCGTGTAGCCGTAGCGGAGCAGCACGATGTCGGTGTCGGGATCGGCGCTGGTGAGCGTCACGCGCACTGTCACCTCCCGCCCCCCGTCAATCTCAAGCACCGGATTGGGCTGGGGCTGGTTCAGAATCCGGAACCGGCGGAAGGTGGCCAGGGGATCGGTCACGGTCACGCTGTCCCGGCTGCCGTTCCGGTCCACCACCAATGTGAGGGCGTTCAGAGCAATGTCGGTTCCCCCCGTGGTCCCGCCGGCCACCAGGGAGACCGCAATCCTCCTCCAGTTCCGCCAGATGACCGCGCCGGCGCCGATCCGCTTGAAGATGAAGCGCTTCTGAGAGGTGGTGCTGAAGGGCTTCCGGATCACCGTGTCGGGAGTTGTGGCGGTGTCGCTGTAGGAGGCGGCAATGAAGAGGGTTCCCTCCCAGGTCTTCGTGATTCTCAGATACGCAAGGGAGTCCACCGTGACGGAGTCCAGGCTCACGTTCCGGCTGAAGGTCCGGATAAACCTTGCCCAGCGGAAGGGATGGATGGGAGTGAGCGCACGGGGCAGGATGTCGTCCCCCATCGGGAGGGGCTGCTCCCCGTCGTCCATGGTGATGTCATCGGTGGCGAAGAACTCGTCGTTCTGCGCGAAAAGCTGGAAGAACTGCTGGTCGGTCTGGGCCGATCCGTAGAGCTGATCCTCGGGATCGGTCACGGGGGCCGTTGTCTCATCCTTGCTGCAGCCGGGGAGGATGAGCAGGACGGCCGCCAGGGCCGCGGCCGCAAAGAGGAAGGGTTGTTTCATGGTGCATCTCCTTATGTTGTGAATCGGGATGTCCCGCTCAAGGTCCGCCGCGAACCAGCCCACGGAAGCCTGCAGCGGATATGTCGGGCGGTGTGCAATCTCCATGCCACGGGTTCCCGCAAGCGCGGGGCCCCGATCCGGGCCCCAGGGAGGCAAATACAGGGATGGGGCACGGGGGTCAGGCCCCGGGAAGTGCGGGGGAAACGGGGAGAAGTGCGGGAAGCGCCCGGCTCCCGCAATCCAAGGACGCATTCAGGATTGTGGTTTCCAGAGTCCACGGAAGTACGCCTCGGCGGTTTGTTCCAGGAACGGATGATACTTCCGCGGGAGGTTTTTCATCTTCGAACGGAGGAGGGGCCGGCTTTCCTCCCAGGGGCGGGTGCAATCCACCACCGAGGCGATGTTGGCGAGGTACTCCTCCAGCCGTCTTTCCACCCGCTCCAGAAGCTCCCCGTCGGCGGAAAGGGAGACCAGCCGGGCAGTCCGGCGGCGGTCGAACCTCTGCTCCACGAAGGCCTTCAGGAGCTCTCCCCGCAGGTACTCGGCCACCGTGCCCCGGTTCAGCCCTCCCAGCTCTCCGGCCGTTTGGGTGACCGCGCTCCGGGAGAATCCCAGGGCCCGGACCGATGCCAGAATCTGCTCCTCCAGCGGCACGGCATCCCCCAGGGCGGAGGCCGCCTCCCGGGGCAGGTCCTTCAGGGCAATCATCCCCCGCTGCTCTGCAAGGGCAAGGAGCACCGCCCTCCGGACGGCGCTCTCCAGCTCCCGTACGTTCCCCGGCCAGCGATAGTGTACCAAGGCCTCCATGGCGGTGCGCGAGATGCCCAGCCGCCCCCCCTCTTTCCCCAGGAAGTGGTCCACCAGCAACGGGATGTCCTCGGGGCGATCCCGCAGGGGAGGAATGTGGATGGTGAGCACGTTCAGGCGGTAGTAGAGATCCTCCCGGAATCCCCCCGCACGCACCTGTTCCTTCAAGTCCCTGCTGGTGGCGGCCAGGATCCGCACATCCACCCGGATGGGGGATGTCCCCCCGACGCGCTCCACCTCCCCCTCCTGCAGAACCCGGAGCAACTTCACCTGGAACGCCTCGCTCACCTCCCCGATCTCATCCAGGAAGATGGTGCCGCCGTGGGCCAGCTCGAAGCGGCCCGGCTTCTCCCGCACGGCCCCGGTGAAGGCCCCTTTCTCGTGCCCGAAGAGCTCGCTCTCCAGAAGGGTCTCGGACAGGGCGCCGCAGTTCACAGCCACGAACGGTCCCGGGGATCGCCCGCTCCGGATGTGCAGGGCGCGGGCCACGAGCTCCTTTCCGGTCCCGCTCTCTCCCGTGATGACGACGGGCGCGGTGCTGGCGGCGATTTTCCCGGCGAAGGCGGCCACCTCGCGCATGCTCCCCCCGGGGGAATAGACGAGTCCCTCCAGACGGGCGGGGGCGATGGAGGCCTCCCCCCCGGGAGGGTACGCCTCCAGATCGCCACTCTGTTCCTGCAGGGCGCGGATTTCCTTCCGGGATTCCCGGATCCGCACCTGGAGCTCCGCCGCACGGTCCGCAGAACGGACCTCGGCAAGCTCTCCCTCCAGCACCGCCACCCGGGCTTCCTGATCCCGGAGCCGCGCGGCGGCTTCATCCCTCTCCCTGTGGAGCCGGTCCAGGGCGGCCCGGGTTCCCCTGTGCCGGAAGACAAGCGCCCCCGAACCCGCCGCCACGGCGGCTGCCAGAGAGGGAAGAACGGGAAGCACCATGGAAGCCTCGCGGAACAGGATGTGCGAGAGAACAAGCACCCCGAGGGCTGAGGCGGGAACCGCCAGGCGGTGGAGGGGCGGGCGGAGACCCAGCACGCCGAAGGCCGATGCGAGAGCCGAAAGGAGCGCGGCCACAGCGCCCCAGAACACCCCTGTTTCCCCGAGGAAGCCCCGGCCGAGGGCGTTTGAGGCCACCCCCGCGTGGAAATAGAGGGAAGGAATCCCGGGGCGGCCCGGCAGGTTCAGGAACACACTCCGCCCCTCCCCCACGACACCCACCATCACCAGCTTCCCCTCAAGGGTCTCCACGGGGACGCTTCCCTTTCCTCCCGATCGGAGGGCGTCGTAGGAGCGGAGGACTTCCAGAAAGGGATAGGCCGGCACCAGGGAGGGATCGGGCAGATCCACCAGGGGAGCAGGGTCGGAGGGAAGCGGGATGCGGGAAGGCCCCGCCCAGACACGGGCCGCCTCCAGCCCGAAAGCGGGGACTTCCCGGGAGCCGGAGCCGACAAGGAGGGGAACCGCCCCCTCCTCCCCCACGTTCAGGTGACCCACCCCTGCAGCCCCTGCGGCAAGGAGAGGAAGGGGCATGTGAGGTGTCTTTCCCCGGCGGGAGTCATCCGAGACCTCCTCAAAGGAGCAGGCCAGAACGACATTCGCCGAGGTCCGGATGACGGAAGCGAGAAGAGTGTCGTACTCCGGGTAGTCGGGATGCGGATCCTCGAACAGGAGCTCCATTGCTGCAGTGCGCACACCCAGATCCGCAAGGGCGTTCAGCATGAGAGCATGGAAGTTCCTCCGGACGGGCCAGCCCAGCGTGCGGATCGCCCTGTTGTCAATGGTGACAAGCACAATGGAGGAATCCGGGAGCCGGGGGCCGCGCAGATCCGCCTGCAGGGCGGCGAGACGGGATTCCATCGGATGGAACAGAGGGGCGAGCAGGAGGGCGGGCGCCGTTGCGCCCAGACAGAGGAGCAGACAGACAAGGAGGAGGCGTCGGTTCACGGAGGGCTGAGCCAGTGTTCGGGGTTCTGTTTCTCCCTGTCTTTCCAGAGCTCGAAATGGAGCCGCGGCCCTTCCAGGGATTCGCCGCTGGCCCCGATCACATCGCCCTCCTTCACCCGCTGTCCCTCGCTCACCCCGATCTCGGAGAGGTGCGCGTACACGGTGCGGTACCCTCCGGAGTGGTCCAGGATGACCAGGTTCCCGTAGCCGGGGAGCCACCAGATGGTGGAGACATCCCCTTCCGCCACGCTGCGCACGGGTGTGCCCGCCTTGACGGAAATGTCGATGCCGCTGTTCTGGGTTACCGTCTTGAGGGTGGGGTGGCGCTGGTTTCCGAAGCGCGCCACGACTCCTCCCTCCGCAACCGGCCACCGGAGCCGTCCCTTCCGTTCGGCGAAGGCGCCTCCGGCGGGCGGGGGCCGGGGCAGGGCCCGGTCGCGGGTCTCCTTCTCCCGGCGGAGCCGGTCGGCCTCGATGAGGCCGGAAATCAGGTTCTCAAGCTGCCGGGCCGCCTGCGTCTTCCTGTCCAGCTCCCGCTGGAAGGCCTTCTTGTCCTTCCGGATGCCGAACAGAATGTCCCTCCGCTCGTCCGTGAGCCGGCGGAGGCGGTCCTCCTCCGCCCCCTTCTCGGCCAGGACCCGGCGCTCCGCAGAGAGCTGGCGCTGCAGGTCGGCCTGGCGTTCCTCGATCTCGGTCTTCTTCCCCGTCAGCCGCCGGGCGTCCCTGCGCCGCTGATCCGTGAACCGCCGGAGGTACTCGGCCCTCACGGAGAACTGGTTCACGGACCGGGAGCTGAGCAGCAGCTCCACGTCCCGGTCCCGGCCCGCCGTATAGACCGCACGCACATATCTGCCGAACTGATCCCTCAGAGACAGGAACTGCAACCCCAGACGGTCCAGCTCCGCCTGCGCAAGCTCGATGTCACGGCGGAGGGCCTGTTCCTCCGCACGGAGCTTGCCGATGAGCCGGCGGAGCAGGGTGGCTTTCCGGTCGTAGCTGTCCAGGAGCTCCAGGGTGGCCTTCTCATTCTTCTGCCGATCCCGGATCTTCTGCTCGAAGCGGTTGATCTGGTCGCGGAGGGTCTGGAGCTCCGCCTGTTTCTTCCGTATCTCATCCTGGGGGGAGGAGATCCCGGCGGCACGCGCCAGGAGGAAGAGCCCGAGAAGGAGGGCATGTCTCACCGCCGGATGATTTCCGCCGTTTCAGGAATGGAGAAGGAGAAGGAAACATCCGGCGTGTTCAGGGCGAGCGCACTGTACCGGACCGTGAGGGACCGTCCCTGACCGGGGAAGCGGACCGCAATGCGGCGGGGGGCGGTGGCCCCGTTTTCCCGGAGGAAGGCCCCGCACTCGGCTTCCATGAGGGGGACACCCGCCGCGTCCTTCCGCACCATGCGGGCCACAAGCATCGCCGCGGGGTCCACCCAGTACTCGCAGGTGCCTCCGCCGCAGGCGGTCGCCAGACGGAACATCCCCTCCTCCACCTCATAGAGGGAGAGATCCGCTTCCGTCGGGGGGGCGGGCAGCAGCCCTGCAAAGACGCCCACGATCTCCTCGTAGGTCAGCCGGAATGGAAGCGGGAGATCCTCCGCCGTCCGGGGCGTGCCCGTGATCACTTTGTTTTCCAGGCTGCTGTACACGAGGTAGCGGCCGGAGCTCAGAAAAAGGGTGCCCACATCCAGCCCGAAGGGGCCCTCCAGGCGGACCAGCAGGGAATCAGGACGCCGGAGGGAAGAGCGGAAGGCCGCGCCTCCCGACAGCTCCGGGCTGTCGAAGCTCACGCTCCCCGTCCCCGAGAGGGACACCAGCCGGGCGGTTTCCCGGCGGACCATGTCGAGGAGGAGCGGGGCGGAGGTGGCCCGTGTATCCAGAACCACCGCAGGGGGGGCGGAGGCGCAGGCCGCCAGCAGGAAGGCAAGGCCCCAGGGAAGGGTCCGGGCCACCAGAGGGCGCGTCATAGAGAGCCGCGCCGGATCTTCTCCCGGAGCCCGGCGTTTTCCGCATCCAGCCGGAGGGCCGCACGCCACTGCTCCAGAGCATCGCCGGGCCGGTCCATCATGAAGTACACATCGCCGAGGTGCTCATACAGCACGGCGCCCGCCTCTCCCCGTGCGATGGCCTGCAGGATATACTGCTCCGCCTCCCTGTACTTCCCCCGGCGGTAGCAGACCCAGCCCATGGTGTCCAGATACGACTGGTTCTCCGGCTGCGCATCCAGGGCCTTCCGGGCCATGGCGTAGGCGCGATCCAGATCGATGTTCCGCTCCGCCAGACTGTACCCGTAGTTGTTCAGCACCAGATGGTTGTCCGGCTCGATCCGGAGGGCCTCCTCATAGAGAGGATCGGTCTTGTCGGCGCGGCCCATGGCATCATAGACGAGGGCGAGCTGGATGAGCGGATTCACATCCTGCGGGTCCAGCGCCCGGGCCCGCTCCAGAGGCAGGAGGGCTTCGGCGGAGAGGCCCATCCGGCTGTAGGCCACCCCCAGGAGGAACTGGACGCGGAAGTCCTCCGGGGTGTTCCGGGCCGCCTCCTCCAGCACGCGAGCCCCGCCGGCGTGATCCTCCCGGTTCAGGAACAGGGAGGCCAGAGACACCCAGCCGTCGGGGTTCCAGGGCGCAAGCCTGGTGACCCGGCCGAAGCCCGCAATGGCAAGGGAATCGTTGCCGGTGAGCGACCCCACCGCTCCCAGAAACCAGTGGGGCCTCCAGTCCTGGGGATGGCCGGCGGCAACGGCCGTCCAGAGGGATTCCGCGGCGGGGGCCAGCGTGCTGTCCTCCTCCGCCTGCGCATAGAAGAGCTCGGCAACGCGGATCCGTGCATCCAGGGCCGAGGAGTCCGCGCCCCGGATCGCCCGGAACTCCCCGGCGGCTTCTCCATACCGCTTCTGCCGGATCAGAACCTCCGCCCTGTCGGCCGCGTAGCGGGGATTGTCGGGGTCTGTTCGGGTGAGATCCCCCAGGAGGGCCAGGGAGGTATCAAAGTTCCCGGCGCGGGCGTGGGCCTGCGCCAGCTCGTACCGGAGAGGTTGGTTCCCGGGATCCAGCTCCAGCATTCGGCCCAGGGCCCCGGCCGCTTCGGCGAACAGACCGAGGGAGTTCTGGATCTCCGCCATCCGCATCAGGACATCCCAATCAGGCCCGAACCTGTCGGCGATGCGCGTGTATGCCGCCAGGGCCTTGAGCGGATTGCGGCCCTGGTAGATGCGGGCCAGGCCCCGCCACGCGTCGGCATCCCCCGAGTCCCGGCCGAGAATGGCGGCGTATTCGGCTTCGGCGGCCTCCAGGTCCATCGCCTCCACGCATGCCTCGGCGAGGCCCCGCCTGTATTCCAGGCGGTCGGGGTCCAGCCGCACGGCCTCCCGGCCGGACTCCACGGCCAGGCCGTGCTTCCCGAGGCCCGCGTAGCAGCGGGCAAGGGCAAAATAGACGGCAGCCCCCTGCTCGGCGCGGAGGGCTTCCTGGTATTCGATCACTGCCTTCGCGAAGTCCCCCTGCATCTCGTAGACGGTCCCGTCGATGAAGTGCTGGAGGGCCTTGTCCCGGGCCGGGGAAGGGAGGCCCTCCCCACCCCGTCCGGCATCGGGCCGGCCGCTCTCCCCCGGGCCCGCGCAGCCCCCCAGAGCCGAGAGAACCGCGGCAAGGAGGATCATCCGCGCGGATCTTCCCGCCCTCATGCGCTGTGTGCGTCTCATGGGGAAAATATACCCATTCACCAAGAGAAGCACAACCGGGGACGGCGGCTTGACTTGCGCCCCCCTTTTGGGTATCCTGATCCGTTCAACCGAGTTCGCCGCATTCGTGACCGATCACTTTGACCTTGCGGTTGCCTGGGACTGGGAGCATGACCGGGATTTCATGGAGATACTCCGGCAGCAGGCACACCACCACCGCCTCCTGTTCTACTCCATCTCCCACCACAACACCCACGAGACCCTCCGGCGCCTGCAGCGCGGGGAGCTGAGCTTCGGAGCCCTTCTGGACCGGGCCTCGGAGTCCGACGAGAACTTCATCCCGCTGGTCCGTCATCTCCGGAAGACGCACATCGTCCATCTGAATCCCCCCGAACTCGTGCAGTATGCGGCCGACAAAGCCACGATGCACCTGGAGCTGCTGACCCGCGGGGTGCATGTGCCCTACACCATCATCATCTCTCCCTACAGCAAGAAACGCGAAGTGGAGCTGACCCTCACGGATCTGGCCCGCCTGGGGCGCCCGTTTATCATCAAACCGGCGAACACCACGGGAGGAGGGGTGGGGGTCATCACGGGCGCGGAAACCCTGAAGGACGTCATCGAATCACGCCAGCATCACAAGAACGACAAGTACCTGCTCCAGGAGAAGATCCTCCCGGCCCCGTGCGGAGGGAGGAAGGGGTGGTTCCGGGTTTTCTACGCCGCGGACCATGTGTTCCCCTGCTGGTGGGACGACCAGACCCACATCTATGCGATGGCCACGCGGCAGGACCTGGCCGGGCACGGCCTGCGCCCTCTTGTGACGCTGACCCGGAAAATACGGGAGGTCTGCCGGCTGGACTTCTTCTCCACGGAGATCGCCCTGAGTGCGGCGGGCACATTCGTGGTGGTGGACTACGTGAACGAGATCTGCGACATGCGCCTGCAGTCCAGACATCCGGACGGGGTGCCGGATCTTCTGGTGGCCGAGATTGCGCGGCGGCTCGTCGGCCATCTGAAGTCCGTTCTCCGCGAGGACCGTCCGTTGCGTTCTTGACTTTGGAAAGGCGGTTTGCGACATTGCGCCTGCGTGTTCACCATACGGAAGGACCAGCCATGCGTACCCCTCCAGAGGTTTGCTCCGCCGGCCGCCTGCGCGCGGCGGGTCTTCTCCTTGCGTTCCTCCTGGCGGGATGCGGGACCGTGGAAGAGAGCATGGACTCCTCCTGGCCCCCGCCGGTGAGCCCCGTCGCGCTCACCCGCCTGGAGTTCCGGGCCGACAGCCTCGGCGCGGCCAACACCCGGCTGCAGCAGCAGATCCTTTCCCTCACCTCCGAGAACAGGAGTCTGAACGCACGCGCCGCCGAGCTGGAGATGCGCCTGAACGAGGCCCTGGCGGCCCCCAAGCCCCCCCCTCCCCCGGCGGATTTCTCCTCCGCCTATGCCGCGGCCTATGCGCAGTACCGGCGCCGCGACTTCGCCGGAGCCGCCGCCGCCTTTGACGCCCTGCTGAAGGGAGGCATCGGAGAGAGCCTTGCGGACAACTGCCGCTACTGGATGGGGGAATCCTACTACGGGATGGGACGCTACCGCGAGGCCCTCGGCGAGTTCGACGCGGTGCTCGGCTTCGCACGCTCGGAGAAGACGGACGACGCCCAGATGATGATCGGGAACTGCCACCTGGGGCTGAGGGACCGGGCCTCGGCCCGGGCCGCCTTCGAGCTCCTGGCGACCCGGTACCCCGCCAGCCCGTATGCGCCCAGGGCGAGGGAGAAGGCGGCCGGGCTCCGCTGAGTGTTCCCTATCGCCTGCCGGCCAGGAACTCTTCCGCCAGCAGCACCTCCCGGGGGCTCCCCATGAAGAGGGGGGAGCGCTGGTGCAGACTCCCGGGGGGGATCTCCAGAATCCGCCTTCTCCCGTCGGAGGCCCTGCCGCCGGCCTGCTCCATGATGAACGCCAGAGGGTTCGCCTCGTACATGAGGCGGAGCTTCCCCTCGGGGTTCTTCGCGTCCCCGGGATAACAGTAGACACCTCCGTAGAGCAGGGTGCGGTGCAGGTCGGCCACCAGGGAACCGATGTACCGCGCCGAATAGGGCCTACCCGTGGACGGGTCCTCCTGTTTCAGATAGTCCACGAAGCCGCGCATGCCGGGCTCCCAGCGGCCGTAGTTCCCCTCGTTCACGCTGTAGATTGCCCCCTCGGGGGGGATGCGGATGTTCTCGTGCGACAGGAGGAACTCCCCCACCGACGGATCCAGCGTGAAACCGTGGACCCCCCGCCCGGTCGTGTAGACGAACATCATGCTGGAGCTGAACAGGACGTAGCCCGCCGCCGCCTGCCGCGCTCCCACCTGCAGCACATCCTCCAGGGACCCGCGTCCCGAGGGAGTGACCCGGCGGAAGACCGAGAAGATGGAGCCCACCGTGACATTGGCGTCAATGTTGCTCGATCCGTCCAGGGGGTCGTAGAGGAGCGAGTACTTTCCGTGCGGATAGTCGGCCGGAATGTGGAGCAGGTCCTCGTTCTCCTCCGAGGCCATGACGCAGACATGTCCGCCGTGGTCCATGGCCTTGAAGATCGTCTCGTCGGCGAACTCGTCCAGCTTCTTCACCACGTCCCCGCTCACGTTCATCCGGTCCGTTCGGCCCAGGATGTTCACCAGCCCGGCCTTGCTGACCTCCCTCCACACAAGCTTGGCGGCAAGGGAGAGGGCGTGGAGGAGTCCCGAGAACTCGCCCGTGGCGCCGGGGTGCCGGTGTTCCCCCTCGATGATGTGCCGTTCAAGGGTCATGAACTTGGATGCCGTCGGAGCAAAGGTGGTCATGGGCGTTCCCCTCTCAGGGTGTGCGGCGCACGCCGGCGCCAGACGGAGGGAATCTACTCACCCGGTCCCAGAGTTTCAAGGCACAGGGGCTTTCCGCGCGTTGCTGCGGTACCCGGGGGCGCGCATCAGGGCTTCAGCAGGTGCGGGGGGCGGAAACCGCGGTAGGTGTCGAACCGGGAATCGTAGAAGACGATGTTGAAGGAGGCATCCCGGAGGGTCCCGCCGGAGGGATAGAGATAGAACTCGCCGAGGACTGGAGTCACCCGGTTCACCGGCTTCCCGTTCTCCGTGTAGAACCGGAGGGTGTAGAAGCCGAGGGAGAAGGGGGCGGTCTCCAGTTGCCGCAGGATGTTCTCATCCCGGAAGAGACAGGGATCGTCCGGGGTCACCGCGCCCTCAGAGGGCGACCCCGGCCCCGGCCGGGGAGGTCATCTCCTCCAGGGCCACCAGGGCGTCGGGCGTGAGGGAGATCCTTTGCGCGCGGGATATCTCCCGGATGTGGTCGGGGCTCCGCGCCCCGCAGACGGCAACCGCCACCAGGGGATTCTGCAGAAGCCAGGAAAGGGCAAGCTCCGTCAGGCTGATGCCGGCATGCCGGGCGAAGGCGCGCAGGCGGTTCACGGACTCCACGGCGGCACGATAGGCCCCCCCCCGGAACCGCCGGTCCTTCTCCCTCCTGTCCGCCAGATCGAAGACCGCATTGCGGTGAAGCTCCCCGTGGAGGAGGCCGCAGAAGAACGGTTCGCAGGCGGCGAAGCTCATCCCCGCGGCCCGGCAGAAAGGAAGAACCTCCCGCTCGGCGGACCTGTCCAGCAGGTTGTAGGGGGACTGCACCATCTCGAGACGACCCCACCGGAGGGCTTCACGCATGTGAGACCTGTCGGCGTCACAGGTGCCGAGGAAGCCCACCTTGTTCTCCTGGCGGAGCCGGAGCAGGGTCTCCATGGTCTCGCCGGGGGGGGTATGGGGATCGGGACCGTAGATCTGCAGGATGTCAATGCGGTCCCGGCGGAGCCGGCGCAGGCTTGATTCCAGGCGCAGGCGGATGGTGGGTCCGTCGTTGTTCCGCCACGTCCCCAGCTCCCAGACCGTCCCGGCCCCGATCTTGGTGGCGATCACCACGCGGTCGGTGTCCGGGCCCAGCGCTTCGGCCAGGAGACTCTCCGCAGCCCCGTCCCCGTAGGCGGGGGAGGTGTCGAAGTAGGTGATCCCCTGTTCCAGGGCCGCGTGCACGGTGCGCAGGACCTCGATCTTCCGCACCGGCCCGTACTGGCCTCCGAAGCCCAGCCCGCCCAGCCCGATCCGGGACACCTGGAGCGTGGTTCTACCGAGAAAGGCGTATTCCATGATCGCAGATCTCCTTCGAAGCAGGGGCCGCGCCGGTCCGCCCCACGCCGCGCACGCCCCTCATGAGGTGCCCGAGCGATGCACCATGGCGGCCGAGGCCTGCGCCGTGGGGAGCAGCAGCATCTCCGCCACGCTGACGTGCGCAGGACGCTGCACGCAGAAGAGCACGGCCTCCGCCACGTCCTCCCCCGTCAGGGGCTGCATGCCGGCATAGGTCCTCCCGGCGCGCCCGGCATCGCCCCGGTATCTCACCAGGCTGAACTCGGTCTCCACCAGGCCGGGGTCCACATTCGTGACCCGGACATCCGTCCCCTGGAGGTCCATCCGCAGGCCGCGGCCCAGCGCCGTCACGCCGAACTTGGAGGCGCAGTACACGTTTCCGCCGGGATAGACCTGGTGCCCGGCGATGGACCCGATGTTCACCACGTGGCCCCAATTCCGCCGGACCATGCCGGGGATCACGGCGCGGGAAACATACAGAAGGCCCTTGACATTGGTGTCGATCATCTCCTCCCAGTCCCGGAGCTCCCCTTCATGGAGCTTTGCCAGCCCCCGGCTCAACCCCGCGTTGTTCACCAGCACCTCGATCTCCTCCCAGGCGGGGGAAAGACCTCCGAAGAAGGCCTCCACCTGGGGCTGGTTCCGCACATCCAGCCGGGAAATCAGGACGCGCGCGCCCCATGCGCCCTCCAGGTCCCGGGCCAGCCGTTCCAGGCGGTCCTGCCGCCGGGCCAGCAGGATGAGGGAGGCGCCCTCCCGGGCGAAGACCCGGGCGCAGGCCTCCCCGATGCCGCTGCTTGCCCCCGTCAGGCAGACGATTCTGTTCCGCAGATCCGTCTGGCGGCTCACCGCGGCCCCTCCGCCAGAGGATAGCGGGGTCTGATGTCCACGGGAATGCCCCCCAGGCGGTCCAGGACTTCCTGCATGGGAGGGGTCATCCGGGCGTAGCGATCCAGGAGGGCGCCGGCGGCCGCGTAGTCCCCCTCCGCCTGGACGGTCATGATCATGCCGGTCAGATCCGCCACCGCCTTCTTCATGCGCGTCCCGTCGAGGGAGAAGGTTCCCCGGTCGTACCGGATGGCGCCGGCTTCCATCAGGTAGTTGAACTGGAGCGCCATGCCCTTCCCGTGCGCCTCGTGGATGCCGAAGCGGATGGAGCGGAACATGCCCGCCAGGAATGTGGCATACAGCGCGGGCTCCCCGGAGGGGGGGAACACACCCCGTTCCGCCAGGTACCCCAGGGCGAAGAGCCCCCCGATGTCGGCCTTGGCCTCCTCCAGGGCGGCATGCCGATCCTTCAGCTCGAGCCGGACCGTGGACTTCCTTCCCCCCGGGGCGATATCCTGCGGGCCCAGACCGTGCACCAGCTCGTGGGCCAGGATGTGGGTGAAGAACGGTTCGAATGCCACCAGTCCGTGGAGGGAGGAGTCCAGGGCAATCCGGGCGATGGGCACAAGCACGGTGTTGAACTTGGCCTCCTGGACGTTCTTCAGCATGACCCGCTTGTTCCCCTTCTCCCGGGTCACGCGCTCATCATTCGGAAGGTTGAAGGCGGCGGTCTGGACGCCCGCTCCGGCCTCGCCGCCGGCGGCCACCAGATCCACCACCCGGATGGGAGCCGAGGCCCCGATGCGGGGATTCCGGTAGCGGGACGGAAGGGGCAGGTGGTCTTCGATCTCCTGCAGGTAGGCGGAAAACTCCTGCAGACGGCGGCTCTCCTGCTCGTTCCGTATCGCAATGAAGGCCTCGAAGGCCGCCTTGTAGTTGAAGAGCCGGTCCATGTAGGTCTCGTAGGGGCCGATGGTCACCTCGAGCCGGCTGTCGGTGTCCATCCAGGCGATGTCGCTCTCGTAGTAGTCGTTGGAGAGGAAGGCCGCCGCGCGAAGCTCCAGAAAACGGCGGAGGGAGACGTTCTCAGTGGCGGCGGCGGCCTCCCGCAGAAGAGCCGAGGCCCTCTCCAGCGCCCCGCGGTATTCCTCGGCGTAGGGAACCGCGCGCAGCCGCCCGTCCGGCCCGCGCCGGATGGCCGTGAAGAACCCCGTGGCGCGGGCCCGCTCCTCCCCGCTCAAGGAGGCCAGCCACTGCTCGAACTCCTCCCGGGTCATGTCGTCGGGATAGTGTGCGGCGTGGGGAGGCCGGGAAGGCACCCCCTCCACAAAGGGCTCATCGCCGTCCAGACTGGACCAGGGGGAACGCTCAATGGCGAACATCTCCAGGCGTTCCCTCCCTGCGGGGGAGCGGTCCGCTTCCAGGTGCCGGAGCAGAGCCTCATTGCCGCTCCAGACCTGGCGGAGATAGAGCGTGTCCATGATCCGGGCGGCGGCCGCCAGATGCCGCAGAGCCTGCCGCTCCCCCCCGGACAGAAAGAGGGTGTCGGAGGTGAGCACGGCAGGGGCGAAGCGCGCGATCCGGGCCGCGAGCGGAGAGGGGGACGCATCGGGTTGTTTCTGCATGCAGCCCTCCATCATGGAGAGAGCGAGGAGTCCGCTCAGGAACAGCACGGGAAGACGCATGAAGCCTCCGGCGTGAGGTGCAGAAGTGTGGAAAACACCACAAGATACCACGGGATGCAAACACAATCAAGGAC
>JBAVEL010000071.1:0-4754 GCA_049587715.1 Bacteroidota bacterium
ACACTGGGCATTCCGGGTATCCACCAGGCCCGGAACGCGCTGGCCGCCGCCGCCGTCGGCCTGGCTTTCCGCGTCGGGCGCCGCGCCATTGCCTCCGCCCTTGAGTCATTCCGCCCGGCCTCCCGCCGGATGGAGGTGCTGAACCTGGAAGGGGTGGTCATCCTGAACGACACCTACAACGCCAACCCCGACTCCACTCGGGCGGCGCTGGAGACCCTGGCCGCCATGGCCGCCCGCGGGCGGCGCATTGCCGTCCTGGGGGACATGCTGGAACTGGGCAGGGCATCCGCCGCGGAACACACCCGCGCCGGCAGAGAGGCGGCGCGGCTTGGGATCGACGTCCTTCTGGGATTCGGCACACACACACGCGCGACCGTCCGCGCGGCCGGCAGAGGCAGGGGGGAGCACTTCCAGGAGAAGAAAGCCCTGGCGGAGCGGCTCACCGAGATCATCTCCCCCGGGGATGTGGTGCTGGTGAAGGGGTCGCGGGGGATGCGGATGGAGGAGGTTGTGTCCTTCGTGCAGGAACGGTTGCGGGAGGCAATCGTTCCTTTCGGATAGGAATCCATGCTCACCTATCTCTTCGACATCCTCGAGAAACTGTACCACCCCCCGGGGTTCGGGCTGGTGCGGTTCATCACGTTCCGGGCGGCCGCCGCGGCGGTGACCGCGCTTGTCATTTCGTTCTGGCTGGGCCCCCGCGTTATCCGCTTCCTGAAGGAGCGGCAGATCGGGGAGGCGGCCAAGGTGGAGGCGCCCCGCGCACACCTGGCCAAGGCGGGGACTCCGACCATGGGGGGGCTGATCGTGCTGGCGGCCGTCCTGGGTCCGACCCTGCTGTGGGGGAACATCGGTAACCTGTACGTGGTGCTGATGGTTTTTGTGACGGCCGCGCTGGGAGGCGTTGGCCTCCTGGACGACTACCTGAAGGTGGTGAAGAAGAAACCCCGCGGGCTGATCGGGCGGTACAAGATCACGGGACAGGTGGTGGTGGGGCTCTGTGTGGGGGGGATCATCTATTTCTTCCCGCACTGGATCGATCCGGACCTCTGGAAGGTGCACTCCTCCACGACGGTGCCCTTCTTCAAGAACCGGGAGCTGGATCTGGGCGTGCTGTATGTTCCGATGGTTGTGTTCGTGATTTCGGCCACCTCCAATGCGGTGAACCTGACGGACGGTCTGGACGGCCTGGCGATCGGCACCGTGGGGATCGTGGGGCTGACCCTGGGGGTCATGAGCTACGTTTCGGGAAACGCCGTGTTGAGCGAGTACCTCACGATCCCCTTCCTGCGGGGGAACGGGGAGCTGGTGATCTACTGCGCCGCGCTGGTGGGCGCCGCGCTGGGGTTCCTCTGGTTCAACGCCTATCCCGCCCAGGTGTTTCTTGGGGATACGGGATCGCTGGCCCTGGGGGGGGCCCTCGGGGCCCTCTGCGTCCTGATCAAGAAGGAGCTCCTGCTTCCCACCCTGGGGGGCGTGTTTCTGGCGGAGACCCTTTCGGTGATCATCCAGCGGAGCTGGTTCAAGTACACGAAACGGAAATACGGGGAGGGGCGGAGGGTCTTCCGGATGGCCCCCCTCCACCACCACTTCGAGCTCCAGGGCTGGGCCGAGCCCAAGATCGTGACCCGTTTCTATATTGCCGCGGTGCTCCTGATGATCGTGAGCCTGGCCACCTTCAAGGTTAGGTAGCGGATGATGGACGCCTCCCGGGTCCGGGACAAGCGGTGCACCATCATCGGGGCCGCCCGGAGCGGAACGGCGGCCGCCCTGCTGCTCCGGCGGTGGGGGGCCCGGGTGTTCGTGACGGAGGCGGCCCCCGCGGAGAAGCTCCCGGCGGCGGAGCGGTTCTTCAGGGAATCGGACATCCCCTGCGAATTCGGGGGCCACTCCCCGGGATGTCTGGAGGCGGATCTGGTGGTTCTGAGTCCCGGGGTCCCTTCGGATGCCGCAGTGGTGCGAGAGGCGCTGGGGAGGGGGATTCCGGTGGCGAGCGAGCTGGAAGCGGCGTCCTGGTTCTGCCGGGCCCCGATCGTGGCCGTGACCGGAACCAACGGCAAGACCACGACCACGGCGCTGCTGGGTCGCATGTTCGCCGATGCACGGGCGCCGCACCGGGTGGGGGGGAACATCGGAACGGCGTTCTCCTCCTTTGCCGATGCGATGTCTCCCCGGGAGACGGCCATCCTGGAGGTGAGCAGCTTTCAACTGGACCACTGCTCCGGATTCAGGCCCGCGGTGGCGGTGATTCTGAACATCACGCCCGACCACCTGGACAGGTATGGGAACTCCTTTGAACGGTATGCGGATGCCAAATCCCGGATCTTCTCCCGCATGGGAGATGGAGACGTGCTGGTGTACAACGCGGACGACCCCGTGACGGCGGACGCCTCGGAGCGGAATGCCCCGGCCGCGATCCGGAAACTCCCCTTCAGCACGGAGCGCGCCTCCGCGCCGGGAGCGTTCCTGCGGGAGGAAGCCGTGGTGCTGGTCCTGGAGGGGAAGGAGGAGCGGGTCCTGGACGCGGGGGCCATCGGCATACCGGGACGGCACAACTGCAGCAACGCCCTGGCGGCCCTGCTGGCCGCGCGCACACGCGGGATTCCCCTGGCCAGCCTGCGGGCCACCCTTGAGAACTTCCGGGGGGTGGAGCACCGCCTGGAGTTCGTGCGGGAGATCCGGGGGGTGGCGTACGTGAACGACTCCAAGGCCACCAATGTGGACGCGGTGCTGCGCGCCCTGGAGAGCTTCACCCGGCCCCTCGTGCTCCTCCTGGGAGGACGGGACAAGGGGAACGAATACGGTCGCATGGTGGAGCCGGTGCGGCGCCGTGTGCGGGCCATCGTGGCCATCGGGGAGTCCGCCCGGAAGGTGGCGCTGGCGTTCCGGGATGTGGTGCCCGTGGAGGAGGCGGGAAACATGGAGGATGCCGTGCGCCGCGCGTCCGATCTTGCCGCACCGGGGAGCACCGTGCTGCTCTCTCCGGGGTGCGCCTCCTTCGACTGGTTCGAGAACTACGAGCACCGCGGCCGGTGCTTCAAGGATATCGTGGGGCGCCTCGCATGACGGAATCCCTCCGGCGCAATCACGTCGACCTGACGCTCCTGGTGGCGGTGCTCGCGCTCATGATGGCGAGCCTGGGGGTTGTGTACAGCGCGAGCTCCGCCTGGGCTGCCGAGCGGTTCGGCGGGCGGGAGAGCCTCATCGAGAGCCACATCCTGAGGGTGCTGGCGGGCTTTGCGGCCCTCCTGCTGTTCACCCTGCGGGACTACCACTGGTATGAAAAATACTCCCGGCGCGTCCTGCTGGGCGCGCTGGTTCTCCTGGTGGCCACCAAGGCCCTGGGGGGGGAGGTGAAGGGGTCGGCGCGCTGGTTCCTGGGATTCCAGCCGTCGGAGTTCGCCAAGTACGCCCTTATCCTCCACCTTGCGCACCTGCTGGCCGTGAAGCAGGAGGCGGTGCGGGATCTGAAGGAGGGGTTCCTGCCCCTGGCTCTCTGGATCGCGGCGGTGATGGCGCTGGTGCTCGTGCAGCCCAACTTCAGCACCGGTGCCATGATCCTGGGGTCCAGCGCCGTCCTGGTGTTTGTGGGACGGGCGCGGGCATCCCACATGGCGCTTGCCTGTGCCGGGGCCGTTCCGGTGCTGGGGGTGTATCTGGTGAGCGCGAAGTACCGGTTGGCCCGGCTGACGGAGTTCCTGAGCGGGAGCCCCGAGGCATCGAGCGCATACCAGCTCTACCAGGGGCTGCTCGGTTTCGGGAGCGGGGGCCTGTCGGGCGTGGGAGCGGGCCTGAGCCGGCAGAGGGATCTCTATCTGCCGGAGTCCTACGGGGATTTCATCTTTGCCATTGTGGGGGAGGAATACGGCCTGCTGGGGACGCTCTTCATCCTGGGGCTGTTCCTGCTGGTGATGATCCGCGGCATGAGGATCGCGCGGCACGCCCCGGATCCCTTTGGACGCTACCTGGCCACGGGCATCACGACCGTCCTTGTCCTGTATGCGCTGGCGCATGCCGGCGTGACGCTGGGGATGCTTCCCACAACGGGCCTCCCCATGCCGTTCGTGAGCTACGGGGGTTCTTCCATGCTCTTCAGCTGCATGGCGGTGGGCGTCCTGCTGAACATCTCCTCCCATACGGGCCTGTATCCGCGCCTGGCGGAGGTCACACCCGAGCGGGAATCGCCCCCGGAGGAGGGGGGGGCGTGAGCCGGGAGGAGGGCGCACCCTCTCTGTTGTTTGCGGGCGGAGGGACGGGCGGGCACCTGTTCCCCGCCCTGGCCATTGCGGAGGAAGTCCGGCGGCTCCGGCCTGATGCGCGGATTGCCTTCGCGGGAACGAAGCGGAAGCTGGAGTCCCGGGTGGTGCCGGCGCACGGATATGCGTTCCATGCCATCCGCGTGCGTCCGATTCCAAGGAAACCGGGCTTCTCCCTGTTGCTGGTGCCGTTCCTCGTGGCGGCCAGTGTGGCGGAGTCCGCAGTGCTCCTCCGGCGCCTGGGGCCCGACGTGGTGGTGGGGACGGGAGGATATGTGGCCGGCCCCGTTGTGTGTGCGGCATGGCTTGCGGGTTTGCCGACGCTCCTGCAGGAGCAGAACGGGGCTCCGGGCGTGACGACGCGGCTGATGGCATCCCGGGCCACGGAAGTACACCTGGCCTTTGCGCGGGCCCGGCGCTTTCTGCGCCGGCAGGACAACATCCGCATCACGGGCACTCCCGTCCGGGCGGAGGTCGGGGCCGTGGACCGGGCCGGCG
>JBAVEL010000072.1:0-8459 GCA_049587715.1 Bacteroidota bacterium
GAACGCTTACGGGCCCGGGAGGCGCAATGGCCCCGCTCCCTGAGACGATCGTCTGGATTGTATAGACATTCGGTGAGAAGTACGCCCGTATCGTGTCATTCGCCGTCACGTTCGTGAACGTGTATGTCCCCACAGGGCCCTGGTTCACGCCGCCCGCCACCACGCTGTCTATGTGGTTCCCCGGATCGGCCGTGATGGTGAACCCCTGGCTCCCACCGTGTGTCACGCTTACGGGCCCGGGAGGCGCAATCGTCCCGTTCCCCGATACTATCGTCTCGATCGTGTATGTCAGCTCCTCGCCCACGGCAAAATCGCTGAATGCCGTCACACCCGTTGCCTGCGTGCTCGTGGAGGTGCGGTTTCCCGTGGTCGTGCCGTTCCAAGAGGCCCCGTTGTAGCGTTTCACCGCAAAGTTGGCGGTGTTGGCCGCCACATCCACATCCCCCGGAACAAAGCCGAATGTGGCGTCATAGGTCGTGAATCCCACCCCCTGATTGGCCAGCGTCCAGGTGCGGTTCACGTTCCGGGAGGGATCCAGCCCCGAGCTTCCTATCTGTGGATGCTCCCCCGGAGCTGTCCTGCCCGTGACGCTCCCGGGAGCCGACACCGAGGCGAAGGAGACGTTGACAGGGGCGTAGCTCGCCGCATCCCCCATCTCGAAGTTCCGCGCCACGGTTGTGCCCGTCGGGACCTCCATCCGGAGGTTCCCCTGCACGTACTTCCCCGCCCCCGCCCCCTCAAAAGCACCTCCCGGACCCACGATGAGCGTATCCGCCCCCGTGGCGATCTTCCCGGCGGTGAATCGGAGCTTCTGATTCACCCGGATATTGTCGTTCAGGGTGAGTCCCGCGGCATTGTTGAGATCCAGCGTATCGAACACAGGCGTGCCCCACATGTCCTGGGCGGCCGTCCCGTTCAGCGTCACTTTTCTGGAGGATGCGTTGAACGCACCGAACTGCAACCAGTTCGCGCCCACACTCAGGTCTCCCCCGGCGGAAGAGGAGAGTGTGAGTGTTCCTCCCGAGAGGATGATAAGACCTTTGGTCACCGAAGCAGGGTCGGATGTCGCCCCGAACGAAACCGTCCCCCCGCTGATGTTCATGCTCCCGGAGATGTTCCACGCGCCGCTTCCGCGCGTCAGGAGTCTCCCGCCCGAGTTCATCGTGAAGTCATAGACCGACAGGGCTCCGAACCCGCTGACGTCCCCCGCGCTGTTGAAGCAGTAGGAGTTCCGCGAGAAGGGCTTCGTTTCGAACCCGGGTGTTGTCGCACTCACGGCGTAGTATCGATCGTACCGGGCGCCGGTTCCGATGGTGCCGCCGGGATTCTCTGTGGGCACCTGCCCGTACACGAACCCTCCGGCGGATGTCACATAGCCGAACCAGGCGAACACGGGGGGCCGGCCTCCCGCCGCGGACCAGGGAATGGCGATCTCCCGCACGCTGCCCCCGGAAGAGCCATACAGCCCGAAGCCGGAGGTGGCGGCGCTCCATCCGCCGGCGCCGTCGGCCGTGCGGTACTCCCGGTAGCCGTCCTTGAAGTACACAACCAGATCCGCCCTGAACTGCAGGGGGTTGCAACGGGTTCCGTCATAGGTGTAGCCCAGGAGGTTCCCCGCGATGTCCGTCCCCCCGTTGCTGGGCAGACTGTACTCCTTGTCCAGGTACAGCACCGCCCCTTCGGCGGTGTTCGCCCCCGTGATGCCCACATACAGGTATGTGTTGTCCCACGTCATGTACCAGATCTGGGAACCGGAGGTCTGCTGGTTCTGGCCGTCCGTGTGTGTGCCGTACTCCGAGCTTGCGATGGTGCCGTTCACAGCGGGGGAGGTGGGGAGCGTTGCGGTCACGGCGACATTATCGATGCTGATCTTGGGCCGCGACCCCGTGGTGCCGCCCGATCCGTTGTGTTTGTAGAACCGGATCCTGGCCGTGGCGGAGTTGTTGAACGAGGCGGGAAGGGCCACGTTCGTCACCGAACCCGAGGTGGGGGAGTTGTTTGTGAAGTTCAGCACCGCAGCGCCGGTGAGTTCCGTGAAGGTCGTGCCATCCGTGCTCGTGTAGACGCGGAGGGAGGCCTTCCGGTCCCCGGTACTGTTGTTGACGGAGGCCCAGTCGAAGCCGAGAGTCCCCGCGTTCACCCCCGTGAAATCCAGGAACAGGTCCACGGCGTCTGCGCTGGTGTTGTCCGTGGCCCCCGTGCTGAGGAGCACAAGGGAGGTGGTGGAGGGTGTCTGCGAGGTCCCCCTCTGGACTCCCCCGGAGGTTCCCGAGACGAATGTGCTCGTGGCGGTCGTGATGCGCACCCCGTTGGGGATGGTTCCCGTGGCGTTGACCGCCACAGCCCCCCAGCGGTTGGCCCCCGCACCCGAGGCGAATCCGTTCGTCCAGCTCGCGATGTCCGGGAAACCCTCGGAGTAGTTGGACGAAGCCATGGGAAACGGAGTCTGCGCCTCCGCCCCCGCCGCCGCACACAGACACAGAAGCGCCGCCAGGAGCCGCCCTCCCCAGGCCGGACCGTGAGCCCTGTTCATGATTCCCTCCCCGGAATGGATCGTACGCCCTTTCACAAAGCAACGGGAGGGCCGGCCCCCTGGCCGGCCCTCCCGCACGACGCATGAGCCGCTACTTCAGCATCATCATCTTCTTGGTGCTCAGGAATCCCTGAGCCCCGTCCAGAGGCGTCACTTCCAGACGATAGAAGTACACACCCGAGGCAACCTGGACGCCCGCCGCGTTCCGCCCGTTCCACTCCACCGTCCGGTAGCCGGCCGGCTGGATGTCGTTCACCAGGGCGGCCACGCGCCGGCCCAGCACGTCGAAGATTTCCACCGCCACCTTCGCGTCCACGGGAAGCGCATAGCGGATGCTGGTCGCCGGGTTGAACGGATTGGGGTAGTTCTGCAGGAGGGCGAATTCCTCGGGCAGAACCGATCCCCCCACCTCCAGCACCAGGCGGCCCGAAGACCCCTTCAGAAGAAGAGCCCCCGACCCGCTCAGGGTGCGGCCCGCACCCGTGGCCGGATCCCTCAGCACGATCTCCCGCCCTGCGGACCGTCCGATCTGCCAGCTCACGGTGAGCGGATAGGCATCCGCGCGCAGCGCAATGCCCAGCACTCCGCCCTCCGCTCCCAGCACCTCGGCCATCCTCTGCGTCTCGAACCGGGCGTCGAAGGATCCTTCGGGCGCGGGAGGCGGCATCTCGTACCTGTCGGTCCGCACACCCGATGCCGCTTCCCCGAAGTACAGGGTCTGGCGGGCGCCCCGGGCATCGGCGATGGTGATGGTGTTGAATCCCTCCAGCGGGCTCCGGCCCATCCGTGCGGGGGCCTGCCCGGCCGCCAGGGCCGTGTTGGACACGAAGATCCGTCCCGGCCCCGAGGCCTTGGCCCAGTAGGCCTTCCCCGGCTGGAGAGAGGTGGCCTCCACATACCCGCCGTTGTATCCGAAGTACACCGAAGTCACCACCCCCGTGGGGTCCTCGATGATCGTCCCCGTGTCCACCGGCACCGAGATGCCTCCGATCATGTTCCATCCGGCCGCCACGGGAATCGTATCCGTCAGGATGTACGCCCCGGCGATGTCATAGCTGCTGTCGGCGGAGAACTTCTCCCAGTACCCCACACCGCCCTGCATGATGAAACTCTGCTGGTAGCCCGCCGTCTGGTTGAAGGCGAAGGCGTAGGCGTTGGCCGCGGCCGGGAAGAGCTGGCGCACGGAATCGGCGGAGGTCTCAACCGGCTTGGAGATCATGTTCCATCCCGAGATGGTGCCCACCCACACGCTCACCACCGAGTCGTTGTCGTAGTACACAACGGGCAGCGTGGAGGGCGTGTACGGCGTCAGGTACGTGCGGTTCACAATGGTGGGCTCGTACCCGTCCCACGGGCGCAGGCTCTTCCAGAACTTGTACTCGATGAGCACGTTGCTGGGCACCGTGAAGGTTCCCGTGTACACGCTGTCCGGGCCCGGACCCGTCAGCACCAGCGAGTTGCTGTCGGGCGGGTTGGCCCAGTTGTTGAAGCTCCCGCGCACCGTCACCGAGTCGCCCAGGTCGGGCCGGAAGGCCCGCTCCAGCATCTTCACCTTCATGTTCACCCGGAAGGTGACCGTGGTGGGCGGCGAGTCGTTGTCGAAGTACACAACCGCGATCGTGGTGTCGTTCGCGCCGATGTTCACCACCCTGTCGCCGATGGAGGTCTCGTAGCCCTGGCCTCCCGTGGGCCGCTCGGTCTTCCAGAACTTGTGCTTCTGCGTGGAGCTGGCCTTCAGCAGCTTGGTGATGGTCCAGATGCTGTCGCCTGCGCCCTGCAGCGTGTCCCGGATGCCCGTGGGCGGGTCTCCCCAGTTGTTGAACGATCCCCGGATGGCCACGATGTCCCCCGAATCCGGCAGGAACACCCCCTGGAGCATCTTCCTCCCCATGTGCACCTGGTAGGTGACGTTCACCTTCTGCACAAAGGAGACCCGCAGGGTGTGGTTGGAATTCACGTTCGTGAACGTGTAGCTCGTGGTGGAATCCACGAGCACATTGTCCACCACCACGCTGTCCACGTAGTAGGTGGGATTGGGGGTGAAGGTGAAGGTGGTGTCCCCCCCCGGCAGCACGATCACCGTGGGGCCCGGGGGCGTGACGGTCCCGTTCGGACCGAAGCTCACCGTGATGAAGTACTGCGAGGCGATCACCGAGTAGGCGTAGTTCAGCTTGTTGTTGTTGTTGTGGGTCAGGGTCCGGATGTCGAAATCCGCCGTGGGGAACGTGGAGGTGGAGCTGAACACGTAGTACTTCACGCTTGTGCCGCCCGTCTGCGGCGGTATCTTGCCCGTGGCCGTGGATCCCGCCACCGTCATGGGGAGCACCGCGGCGGAGGCGAAGTTGTCAATGGAATAACGCACGAAGAAGTTCTGTTCCGCCGGCGGCGTGCCGCCGAGGGTGGCCGTCACGGTCACCGTGTCGAAATCCTGCACGCTCCCCGGAAGGGGCGACTGCGCCACCGCCGGAATCGTCACCGGAGGCCCCGAAGTCCTCATCCAGATGGCCGAGGTGGCCACATACCCCGGCGGCTTGTCCCACCAGTTGACCGTGTACCAGTTCCCGTCCACGAGGGTGACAATGTTGGAATCGGGCGGCGACTGGCCCACGCCCCAGTACGCGTAGTTCTGCACGGAGCCGATGGTCACCGTGCCGGTCTTCCACTTGTTCCCCCAGGCCGTGCTGTCGGGCTGGGTCCAGTGGAAGGGGGAGGTGAAGAGCCACTTGTAGGTCCCGCCGGCGAGGTCCCCGCCGCTGGCCTGCACGTTCACCACCGTGCGGTACCGGCGGCTGGCCAGGGAGGTGTCCAGCAGAAAGAGACCGTAGGGCCGGATGATGCCCGCAAACACGGGGAGGGAGGGGGGGTTCACCCACTTCCCGCCCGCCGTGTCCCAGCTTCCCGGCATGTTGAGCCCCTCGGGGGGCCAGATGTTCTGGCCGTGCGCGGCCACAGCCGCCCCGCCCACAAGGAGCAGAAACAGAAGCAATCGGGGAGTTCTCATTGTGCATCCTTCTTATTGTTGTGAATGGAAAAATGCGGACTGATGCCCAACATCCTGCATAACATCCCTTTCCCGTGGAAGTTCCACCTTACAAACAACCCCGACCGGGGGTCGGGGTTGAAGGGTCACTTCACCAGCACCATCTTCCCCCCCGCACGGGAGCCGGGGGAAACATCATCCACCGCCTCCGCCGTGATGCGGTAGAAATAGACGCCCGAGGCCAGGCCCCGGGCGTCGAACTCCACCTCGTTGGTTCCGTCGAACAGAAGCTCCCGGTCCGCCAGCACGGCCACCTGCCTGCCCGCCACGTCGTACACCTTCACCGTCACCAGCGCCATGTCCCCCAGCTCGAACTGGATCCGCGTGGCGGGGTTGAAGGGGTTGGGGTAGTTCTGGGCCGTCAGGATCATCTCGGGGACGAGTTCCTCCCCTTCCTCCTCTTCCGGCTCTTCGAACTCCGGCTGGTACACCAGGGGAATGCGCACCGGCTGCACGTCGGGGTTGACCCTGAGGAACGGCACCTCGGCCAGGGGCCGCACTCCCTTCAGGGCCAGAAACCGGGCGAACGAAAGGGTATCCATGGGCCCGCTGAACGCCCCGTTGATCTTCCGGACCACGCTGTCCAGCATCGCGTACACGGCGGTGTCCCGCCCGTGCCAGCGGGTCATAAGGGAGTCGGATGTCCGGGCGATCTCGGTGATCATCATGCCGTCCAGGGGGTGGCCCCCGTCGGCATAGAGGATTTCCCCGAACCCCGGCGGCGTGATTCCGAGGGCACTGGAGGCGATGCCGAGCTTCAGGGCCACGAGCTCCGCGAACAGCCGGTTGTTCATCTTCTCGGGAGAGAGGGTGGTCTGCTGGCGGATGAAGGGCCGGCCGTTGTTGAACACCGTGAACCCCTGCGGGGGTCCGATGTGCGTCAGTCCGCCCGGACGCGGTCTCAGGGAGCGGTAGAGGTGCCGGTGGGCCCGGAGCCGCACCCACCCGTACCTGAGCACGCTGTCGGAATCCACCCTCCAGCGGCCGTTCTGGAACCGGAGGAACGACCTCCCGATGCGCATCCCGCCCAGGGCGTCGCTCTGGCTGGTGCCGGGGGCAAATCCTCCCCAGAGGAATGTCTCATAGCGCACGTTGGCCGCGTTCGGCATGGGGAGAAGTCCCCTCTGGGAGGGCGGCTCGA
The DNA here is from genome assembly GCA_049587715.1 of Bacteroidota bacterium. Taxonomy (GTDB): domain Bacteria; phylum Bacteroidota; class Ignavibacteria; order UBA10030; family UBA6906; genus JBAVEL01. Next base: position 6,715 of record JBAVEL010000072.1, read on the forward strand.
ATCCCGGCTGAAGGGTTCCCCCCGCGAACTGCCAGGAGGTGATGATGGTCCCCGACTTGGGGCCCGTCCCGAAGACCGTCACCGAATCCCCCGGCACGATCTCCTGTCCCGAGACATACCAGGTCAGGCCCCCGTCCGGCGTGTAGGCGTCCGGGAAGGGGGCATAGCGCGTGAGGGCGGCCGGTTTCTTGAACCGGATCTCGAGGGAGGAAACGATCCCCGCCGTGCGGTTCACGAACGACCACTCCCACCCCGTGGCGGCGATCACCTTCCGCTGGAAGCTCCGCACGATGAGACTCTCGGGCCGGAAGGAGCGGAACATCGTGGTATCGAACACGGTGGCGGGGTTCACCCGGAAGGAGGCGCTGTAGATGTGGTCTCCCCCCGGGGAGCCGTTCCGGTTGGCCGCGTTGCCCGAGGCGTACAGGGTCACGGGACCCAGATTCGCACCCGGGGCCTGCCACTCCATGGACCACCAGACGGGTCCGTTCAGGGTTTCGGGGAACGTGCCGGGCAGGCGGTGCGCGATGTACCGCCTGTTCAGGGAGGGGCTGAAGAGCCCCTGCGTGAAGGAGGGTTCCGTGACGATCAGGGATCCCGCCGTCTCCCCTGCGCCGGTCAGGGCCGTAAGCTGGAAGCCCCAGCGGGACTTCCCCGGCTGGGCCAGGCGCACGCGCACCGTATAGGTCTCGCCCGGCCTGTAGTACGGCGGCCCCTGAATCTGGAGGGATCCGCCCCCGCTGTTCAGCGGGTAATCCGCGTGGCAGTCGATGCAGAGGTTCTCGCCCGGTGCTCCGGTCATGCCCGGAGCCGGCGAGGAGGAGGAAGCCCCGACATACGAGGAGGCGGCCAGAGCAACCGCCGCCGCCCCGGTGAGGAATGCCCTCAGGCGCCGTGTGGAACTCAAGGCATCTCCCTTATCAATGGCTCGTGTGTGTCTCCTGTTCGTCGCAGACATCCGGCGGCGTGCGGCCCCCGCGCCACCGGGTGGAACCCCTCTTCCCCGCCCCGGCTGCCCGGGGCGGGGAAGAGAATCTGTTCGCCCCTATTCCTCCCTCACCGTTTTCTCCACGGGGCGCCTTGCGAGGGGAACGTTCGTGAGCACCAGTTTTCCGGCGCTCAGGGCCTTGATCCAGTAGGCCTTCCCCGGCTCCAGACTCCCTTTTTGTCCGTATGTGCCCCCCGTGTAGCCGAAGTAGATGCCGTTCGTGATGCCGGGGGGATCCTCCTGGATGTCGGCCGTGTCCACGGCGGTGGAGATCCCGCCGATCATGTTCCACCCGGGGACCACTTCCACACTGTCCAGCGTAATGAGAGTCCCGTAGACATCCTGCATCCCGCCCGCGGTGAACTTCTCCCAGTATCCGACGCCGTTCTCCATCCTGAACTCCTGCTCATACCCCGCCGAAGGGCTGAACGCGAAAGCATAGGCGAAGGAGGCGCCCGGATACAGCACCCTCACGGAATCGTTCGCGGCGCCCACGGGATTGCAGATCATGTTCCAGCCAAGATCCAGGGGAACGCTCACCGAGAACAGGCCGAGGGGGTTTGCCGTGTCCGATGCCACCCAGGAGCCCATCTCCTGAACACCTGAGAGTGTGACCTTCGTCTGGGCGGGAACCGACGCGCCCCCCCGGTTGCTCCAGGACCCGCCGCTGTTGGTGGACTGGTACAGCTCCAGGTCGGCCGCCACGTTCCCGTTCAGCTCCGAGCCGTCGTAGAAGAACTCAATGTCTGCGTTCAGC
>JBAVEL010000073.1:0-39598 GCA_049587715.1 Bacteroidota bacterium
CTCCTGAGGCGCCGGCTCCATCTCCTCCAGGAATCGGGATCGCACGGTCCACGCCCGTTCGCCGTACCGCATCCGGGTCCGGGCGCACGTCAGGTGAAGCCGCCGCATCGCCCGCGTCATTCCCACATAGAGAAGCCGGCGCTCCTCTTCCAGCTCCTGCGGGTCCCCGGTGGCCGTTGCGATCGGCAGGAGCCCCTCCTCCAGACCCGTGATAAACACCACGGGAAATTCCAGACCCTTGGCGGCATGCAGCGTCATCAGGGTGACCGCGTTCCGGCTGAAGTCGGCCCCGTCCACATCGGAGACCAGCGACACCTCACCCAGGAAATCCTCCAGGCCGGCTTCCGGCTTTCCCTCACAGAAGGCGCTGAGCGCGGAGAGGAGCTCGAGGATGTTCTCGCGGCGCTCCAGCGACTCCCGCGTTCCTTCCGCCTTCAAGGCCGGGAGGATGCCGATCTCGTCCGTCAAGGAGCGGGCCAGCTCCCCCGCCGACATGGAGCTCCGCAGACCGCGATACTTGTGCACCAGGTCGCGCACCTTCTCCAGAGAGCGGGCGGTCCGCGCGGGAAGCCCATCCGTGAGCTTTTGCGAGCCGATCACCTCCTCGAGCGGCTTTCCTGTCGGGCGCGCCTCGGCCCGGAGCCGGGCCACCGACGCCGGCCCGATGGAGCGCGCAGGCACGTTCAGAATGCGGAGGAGGCTCTCGTCGTCGCGCGGATTCACCAGCACACGCAGATAGGCCAGGATGTCCTTGACCTCCTTCCGTCTGTAGAAGGCGGTTCCCCCCACGATGCCGTACGGTATCCCCGCGCGGCGCAGGGCATCTTCCAGTGCCCGGGACTGGGCATTGGTCCGGTAGAGAACCGCGAATGCCCCCAGGTCCAGTTTCTCCCTCCGGCATTCCTCCCGGATGAGGTCCACGATTCTCCTGCCTTCGTCCCCATCGTCCTCCGCCGCCGTCAGGGTGACGGGCTCACCCGCCGGGTTTCGGGTCCAGAGGGATTTCGGAATCTGAGCGGCATTGCGCCGGATCACGGAACCCGCAGCCGCTAGAATGGACCCCGTGGAGCGGTAGTTCTGCTCCAGCCGGAAGACGCGGCAGTCGGGGTATTCCCTCTCGAACTCCAGGATGTTCCGGATGTCCGCACCCCTGAAGCCGTAGATGCTCTGCGCGTCGTCGCCCACCACGCAGATGTTGCGCGAACCGCGTGCCAGCTCCCGGAGAACCAGGAACTGGACCCGGTTTGTGTCCTGGTATTCATCCACGAGCAGGTGCGAAAACCGGTCCTGGTATTCCCGGAGGACAGACGGGTGCTCCCGAAACAGATCGAGGGGTCTCAGCAGCAGGTCGTCGAAGTCCATCGCATTGCAGCCCCGCAGCCGTTTCTCATACACCCCGTATACGTCGGCCGCCGCCGTTTCGGGGGGATCCTGAGCGGCTTGGCGCGCCGCGGCCGCCCCCACGCAACGGTTCTTCATCTGGCTGATGCGCGCCAGAATCATAGAGGGGGGAAACTGCTGCTGGGGGATCCCGCGGTCCGTCATCACCGCGCGCACAAGGGAGAGGCTGTCGTCCCGGTCATAGATGGTGAAGGAGCGGTTGTATCCGAGCCGGTGCCCCTCTCTCCGGAGGATGCGGGCGAAGATCGAATGGAAGGTGCCCATCCAGATGCTCGCGGCCGCATCCCCGGTGAGGGCGCGGATGCGGCCCCGCATTTCCTCCGCCGCCTTGTTCGTAAAGGTAAGCGCCAGGAGCCCCCCCGGCCGTGCCGTCAGCCCGATCAGATGGGCCGCCCGGTATGTCAGGACCCGGGTCTTCCCGCTCCCTGCCCCTGCCACCACCAGCACGGGACCGTCCGCGGCAAGCACCGCGTCGCGCTGCACGGGATTGAGGTGATCCAGAAACGACATGAGGCCCGCACGGGATGATGGGAAACGGTGGAACGGACCGATGATACGCAAAAGCGGGCCGGGAGGCAACCGGGGGAAGGGACTCCTCTCAGATCATGATCGCCCCTTCGAGGCGGAGCAGAAACTCCTTTGTCTTGATACCGCTGGAATATCCGACCAGGGAACCGTCGGCTCCGACAACGCGATGGCAGGGAACGATGATCGGCACGGGGTTGGCCGCATTGGCCCGCCCCACCGCCTGGAACCCCTTGCTGGTCCCGATCCTGCGCGCAAGCTGTTTGTACGTGATTGTGGAGCCGTAGGCAATCCCCTGCAGCTCCTTCCAGACCCGGAGCTGGAAGGGGGTGCCCATGAGGTTGACGGGGGTGGTGAACCGGGCCAGCTTTCCGTTGAAGTACCTCGTCAGCTGATCGATGGCCTCCTTGTTCCGCGACTTGTTGTCGATGACCTCATGGTCGGCGAAGTGCTCATGCAGCCACCGGAAGAAGTCGCGCCTGCTCTGCCGGGGCACGCTCACCTTGCACACCCCCGCTTCCGTGGAGGCAATGTAGATGATCCCGATCTTGGATTCGAATGAGGTGCAGTAGACCATCGACGTGGAGTATGTCTCGCCGGTTGGTGCGGTGCAGGACGCGTGACGCAAGGACAGAGCGGGAACGCGCCCGGAGTATAACCAATCACCACCTGAAAGGCAAGACCCTGCGCGCACGCACCTCAGAAGAACGCCCGGACTTCCGCCCTCGCCGTGTGCACGGGCGCCCTCCCCCCCTCCGATCTTCCGTCATACTGGGCGGTCGCCTGGACGAAAGAACTCACGCGATACTCGAACGATGCCTTCCAGAGCCAGGTCTTCCCGGGGAGCCTCCCACCGGTGAGCTCGTACGGAAGATCCGCCCCGACCCCTGCCACGAGGGTCTCCTCCCGGGCCGCCTCCAGGCGGGCCTGCCCGGCCCCCTGCAGGGCATAGACCACCCGCAGACTCTGCGCGTTGATGCTTGCCCCGGGACGGTTTTCTCGGGCCCGGTCCTCCGCCCGGGCCAGGTCCACGCGGATTCCCGTTTCCACGTTCTGTTCGGGACGGTAGGAGAAATCAAAGGAAACGGTATTGGCCAGCACGTCCCGGACCCGCCCCGACGCAGAGCGTGAGGCGAGGGCGTCCACCCGGTTGACAAGGTCGAGCTGGTTGGCGATTTCCGGAACAAGCTGCCACCGGAACCGCGCCGATCGTTCCCGCACATAGCTTCGCTCGATATCCGCGCTGAACCTGTTCAGGGCCGTCCGCTGGGAGAACCGAAGCCGCGCCGAGAAGGCGGGATCCCCTTCCTGCACAAGCAGATCCTGGGTGAAGAAGGCGGATCCTCCGAGGGTCGTGGCTTCGTTCTGGAACCGGCTGAAGCGGAGCAGGTAGATCTGCTTCAGGTCCTGCTCCGTGCTCTTCTCCTCCACACGGAAAGAGGTTTCCGAGCCCAGCAGCCGGGCGGCGGTTCCCGCCGTCCCGTCCATGTCGTGTGCCAGCCGGCGGCCCTGCAGTTTGAGACGGACGCCGGTGCTCAGATCGATGATGGGGAACGTGTCTTCCGAAGGAACCGAGAGTGGGATGAAATCCGCATCAAAGCGCGCCTGTTCGAACTCCGCCTCATCCGCGAGCCCGTTTCCGTTCAGATCTCCGAGATACCGATGTGTTCCCGTCCCTTTCGCCACCCGCACATACACCCGTTCAAGCCGCGACGCCCGCTCGGTGCTCACCTGATACAGGAAGTCCGTCTCGATGCCCCCCCCTAGCGGCGATGCGCGCGTCTGGTGTCTCACCACGACCGACCGGGCGTCCGCGCGCCCCGCCTCCCGGAACGCCGGGGCGAATTCCCTCGTGCGGAGCGCCACCTCGGTGGCCGTGTGGACCGACGGGATGGCTTCCACCCGCGCCGCATACGTTTGTGTGAGGGCCCGGGACTCGCGGAGGACTCTTCCCCCCAGGAACCCGTCGTCCGTCCTCCAGGCAAGCTCCCCCCGGAGAAAGAAGGCGCCGGGGAATTCAAGGACAAGGCGGGGTGCGATTTCCGTGAATGCGAAGCTGCCCGGCCTGGATCCCCCCCCGGAAAGGGAATCCACCGCGCGGTGCTCATGCTCAAGGCGGAATCCCGGCGTGATCCTCCCGATGCGGTACGACACGTCGCCCCGATGCCTGCTCCAGGAGCTCCGGTCGTTCGTCCGCCCGTCCTCCGAGGCGATCCGCTCCGAAAACGTGTGCACGACAGGAAGGGTGCTGTCGTGCAGGCTGAAGGCGGCCTCCAGACGGGTGGAGCGCTGTTCCTCCCCCTGGGTACGCCCGCCCCCGCCTCCGCTCACGGTCACCGATCCCGTGGGAGAGATGCTCAGGCGACCCTCCCTGATCTCCTCATCCGATCCTCCCACGCTATCCACCCCCCACTTCCTGCCGTACTCCACCTCGGCGGCCCTGTCGGGCGGTACGAATCCCCCCTCCAGAAAACGCTCCCGCAATAATGCTTCCACGTGCCGCAGCCGCACTCCACCCAGCCGGATGGAGGAGTCGGCAAAGGCCGCCGTGACATCGAGTGCATGCCCCCCGTTGTCCCCGTCATCCAGGGCCGAGAGCCGGTTTGCGTCGAACGAGGACCGGGCGAATTCCCCCGTCACCGTGAACCCCGGAAGCGGCTCGGTCTTCAGTGCCAGATCCACAAGCACATGATCCGCCGGCAGGGGAAGGAAGCGGACGGGAAGATACTCCCCTCCCCCCGGTCCCCGCCACTCGAATTGCCCCGGGGCCCTCCGGACGTACTCTCCCCGTCCCGGACCCGCGCGCGAGAAGCTCACCACGTACACCGCTTCGGCGCTTCCGGGCGCGTACCGGTAGAACCTGAACGCAGTGCCGCCCGTCAGCATCGTGTCCACCGCCGCATACTGCCCGCCCGAATCCACCCGCGTGACACCGCTGAGAAACGCACGGCCCGGATCGTCTCCCGCCGCCGCAAGGACGGCCAGGGCGCTGTCGTCGGGTGTGAACTCCAGGGGGGAGTCGGGGTCATCCGACTCCCTCAGAACGGTCACCGAGACGGCTCCCCGGTTCCCCGGAAGCGACCCGGAGGCCTGCGTGGCGAGCAGGGAGCGGCCATACTGGCGCTGTGTGTACTCGAAATCGACCGTGACTCTCGAAGCGGCGGTCATGAGACGCCGGACCGTGAAGGTGATCTCCGCAAGAGCGTAGTCCACCGTGTAGTCCTGCGTCTCCCCGCGGGTCTGTCTCTCGCCGTCCACGTACACCCGTTCGGAGCCTGCAATCACGATGATCGGGTATTCGCCCCCCCGCCCGGCCAGACGGTACGGACCCTGCACCCCGTCCGAACCCCGGAATGCGTTCGTGGCGAACTTGCCGCGGGGTGAGGCGCCCGAGATCATCAGGGAAGCGTCGCCTCCCGGCGCGCGATGCTCCAGAGTTCCCATGGCTCCCTGCAGCTTGCGGCGCACACGTGCGAATTCGGTGCCCCGGGTTTCCAGGTTGAAGTCCCCGAGCGTTGCGGCATAGGAAGGACCCCGGAGCTCCACAAACACCTTGTCGAACTCCTGGAGAGACTGGGTGGTGCCCTCCGGCTGGATGGGTGTGTTCTCGTCCGTGAGGGCCGCCGTCACCTGGACGTCCGGCGCAAGAGCGCCTGCCAACTGCATCCGGAAACCCGAGCTGAGGGAGAGATCCCGATTGGAGCCCACCGTCAGCCCTCGGACGATGCTCCCGCTCTTCCGTAGGTCCCTCCCGAAGATATCCTCGGGATCCAGGCGGAGCCGCGGGGGAGCCATCCGCACGGAATCCGTCCCCGTCGTGTCGCCGAGCAGGAGGGGCTCCCGCAGGGCATAACGTTCCTTGAGCGGAAACGGAAAAAACCTGTAGCGGACCACGAGAGGAGAGGGCACACCGTCCCCGGCCATCCTGTGGAGAACCTCAGACCCCAGCAGCAGCACGCCGGACCCCGAGGGCCCCCGATAGTCCCTGCCAGGGAGAAGCGTGTCGGCCTCCAGGAGCAGCAGCTCCGAACCTCCCAAGGGGAACCTGTGCGGCAGCCGGAGTGTGTCGCCCTTCAGGTCCCCGAGACCCGCCACAAACGTCGTCTCGGGGAGGTCCTGGACACCGGCTCCCGCCCCTGCAGACGGCAGCACCAGCGCGCCGAGCGCGAGAATCCCGAGGGCGCGTAAGACCCGCGAGACCACTCCGTTGAAACTGGAGGGCCTATTCCCTATCTTTCGGAGGAAAAGCCAAAGTGGCGGAATTGGTAGACGCGCTGGACTCAAAATCCAGTCCGGCTCACCCCGGGTGAGGGTTCGAGTCCCTCCTTTGGTACGGATGCGGGGAGTGTGTTCGGGGGGAACACCCGGCTGCTGCGCTGTGCAGGAAGGCATGCCGGCGGTCGCCGATGGAAACCCGTGTGCCGGCGCGGGCTGATCCCCCCCGCAGGCCTTGCCCTGAGGGGGGCTGCTATCTCGCGAGCCGGCCCGCACGCATGCGGTCTTCCCCATGCGCCTCAACGACCCACCGGAGAGATGGGAATCTCGTCTCCCCTGTGCGGAGGAGTTCCTTCCCCCTCTGTGCGGGGCGGGCGGTTCAGGGAACCCAACAGGGGCGGCTCGTCGCAGGCCGTTTCCTCGTCTTGGTGTCGTGGTCTCTCCCCCCCGGCTCGCGGCAAGATCCCGCTGGTCATCCCCATGGGGAGCGAAACCCGCACCTTTCAGCGCACTCCGCACTCCCCACCTTCCCCCCCGGCACAGGCACACAACTCCCCGACCGGGGTTCCGGGGTCGATGGCGGTCCAGGCCCTTGTCTTGTGCCTCCCCCCGGGATTCTCACCCTCTCGCGGATTGTGGCGCCTCCATATATGGGAACAGGGGCCTGTGGCGCAGGCCTCCTGAAACATACCTCCCGCCCCGGAAAGAATCAACGCGGGGATCCCTCCCACTCACGGCCTGTGCCCCGGTCCCTCTTCGGCGCGGGAATCCGTGGAGACGAGTCGGGTCCGGCGGGATCCTCCGGGAGGCGGTCCGGATCCTCTTTCCGATACCCCTGCGGGATCTCAAAGGAACCGGGCGACTGCGCTCCTCTCCGGAGGCCGACCAGTTCCTGGGACTCCACAACAATCCCTCCCAGACGGACCGTCGCACGGACGGAATACATCCCCAGGTCTTTCAATTCGCGGTCCCATCCCCCGCTCGATTCCCCCCCCTCCTCCGGGAGGATCAAGGCGACGGCGTCCCCGACATCCCGAAGCGAGGAGGTGGCCCACACCTCGCACCGGATGTCATCGCGGGTGAGCAGCACCTGTTCACAGGCATAGCCCAGGATGCGTTTCCTTTGCCCCGTCCTCCGGATGCTGTACGCTTCGGCGGGCGGCGCGTCGTCTCTCTCTTCGGGAATTCTGAGGACGTCCTCCGTGTAGGTGCGGCGCCGCAGGTCCAGAACCCACATCAGGTTCCTGTCGGACCTGTAGATCACCGCGGTCCGGGCCGCCTCCCCCGGGGGGAAGGCCTCCACACGCAGACGGTCCTTCCCCACCCGGATGACCATCCGGTAGCGGAGCATCGTCCCTCCCTCGTCCAGGGAGGAGTTATCGGTCTCCACAACACCCTGGAACCGTTCACCGGCTCCGCCGGGGACGGCAAGGAGGAGTCCCCACAGCACAACAGCACCGAGGCGCCCTCGCCGGATATGCTCCCATGCGGTCAACTCCTGCACCCATCCTCCTTCACACTGCATTGCACGAATCCCCCCGGCAGCCCACGAAGCCCATGCGCCCCCTCCCCCGCCCGTCAACGCCGCCGCATGAGAAGAAACAAAGGAAGAAGAACAGCCCCGGAGGCGAATCCCCCCGCGTGAGCCCACCAGGCGATGCCCCCCTCTCCCGCCGGAGTCAGTGTCCCCTGAATGAACTGCAGGACAAACCAGAGACCCAGAAACACAAACGCGGACACCTCCACAAGGGGAAAGAACACAAAGAGGGGAATGAGTGCGAGCACCCTCGCCCTGGGATACAACAGGAAATACGCCCCCATCACGGCCGCAATGGCCCCGCTGGCCCCGATGAGAGGCACGCCCGAATCGGGGTGGAACGAAATCTCCGCCAGAGCGGCGCCGGCCCCCCCGAGAAGATAGAAGATGAGATAGCGGGAATGCCCCAGACGATCCTCCACATTGTCCCCGAACACATGAAGGTAGAGCATGTTCCCGATGATGTGCAGGAATCCCCCGTGCAGGAACATGGAGGAGAAGAGAGTCAATACCGTGAACAACCATCCGGGATCCGCCGCCGGAGCGCGGAGAATGTCTCTGGGAATCGCCCCGAATCTCCGCACCAGGTCCGCACCTCCATCTCCCCCCGCGATCTGCACAAGGAAGACGAGCGCGTTCGCCCCGATGAGCCCGTAGGTAACGAAGGGGAAGGAGCGGGATCGGGTCGTGTCGCGGAGCGGGATCATGAAACACCGGGGACCGGGGCGGGAATCACGCGCGGGACCATGCGGGGGGAAGGTTAACGAATTGCCCTCCCGGAATCAAGCTGTTCCCTTGCATTTCCAGCCGTCCTTTCCTATCTTCTGTCACCATCAACCAGGCGTCGCACGCAAGGTGGGGGGGGGGTGCGTCTCGTTCCCGCACATATCGAGTCACTGGAGCCCTACAAACCGGGCAAACCGATCGACGAGCTCCGTCGGGAGCTGGGCATCCGGCATGTCGTCAAGCTGGCGTCGAACGAGAACCCGCTGGGGCCATCGCCACGGGCCCTCGAGGGTCTTCGCCGGTGCCTTCAGGGGCTCCACCTCTATCCCAACGGTGGATTCGACCTCCGGTGCCGTCTGGCCGAGGTATTCGGCCTCCGCCCGGGGAACGTCATTACCGGAAGCGGCTCCGAGGGCATCCTGTGCACCGTGATCCGCACGTTCCTGTGCGACGATGACGAGGTACTCACTTCGGAGGGGACCTTCGTCGGATTCTACGTCCTGGCCCGCTCGCGTGGAATACCCCTGGTGACCGTCCCCCTGAAGGACTACGCCTACGACCTCACCGCCCTGGCGGAAGCCGTCACCCCCCGGACGAAGCTTGTGTATCTGGCGAACCCGAACAACCCGACCGGGACCAGATTCACCAGAACCGAGTTCGAGGCCTTTTTGGACGCCGTTCCCCGCCAGACGCTGATTCTGATGGACGAGGCGTACTTCGAGTACGCCCGCCGCGATCCCGACTACCCGGATGCCCTCCGGTGCGGCAGGGAAAACGTCCTCACGCTCCGGACATTCTCCAAGATCTACGGGCTGGCCGGACTCCGCATCGGGTACGGGTTCGGAAGCGAAGAGCTGATTGGACATCTGCTGAGGGTGAAGCTCCCCTTTGAGCCCAGTACCCCCGCCCAGGCGGCGGGTATCGCAGCGCTGGAGGACGGGGAGTTCCTCGAGAGGTCGCTTGAGGTGAACGAGGAGGGAATCCGGTTTCTGGTGCCCGCCCTCCGGGCGCTCGGCTACGCTCCCGTGCCCACGCACGCGAACTTCTTGATGATCCCCCTCCGTTCGCAGGCGGAAACGGCCCGGATCTATGACGGACTGCTCCACAGGGGCGTGATCGTCCGCCCGCTGGGGGCATTCGGCCTCCCCCACTGCATCCGGATCACCGTGGGCACGCCCGACGAGAACAGGGCTCTCGTGGAGGCGCTCGGGTCCCTGGGACGTGGAATGGAACAGCCAGAGCCGGGAATCCCGGGCACAACCTGAATGAAAGGAAGCTTGATGAAGCTCATGAATCTCGTCGCGGCGGCCCTCGCATGGGGCATCCTGCCCGCGGGAATACTCTCCTCCCAGGGCTGGACCCCGCAGCAGGCCGGCACGACGCTCACCCTGTATGAGGTCCTGATGACCGACGGATCGGCGGGAACCGCCGTCGGTCAGGCGGGGAAGGTTCTCACGACCACCGACGGAGGAGCAAGCTGGGTGGCTCAACCCAGCGGGACGGCCACAGACCTCCACGGGGTGGACTACTACGATACGGACTCCGGAATCGCCGTGGGGAATTCCGGCCTCATGCTCCGGACCACCACGGGAGGCCGGAGCTGGACGGTGATCCCTCCCGTCACCACGGACAACCTGCGCGGCATATCCTTCGCCGACCAACTCGTGGGGATGGTGGTGGGAACCGCGGGGACCGTCCTCCGCTCCACAAACGCCGGGGGGACCTGGATTCCCCTGCGGGGCGTGGCGGGGACGCTCTACGAGGTGGATTTCCCCGATCCTCAGACGGGCACGGTGGTGGGAGCCCAGGGAGCGATCCTCAAGACAACCACCGGAGGGGTCTCGTGGACCCCCCAGACAAGCGGGACCACGGTGACCCTCCTGGGCGTCTCCTTTGCCGACAGCGAGCACGGGATCGTGGTGGGCCACCTGGGCAAGATCCTCTCCACCACCAACGGCGGGAGCACCTGGACGGCCCGTCCCGGCGGCACGTTGCTGAACCTGACCTCCGTCACCATGGAGGGCCTGCAGACGGCCTATGCGGTGGGGGATTCCGGGCTCATCCTGAAGACAACCGACGGAGGTACAAGCTGGGCACGCCAGGCGAGCGGCACGACACAGACCCTGAATGAGGTCTCCTTTTCCGATCCGTTGAGCGGGACCATCGTGGGGAACGGCGGGACCATCCTCCGGACCACCACGGGAGGCGGGCAGGGAACGGTCACGCGGAGTTATCTGTTTGCGGCGGAATGGAACCTTGTCTCGGTGCCGCTTTCCGTCGCCGACTACAGGCGGGGGTCCCTGTTTCCCACGGCCGCGTCCCTGGCATTCGCCTACGACCCGGACGCCGGGTACATTGCGCGGGACACTCTCCGGAACGGGGCGGGATACTGGCTGAAGTTCGACGCTCCCCAGAGCGTGAACATGACCGGAGCCGAGCGTCTCCGCGACACCCTGTCGGTGCGGGCGGGATGGAACATCATCGGGTCGGTGAGCGGTCCGGTGGCGGTATCGCAGATCCAGACGCTCCCGGCGGGGATCATCGGGAGCATGTTCTACGGTTTCAACGGCGGGTATTTTGAGGCATCGGTGATCGAGCCGGGGAAGGGCTACTGGGTGAAGGCGGAACAGAACGGGAGTTTGATTCTGAGTGTCTCTCCCTCCGCGGGGCGCGCTGCTCCAGGAGGGGATATGGAAGGAGACACACCCTATGCGCACATGCGAGGAGACAGCACACCATGAAGAAGACCGCTCTGCTCTGGATACTGATCGGATGTGGGGCGGCGTCCGCCGCGGCGCAGGGCCCTGAAGTGGACCTCTCCATCAGGGTGACAAACGGATCGGTGACACGGACCCTGGCCTTCGGCCTGGACCCCCGGGCGACCGACGGGAAGGACACGATCCTGAACGAGCAGGAACTCCCCCCCATTCCCCCCAGCGGCATCTATGACGTGCGCTTCACTCTGGGGCATGTGGGTTTTCCTCTTCTGCAGGGCCTCGCCCGGGACTACCGGCAGGGCGTGCGAACCACCGTGGGATCCCGCACCCACCGGCTGAAGTTCCAGCCGGCGGCGGGCACGTCCTCTTTCATCTTTGCATGGGATCTTCCATCCGGCGCGGTGGGGCTGCTGCGCGACCTGTTCGGAGGCGTCGTCTTCAGCACAATCATGGGCACAACCGGCAGCGACACGCTCACAAATCCCGCGCTCACCGAGCTGGAGATGATCATCACATACGACGGAACCCTGCCTGTCCAGATCGCTTCCTTCACGGCGGCGCTTGTGCCCGGGGGGGGCGTCCGGCTGGACTGGACGACCCTGACCGAGACAAACAACTACGGCTTCGAGGTGGAACGGTCCTCCGATCCCGCCGGCGCCTTCCTGACCCTCCCGGGAAGCTTCCTCCCCGGACAGGGAACCACCGTCGTCCCCCACAGCTACACCTACACCGATATGGCCCCGATCCCGGGCCGGCTCTTCTACCGGTTGAAGCAGATGGATCTGGACGGGTCGGTCCACTACGCGGAACCGGTGGGAGTGGAGTACCTGGCGGGCGCCGGCTCAACGGGTCCCCCCCCCGCCTTTGCCCTCCTGGCGAACTATCCGAACCCGTTCAACCCCCGGACGCAGATCGGCTTCACCATTCCCCGCACCGAGCGCGTGCGTCTGGCCGTGTACGACATCCTGGGGAGGGAGGCAGCCCTTCTTCTGGATGAGGATCTCCAGGCAGGTTTGCACACACTGGCATGGGATGCCGCAGGGCTTGCGGGGGGGACCTACCTTCTCCGGCTCGAGAGCCCCCAGGGCGCGCGTGTCCGCGCCATGATCCTCCTCAAATAAAGGAGGCCCGGATCCCCCGGGGTTCCGGCGCGGAGCGCACGAGGGGATCGCCCCGTCAGAAGGTCCCGAGGAAGAGCCCCGCGTTCACCATGACCCCGCGTCCGTGGACGCCGGAGGGGACGCCGAGCAGATCGTATCTGTCATCCAGACTCCAGGAGGGTGCCGTCATGCCCACGTAGCTCACCCCCAGGCGGGCACCCACCCAACCGAGGAAACCGTACTCCACGTGCACCGAGGGCACCCACACGAAGAACGCGCCCGAGAGCTTGCGGGAGATGCTTCCGATCTGCCCGGTCCCGGCGTTGTCCCTGTAGTCTCCGGTGGTGAAGTACCGCTTCTCCCGGTCCCAGGTCTTCGCACCGCCCACGTCCTGCCTCAGCGTAAGGTCCACTCCCCCTCCACCGAGCATGGCGCCGAAAGCCACGTCCAGCCGCTCCAGGATGGGGACCACGTATTCCACGGTCACACCGCCGAATCCAACGCCCAGCTCGGCATCCCTGCGGACCCCCTCCGCATCCAGGGCGGTGCTCCGCAGCGATCCGCCCATTCCCATTCCTCCCACACGCAGGTTGGGCACAAACATGATGTAGGCGGCACCCGCGCCGCCCCAGAGAACGACCCCGTCATCGGCCAGGGGGGCAGCGCCCGCCGGCTCAAGAAACTCGTTGAACGGTTTCACGTCCAGAAAGAGCCATCCCGGGGTCACTCCCCCGAAGGCGCCGATCCTGGCGGCCCTGGACCGCTGGGGGGGCACAGGTGGGATTGTCTCATCCTGGGCGGCCAGGGGTGGGCCGATGAGGAATACAAGCGCCGCTGCAATGATCGTGTGCCGGATCATGAAGGTCTCCATTGGTCTGTGGTCAAAGGCGCATGAATCTACAGAAAACCTGCCAGACATTCAACAAACGGAGTGCTGACACATGAAGCCCCGTGCCCCGGCGTGGATCGCCCTCTCGGCGGCTCTCTTTCTATCCCCGGCGGGAACCGCCGGGATCCCTCCGGATAGCGCCCGCGGGGGCCCTTTCCGGCTCTTCCCCGGAGGACTCCTTGTCGCACCCATCCCTGCCCACCACCCGGAATCCCGCCTGGGTCTCCGCAAGGAAACGGGAAGCTCCCGCATGCGTCTGGACGTCGCATGCACAATGGACATCCTGGAGTATACGCCGGATGAAGGGGAGGAAGGCGCCTTCAGGTTCGGGATCGATTTCGGAGTGCACGCCCTCACGACAAGCTCACAGGGTTTCCGCCTCCAGGTGGACGCGGCCGACGGGCTTTTCGGCGGTCACCTCTCCGCCCTCGTTCCGGGGACCGGAGGAGCCGCGGCCCTCCGCCTCCGGGTCGCCCATCTGAGCGGGCACTTCGTGGACGGACACTACGATGAGACGACCCGGAGCTGGAAGGGAGGAAGGGACCCCCTCCCGTTCACGCGGGACTTCGGTGAGCTTGTGACCCTCTACCGGACAGGACCCCGCCCCCCTGCCCCCGTTCTCTGGGGCGGTTTCGGATACGCCGCACTCGTCCGCCCCGACCGGATGGGGCGGACCGAGTATGCCTGCGGGGCATACACCCACATCCCGCTCGCAGAGGGGCGCGTCCTCGGGTCCGCCGCCTGGCTCTATGCCGCCTACGCCCTGACGCTCCGGGGAGTTCCCGCCTACAGGGGCACGCATCGGATGGAGGGAGGCTTGAAGCTGGGAGACCCCGGAGGTCCGGGGCTTCGTCTCTGGACGGGCTGGCAGACGGGATTGGACGATCTCGCCCAGTACTTCGACGCTCCGGCGAGCAGCTGGGGCGTCGGGTTCAGCTTCGAACCCCTCTGAGGGAGGAGTCCCCGGGGCCTACGGACCCAGAACCTCCGGGATCCGGCGCAGGGCCTGGATCAGGAACTCCGTGTGGGCTTCCATGTTCAGGCCCGCTTCCTCCACCCCCGCCTGGATTTCCTCCCTGCTGACAGAGCGCGCGAATGCCTTGTCTTTCAGCTTCTTCCTGACGGACGCCCAGGCAAGGCCCTCGAAGCGGTCCGGCCGCACGAGAGCGCAGGCCACCAGGAAGCCGCAGAGCTCGTCGCAGGCATACAGCATGACAGCCAACCGGGAGGAACGGGGCACGCCTGTTTCCGGGACATGGCCCAGAATGGCCTGCCGGATCTCCCCGTCCACCCCCCTCTCAGCCAGGATGACGGATCCCTTCAGGGGGTGATCCGGGGCGCGGGGGTGCATCTCATAGTCGAAGTCATGGAGGAGTCCGGTGACACCCCAAAGCTCCGGATCCTCGCCCAGCTCCATCGCATAGGCGCGCAGCGCGCCCTCGACCGCAAGGGCGTGCCTCCGGAGACTCTCCGATGCGGTGTACTCATGCAGCAGGGCCACCGCCTCCGTGCGATTCATGATTCCTCCCTCTGTGTGTGCTCCGACATCACCATACCCAGCGCCATGGAGAGGAGACGGGCCTCGCTTCCGTCGGCCCGGGAGGGAATCAGCACGGGCACCCGTCCTCCCACAATCACGTGGGCAAGGAGAAGGCCCCCGAAGTAGGTGGTCCCCTTGGCCAGGGCGTTGGCGGCTTCGATGTTCGGGGCCACCAGGATTTCGGCCCGCCCGGCCACGGCCGATGTGATTCCCTTCTCCTTCGCGGCCTCCGCCGAGAGGGCATTGTCCAGGGCAAGGGGACCGTCCACCAGGCATCCCCGGATCTGCCCCCGTTCGTTCATCTTGGCAAGGGCGGCCGCATCCAGGGTGGAGGGGAGATCCGGAAGAACAAACTCGGTGGCTGAAAGCACCGCCACCCGGGGTTCGGGGTTTCCGAGGGCATGGGCCAGTTCCACGGCGTTCCGCACGAGGTCCATCTTGTTCCGGAGATCGGGGGCCAGCGTTACGCCCCCGTCGGTGATCATCAGGAACCGGTTCCCCTGCCGGGGGGCATACTCCAGAATCACGATGTCGCTCAGAAGGCGGCCCATCCGCAGTCCTCCCTCCTCCCGCAGAACCTCCCGCAGAAGGCCTCCGGTATCCACGCTCCCCTTCATCAGGATATCCGCCCTGCCCTCCCGGGCTGCGGTGACCGCCAGGCGGGCGCTCTCGGCGGGCGATCCCGCGGGCAGGATCTCCAGCGGGGCGTCCCCTCCGACCCCCTCCCGCTCCATCCCGGCCCTGATCAGCTCTTCGTTCCCCGCGAGCAGAAAGCGCACCGGAAGCGCCCCCAGCGCCTCCCCCACCGCCCTGAAGGACTCCGCACCGGCCGGATGCACGAGGGCGATGACCTTGGTGGGAAGCGCCCGGGCGTGCGCCATCAGTTGTTTGAAATCCCCGATCATGTCCGTTTCCTCCTCAGTATTCCAGGGCGGTTTCTTCCCCCCGGAGGATCCTCCAGGCCGCTTCCGCAAGGGCCTCCATCTCCCCCTCCCCCGGAAAGACCAGGACGGGGCCGAGGAACCCCACACGTTCCCGGATCCACCGCGTCAGCATCTCCGATGCAGCAAGGCCCCCCGTCAGGAGAACCGCGTCCACCCCACCTGCGAGCACGGTGCTCATGGCCCCGATCTCCTTCGCAATCTGGTAGGCCATCGCCTCATAGACCTCCCGGGCCGTTTCATCCCCTGCCCTGATGCGCGCTTCCACCTCCGCCGCCGAGGCCGTTCCCAGGTAGGCCCGCAGTCCTCCCTGACCCATCACCAGACGGCGCATCTCCTCCTCCGAGTACCTCCCCGAGAAGCACAGGCCGATGAGGCCCTGCGCGGGCAGGCCTCCCGTCCGCTCGGGGGAGAAGGGGCCGCCACTGGAGGCATCGTTCACATCCACAATCCGTCCCCCCCGCACGGGGGCCACGGAGATACCGCCGCCCAGGTGGGCAACCACGAAGCGGCTTGCTTCGAGTCTCTTCCCCGTCGCTGCGGCACCCTTGCGGGCCGTGGCATGGATGTTCAGTGCATGCGAGAGGCTGCTCCGTTCGATGAGCGGGTGGCCGGAGTACCGTGCCAGGGGCTCCATTTCGTCCACGGAGACCGGATCGGCGACATACGCGGGGCACCCGCAGCCGGCGGCAAGATCATGCGCCATGGCGCACCCCAGGTTCGAGGCGTGGTGCCCTCTCTTCCCTTCCCGCGCATCCTCGAGCATTCTCCCGGTCACCCTGTACACGCCTCCGGAAAGGGGCCGCAGGAGTCCCCCGAGGGAGACCACAGCAACGGGAGCGCACGCGCTCCGCCCCTGGAGCCACGCCCGCACCTGTTCCAGACGGAAGTTCAGCTGGTCCCAGATGGTCCTGCAGGAGGAGAGCTCCGCCCCTTCGTGGCGGAAGACCGCCGCATCCGCATCCCCGGCCTCCCCGTAGAGTCCCGCCTTGGTGGATGTGGATCCGGGATTCACCACCAGCACGCGTCGCGTGAGCTCCATCATGCGGCCCTCAACAGATGCGGGGGAGCTGTTCCCCCGACAGCATGGACACCATGCGCCGCCCCCCGATGGAGCTTTCCATCACCACCGTGCCGGGATGGGCATCGGTTACCTCCCCGATTACCACCGATTCCTTCCCCGCTTCCAGGGTCCGCATGACCGCCAGAACCCGGTTTGCGGCGGCCGGCGGGACAAAGGCGAGCAGTTTCCCCTCGTTGGCGACATACAGCGGATCCAGACCCAGAAGCTCGCACGCCCCCCGCACCCCCTCCGGCACCGGGATGTCCCGCTCCCTGATCTCGATCCCCACGCCCGAGGCGGATGCTATCTCGTTCAACACCGTCGCCACGCCTCCCCGGGTGGGATCCCGCAGGACCCTGATCTCCGGAGCCGCCTCCAGCATGGCCGCGACCAGATTGTGAAGAGGCGCGCTGTCCGAGCGGACCGCGGTTTCAAACTCCAGGCCTTCGCGCACCGACATGATGGCAACGCCGTGCGACGCGACGGGTCCGTTGAGGATGATCCGGTCCCCCGGCCTGGCTCCCCGGGGGGAGATGTCCACCCCGGGAGGTATCAGGCCGATCCCGCTCGTGTTGACAAACAGCCGGTCCCCCTTCCCCTTCTCCACGACTTTCGTGTCACCCGTGACGATCGGCACCCCCGCCTCACGCGCCGCCTCCCCCATGGACCGTACGACCCGCCAGAGTTCCTCCATCTCCAGCCCCTCCTCCAGGATGAACCCGCAGGAAAGGCAGAGGGGCCTGGCCCCGCACACGGCAAGGTCGTTCACGGTTCCAAAGACGGCCAGGGAGCCGATGTCGCCCCCGGGGAAGAAGAGCGGGTGCACCACGTAGGAGTCGGTGGTAAATGCCAGGCGCCCCGCCGCCACCGTCATCATCGCTCCGTCATGGAGGAGATCCAGAAGCGGGTTTCCCCACGCCGCCCGGAACATCTTCTGCACCAGATGCTGGCCCAGCCGTCCTCCCCCTCCGTGCGCGAGCACCACCCGCGGGTACTCGCGCAAGGGGATCGGGCAACTCGGTGCCGCAGGCGTCTCCATCCCGTGCCCCCTCTCTCCGGTCAATGCCTGTGCAGGTCCTTGTGCATGATCTTCCGCGTCTCATGCAGCCGGTCGTCGGCCGGCAGGTCCATGAGCCGGCGGTTCATGTGCTCGTCGTTCTGCTCCTCCAGGAGCCCGGCAACGTACTCCAGGACACTCGGGGGGAACACCCCTTCCCGTTCGTAGAGCTGCCGCTTCTCGCGCAGGATCGCCGCAGACTCGACGCAGCTCCTCGGGAGGCAGGGAAGGGACCGGAGCAGGCCCTCATCCTGAAAGATGTTCCCCGACACGTAGAGCCGCGATGCCGCCTCTTCCGCCGCAGGGTTCGTCAGGCCCCATTCGGCAGCCATCGTGATCCCCCCCAGGAGCAGATGCGCGATGGCGCTCCCGTCGGGACTGCGCAACTCCACCGTCTGGCGCGGCTCCGGTCCGGGCGCGGGGCCGGACTCCTGCGGGTTCAGACGCAGGGCGAGGTTCGAGGCCTGCGCCCACCCCAGCGGAACCCGGATCATGGCGCTCCGGTTCATGTCGCTCCAGCAGATCCTGGTGGGGGCCTCCTGGTTCGGCACCAGCCGCAGGTAGGCCGAGGACACCGTATTGCCGAAGGCGGTGAGAGAGTCCGCATAGGTGCACAGACCGCCGATGATCCGGCGGGCCGTGCGCGAGAGCCGGCCGTCGGCTTCGGTCATCACGTTTCTGCCCCCCTCCGCCGCCTCCAGGTGGACGTGGAGGCCGTTTCCGGCCACACCCTCTTCCAGCTTGGGCGTGAATGTCACCGTGCAACCGTGCTTGAACGCCGTGTTCCGTATGAGCCAGCGCGCCAGGGTCAGGACATCTCCCGTCTCCTCCACCGGAGTCGGCAGGAACTCGATTTCCAGTTGCTCCCCCTGCTTCCCTCTGATCTCCTCCAGGTCGCTCCGCACGCTGTCCACATATCCCACCTCGCTGTGCGCATACTTCACCGCGCCCGTGATCTGGGTGATGGAGCGGACCATCTCGTCCAGTATCCTCCCGCTCTTCAGGAACGGCCCCGAGGCGTGGTAGCCCCGCTGTTTCGAGGCCGGGTAGATCGGGGAAACCGGCGAGCTCAGGAGGAAGAACTCCAGCTCGCCCATGGCCCGGAGCTCCAGGCCGGTCGCCGATCGGAAGCGGGCGGCCGCATTCCGGAGAATCGTGTCGGGCGCAAAGGGGGCCATCGCGCCGTCCCGCGTCAGATACCGGCAGATGACATCGAGACTCGTCTCGTCAAATGGGTTCAGAAAGGCGGTCCGGTAGACGGGCACCACGTAGAGGTCCGAGACCGCCGTATCAACCATCCCCTTGAAGAGCGAGGAGCCGTCCACCCGTTCCCCGTCGGCAAGGGCGCGCTCCGCCTGGAGGCCGCTGGCGACGGGGATCTTCAACTCCTTCAGCTTCCCGTCCAGGGCGGTGTAGTGAAACGTGAGCTTCTCGATTCCCTGCTGTGTAATGACCTGCATGAGATCGCGACGCGTGAAATCCTCCGCCGGCTTGTTGAGAAGAAGCCCGAGGGGATTCGCCAGAGCATACAGTTCCTTCATTGCCGGCTCCCTGCCGTGGGTATGATGGATTGGAACGAAGCTCTCAACCGGAGTGCCTGCGTCCGTAGGCGAAGTATGCGGCGCATGCCCCCTCCGAGGAGACCATGGGCGCGCCCAGGGGGTGTTCGGGCGTGCATTCCGATGCGAAGGCCGGGCACTCCGCCGGCCGCTTGAGCCCCTGAAGGACAAGGCCGGCGATGCAGAGGGGGGATTCCCCGGGGCGGATGTCCTCCACCCCGTACAGCCGCTCCGCATCGAAGGAGGCATACTCCTCCCGCAGGCGCAATCCGCCGGCCCGGATGACGCCGATGCCCCGCCACGCCCGGTCCGCCGGCTCGAACACCTCGCGCATCAGGGCCTGTGCGCGCAGGTTGCCCCGGCGTGTCACGCACCGGGAGTACTGGTTCTCCACCCTGCAGGCGCCCGTCTCAAGCTGCCCCACCGCCATGGCCACGCCCTGGAGGATGTCGGCCGGCTCGAATCCCGTAACCACGATGGGGACGCGGAACTCCGCGGCCATCGGCTCATACTCCTCGGTGCCCATGACGGTACACACATGTCCCGCCGCCAGAAAGCCCTGCACCCGGTTCCCCGGGGCCGACAGGATGGTTCTGATGGCCGGCGGAACGAGCACGTGCGCACAGAGGATGGAGTAGTTTGCGATTTCTTCCCTGCGGGCCAGCCAGACGGACATGGCGCACGCGGGGGCCGTGGTCTCGAATCCCACGGCCAGGAAGACCACCTTCCGGGAAGGGCTCTTCCGGGCCAGCGCCAGCGCATCCAGGGGGGAGTACACGATCCGGACGTCCCCCCCCTCGGACTTCACACCCAGCAGATCCCCCGTGGACCCGGGAACACGGAGCATGTCCCCGAAAGAAGCCAGGGTCACCCCTCCCTGACGGGCGATCGCAACGGCCCTGTCAATCGTCTCCACCGGCGTCACGCACACCGGACAGCCGGGACCGTGCACCAGGCGGATGCCGCCGGGGAGCATCTCTTCGAGTCCAGAACGCACGATGGTGTGCGTCTGGCCGCCGCATATTTCCATGATGGTCCAGGGCCGCGTGCACCGGGCGCGGATCCGGTCCAGCCAGAAGCGCGCAAGCCCGGCGCTCCGGTACTCGTCCACGAATTCCACTCAGACCCCCTCCCCTTGCGCGGCATCCGCGCTCCCCTCTTCCATCTCCCGGAACATCCGCAGGGTCTCCCGCGCCTCCTCCTCGTTCAGCGTGTGGAGAGCGAAGCCCACGTGAACCACCACGTACTCCCCCTCCCGCACCTCCGGCACCCATTCCAGACAGATCCGTTTCAGGGTCCCCCCGAAACTGACAGTCCCCATGCGGGGCTGTGTCCCCTCCTCGATGGAGACCACCTTACCGGGAACGGCCAGACACATGGTTCTCCTCCTTCCCGCCTTCTTCGTGTGCGGCGCCTGTGGGGCGGGCCGCCCCCGCCGCCGCGATCTGCCCCAGGGCCAGCCCCCCGTCGTTGGGAGGAACGCGCTGGTGCCAGTAGGCGCGGACCCCCGAGGCCTCCAGGGCTTCGATGGCCAGCTCCGTCAGCAGCTTGTTCTGAAAGCATCCCCCCGAGAGCGCCACCTGCCCGACACCCGCCTCCCGGGCCGCCCCCGCGATCATCTGCACCAGCGTGTTGTGGAACTTGAGCGCCGGCGCCGCGGGCCCGATTCCCCTGCGGACATCTTCCAGGATCGCCCGTATCATCGGCCGCCAGTCTGCAACCAGGGGCGGGCCGGAGGGGTTCCTCAGCCAGGTCCAGGGGTATGCCTCCGGCCCCGACGCTTCCATTGCCCGGAACTCCAGCTCCATCGCGGCCTGGGCTTCGAAGCCGGACTCGAACCGGAGCCCCAGGAGCGCGGAAACACCGTCGAAAAGCCGCCCCATGCTGGATGTCCGGGGGCACGCCCCCGGTGATGCCACGACCCGAAGCAACAGATCCAGCTCGGCAGGCCCGAAAGAGCGCACCGCCGGGAGATCATGCATCAATCGGGCGTCGCTCCCGAAGCACTCGTACAGGAGTCCGAGGGCACTCCGCCGGGGCTGGCGCGAGGCGGCATCCCCCCCGGGAAGGCCGAAGGGAAGGATGCTTCCGAACCTGCGGAATTCCCCCTCCTCATGAAGGAGGAACTCCCCCCCCCAGATGGTTCCGTCGGGTCCGTATCCGGCGCCGTCCCAGGCAACGCCCAACACCGTGCCCGAGAGCTCGTTCTCCGCCATGCACGAGGCCACGTGTGCGGCGTGGTGTTGCACCCGCACAAGGGGAAGCCCCGTCTGCTGTGCGAATGCCGAGGAAAGATAGTCGGGATGGGAGTCACATACAATCCGTGTCGGGGAAACGCCCAGAAGCGCCTGCAGATCCCCGGCCACCTTCCGGAATGTCTCGTAGGCCGGGGCCGTCTCCAGATCGCCGATGTGCTGGCTCACGAACACACCCCCCTCCGTTCCGAGGGCCACCGCGGCCTTCAGGTGGCCCCCCACCGCCAGCACCACCTCCCCCGGAATGCCCGCCGGAGGAAGCGGAAGCGGGGCGTAGCCGCGTCCCCTCCGGAGGACCATCTCCCGGGACCTGATCACCCGCACGATGGAGTCGTCCACGTGGCGGAGAATGGGCCGGTCGTGGACCAGGTACGCGTCGGCGATTCCATGCAGCCGGGAAAGGGCTTCCTGCTCCCCGGTGCAGATCGGTTCGTCGGAGAGGTTCCCGCTCGTCGCCACGATGGGTCCTCCCAGGCGCCTCACGAGGATATGGTGGAGCGGCGTGGGGGGAAGCATGAGTCCCAGCATGGGGTTTCCGGGAGCCACGCACTCCGCGACACGGGAGCGGGATAGTTCCCGAGCCCTGCGATTCAGCAGCACAATGGGGGCCTGCGGGGAGAGCAGCAGCTCCCGTTCCAGGGGACCCACCGCGCAGAGCTCCTCCGCCTGCGACACGTCGGCGCACATGACGGCCAGGGGCTTCTCCTCCCGTCCCTTCCGCTCCCTCAGGCGGAGAACCGCGCGCTCGTCTCCGGCCGACACGCACAGATGGAATCCTCCCACCCCCTTTACGGCGACAACCCGGCCCTCTTCGAGGAGCCGGGCCGCACCTTCGGCGGCCTCCTGCCGGCGGGCCAGAACATTCCCGCGCGCATCCCATAACGACAGGGAGGGCCCGCATTCCCCGCATGCATTCGGCTGTGCATGAAACCTCCGGTTCGAGGGATCCGAGTACTCGCCCAGACAGGCGGCGCACATCCGGAATCCCCGCATGCTGGTGGATGCCCGGTCGTAGGGGAGGGCCTCGATGATCGTGTAGCGGGGTCCGCAATGGGTGCAGTTCGTGAAGGGATAGAGCCAGCGCCGGTTCCCCGGATCGAACACCTCCGCCATGCACTCGGAGCAGGGGGCGATGTCGGGGAGGATCAGCGCGGTGCTGGGTCCCCCGCGTTCGCTCTGCCGGATCGCAAACCCGTCGTAGCCGGCGGGCTCCAGGATCACGGACTCAATGCTCTGGATGTATGCGTGGACGGGCTTCTCGGAGGCAAGGCGGCTCCGGAAGGCAAACAGCCGATCCTCGGGTCCCTCCGCTTCCGCGGTCACGCCCCTGCCGTCGTTCCGCACCCAGCCCGACAGCCCGAGCTCCCGGGCCAGGCGGTAGACAAAGGGCCGGAATCCCACCCCCTGGACGGCGCCCGTGACGGTCAACCGGCAGCGGGAACGCCCCATGCCTGTTGCAGCCGGCGCCGTCAGGAATCCCCCCTCTCCCCGCCGGCTGCGCACAACTCCGTCAGCACTCCCGCCGTCGAGCCGGGATGCAGGAAGGCAATCTGCAGGCCCTCCGCCCCCCTGCGGGGGACCGCATCGATGAGGCGCACCCCCATGGCATTCATCCGCCGGAGGGCCTCCTCCAGATCGGGGACCGCATAGGCCACATGGTGGATGCCCTCTCCTCTCCGCTCGATGAACTTCCCGATCGGCCCCCCGGGGTCGGTGGTCTCCAGGAGCTCGATCTTCACCTCCCCGCACCGGAAAAAGGCGGTCCGCACCTTCTGGTCGGGAACTTCCTCCACTGCATAGCATTCAAGCCCCAGCGCCTCTTCATAGAAACGGATGGCGGAGGCCAGATCCCGCACGGCGATGCCGATGTGCTCGATGCGCGTTGGCTTCATGATTCCTCCTGTCCGGACGCGGGGCGCCCCTACGCGACAACCCGCTCCCGGTATTCCCCCCAGACACCCCGCAGCACGTCCGAGATCTCGCCCACGCTGACATACACCCTGACCGCGTCCAGAATCGGGGGCATCAGGTTGGATTCCCCCCGGGCGGCCTCCCGGAGGGCTTCCAGGCGGCAGGTCACCGCCGACGCATCCCTCCCCGCCCGGACGGCGGACAGGAACTCCACCTGCCGCCTCTGGACATCCGGGTCCAGGCGCTGGAGCTCGGGAGCGGGGTCTTCGTCGGTCCGGAACCGGTTGACTCCCACGACAACCCGCGTGCCCTGCTCCACTTCCCGCGTGTACCGGTATGCCGCACGCCGGATCTCCCCCTGGACATATCCACTCTCGATCGCCTCCACCATCCCTCCCATGCCGTCAATCCGTGCGATCAGTTCCTCCGCCTCGCGTTCGATGCCGTCCGTCATGGCTTCCACGCAATAGGATCCGCCGAGGGGATCCACCGTGTTCGCCACGCCGCTCTCGTACGCCACGATTTGCTGCGTCCGCAGGGCCGTGCGCGCGGACTGTGCGGTGGGCAGGGCAAGGGCCTCATCCCGGGCGTTCGTATGGAGACTCTGCGTTCCCCCCAGAACCGCCGCCAGGGTCTGGATGGTCACCCGCACGATGTTGTTGTCCACCTGCTGCGCGGTCAGGGAGGAGCCCGCCGTCTGGGTGTGAAAACGCAGCATCCACGAGCGCGGATTCCGGGCTCCGAAGCGGTCCTTCATGATGCGGGCCCAGAGGCGCCGTGCCGCCCGGAACTTCGCCACCTCCTCCAGGAGATCGCTCTGCGCGTTGAAGAAGAAGGAAAGCCGCCCGGCAAAATCGTCCACGCCGAGTCCGGATCGGACCGCGGCCTCCACGTATGCGATCGCGTCCGCAAGGGTGAATCCCACTTCCTGGGCCGCCGTGGACCCCGCCTCCCGGATGTGGTATCCCGAGATGGATATGGGGTTCCAGCGGGGCATCTCGCGCGCGCAGAAGGCAAAGATGTCGGTGATCAACCGCATGGAAGGTCTGGGGGGATAGATGTAGGTCCCCCGGGCCGCGTATTCCTTGAGGATATCGTTCTGAATCGTCCCGCTGAGGACACGACGGTCCACCCCCTTCTTCTCCGCCGCCGCGACATACATGGCGAGCAGAATCGCCGCCGGAGCGTTGATGGTCATGGAGGTCGAAACCCTGTCGGGGGGGATGCCCTCGAAGAGAAGCTCCATGTCGGCCATGGTGTCCACCGCCACCCCCACCCTGCCCACCTCCCCGTCGGCCATGGGACTGTCGCTGTCATAGCCGATTTGGGTGGGAAGATCGAAGGCCACCGAAAGACCCGTCTGCCCCTGCTCCAGCAGAAAGCGGTAGCGCCGGTTCGATTCCGCCGAGGTTCCGAAGCCCGCATACTGCCGCATTGTCCAGAGGCGGCCGCGGTACATGGTGGGCTGGATGCCGCGGGTGAAGGGAAACCCCCCCGGGAACCCCACGCATCGCCCATGGTGATCCTCGCCAAGGTCGTGCGGACCGTAGAGAAGGCGCACGGGGACGAAGGATCCCGAGGTGCATTCCGGTTCCTGTTCCGTCCCGGCGCCCGCCCCCGCGTCCGAGACCCGCCGGGTCCACTCCTCAAACGCCTGCAGCTCCTCTTCCCTGGTCCTCATGGGCGGCCTTCCGTCAGGGCTGTGAGCCAGTCGCACCAGGGGTTGATGCCCTCTCCCGTGGTACCGGAAGTCTCGAAGACCACAAGGGCCGGATTCACGCGCAGGGCGTTCTCCCTGAGGACCCCCAGCGGACAGGAGAGGTAGGGGAGGAGATCCGTCTTGTTGATGACGAGCGCCGCCGCATTCCGGAACATCCCGGGATACTTGAGCGGCTTGTCCTCCCCCTCCGTGGTGCTGGCAATCACCACCTTCATGCGTTCACCCAGATCGAAGTTGGCGGGGCAGACGAGATTCCCCACGTTCTCGATGAACAGCAACCGCAGCCCTTCCGCAGGCAGGCGCCCCAGTGCCTCCTCCACGAGTCCCGCGTCCAGATGGCATCCCCCGTTGGTCACGATCTGGACCACGGGAACCCCGAACGCCGCCACTCTCCTGGCATCCAGGTCCGTCTGGAGGTCTCCCTCGATCACGCCGATGGGGATGCTTCCCCGGAGCCGCTCCAGGGTCCGCTCCAGAATCGTGGTCTTCCCGGCCCCCGGAGAACTCACCAGGTTGATCGCCGTCATGCCCGTCCTCTCGAAGAACGCCCGGTTCCGCCGGGCGATAACGTCGTTCTTCTCAAGGACCTTTCGTTCCACGGTGATCACGTTCATCCCGTCTCCTCCTTCCTCTCCTCCAGTCCTATGTCCGCGACGTGCAGCTCCAGCCCGCCCTGAACCTGCGTCCGGCCGGATCGGCATACCGGGCAGAGCATCATGCCGGCCGGATCCGCCGAGGTCCGCCCGCAATCGGCACACAACAGGGCGAACGGAACATGCTCGAACTCCAGCACACTTCCCTCCAGGGGCGTATCCGAAACCACCGCTCCATAGGAGAACTCGAGGGACTCGGCCACCACCCCGCTCAGCTCACCGAGCCGGACACGCACCGTCCGGACGAGTTCCAGGTCCCCTGCGGGGACGTGCTCCCGTACGATGTCGGCTATGTTCTGGGCGATGGAAAGCTCGTGCACGGAACCTCGCCGGAGCCCGGGGGTCAGACCCGTCCCCGTCCTTTTCGTCAAGGTAACATCCCCGGGGAAGGGAGGCAAATGCCGGCGGGGAAGCGGCTGCGGGAGCTTCTCAGGCTCCCTGGGCCGCCGGTTCTTCCTCGAGGAGAGAGACCTCCCGCACGAGGATCTCCTTCAGGATGGGAATTCCGGCGGCGACCGCGGGTGACAGGGGCGCGCCGAACGACCAGTGTTCCGCCTCGATGCCCAGCAATACCAGCCGGGGTGGAAGCGTCCCGAACTGGAGGCCGAGCTGAATGGCTTCGCCCAGCCCGAAGGCATGCGTGCTGCCCGCGGCGAAGGCCGCCAGCGGAAGCGGGGGGCCGGGAATCTCAAAACGCATGATCCGGCCGGCCGGAGCTCCCGAGCGCATGGCATCCACGGCGATGACGGACGACCGGCCCTTCCAGAGCTCCATCAGGCGCACGGCGTCCCCGGGAGATTCCAGCACCTCCACACCCGGCCGAGCACAGGGGGCATAGGCCCGCACGGCCAGGAGGCCGGCGGCATCATCGCCGCGGAACGGGCTCCCGATCCCGACAACCAGGACGGAGGGCGCTCCCGCTCCGGGTTCGCCTCCCCCCTCCGCCGCCCGTCGGGTCACGCGGGGTCTCCCGTGATCTCCAGCCGCAGGAAGTGCGTTGCGCAGGAGATGCACGGATCATAGTTCCGGACGGCCTGCTCGCA
Organism: Bacteroidota bacterium; assembly: GCA_049587715.1. GTDB lineage: Bacteria > Bacteroidota > Ignavibacteria > UBA10030 > UBA6906 > JBAVEL01. The sequence goes on from JBAVEL010000073.1 coordinate 26,853, forward strand.
CTTCCACGTCAGCTCCTCGCGCGGCATCGAGAGGTTTGCCGCCACAAACCGGCGCAGATCGTCCTCGATGGTGGGCTGATTCTGGGATGTCGGGGGGACTATTTTCGCGTCCCGTATCAGCCCGTCGTCTCCCAGCCGGTACCGGTGGTACAACATGCCGCGGGGGGCCTCGCTGGCGCCGAACCCGATTCCCCCGCGGGGGATATACTTGACGGCCGGCTCATCCGGCGGCTCGTACGCGGCAATGATGCGCAGGGCTTCATCGGCCGCATACACGGATTCCACGGCGCGGACAATGATGCTCTTGAACGGGTTCCGGACCGGGGGTACACACCCTGCCTCCCGGGCGGCTTGCTGCGCGAGGGGTGAAAGGCGGTCGAAGTTCAGGTTGAACCGGGCCAGCGGCCCCACATGGTAGGCGCCCACGCCTTTCTGATAGGAATGGAGCGCATTGGCGTGCTCCATATGTCGCTCTTCGAAATGGAACTCGTACTCCCGCACCGGTATGTCGAGGCCCCGGCTTGATACCACCCTCCCCTCGTTGAACGGATACTCCTCCGGGTGGCGGAGGGAGACAAAGTCATAGTCCACCTCGAACTCCGGGAACTCAAACCCGGCCACCACCTTCACCGTCTCCAGGGCCGCATCACGGGTCCACTGGAGCGGGTCCCTGAGCGCCGCAAGTTCCCGCTTCGCCGGGACCCGGTAGAATCCTCCCACCCTGACATTGACGGGGTGGATCTCCCTCCCTCCGACGACGCTCACAATCTGGTTGCCGATCTTCTTCGCCTCCAGGGCCATCTTCACCAGCTCCGGCTTGTCCTTCGCCAGGAGGAGGGCGTCCTCGTAGCCCAGAAAATCGGGCGCGTGCAGCATGTAGATATGCAGGAGGTGGCTCTCCAGCCATTCCCCGCAGTACAGAAGCCGCCGCAGGGCGCGGAGCTGCCCCCCCACCGTGATCCCCAGGGCATCCTCCATGGCATGCACGGAGCTCATCTGATAGGCCACCGGACAGATGCCGCAGATCCGGGCGGTGATGTCCGGGGCTTCCGTGTGGTCCCGGCCGCGGAGGAAGGCCTCGAAGAACCTGGGCGGCTCATAGATCCTGAGCTTCACGTCGGCCACCTGCCCGTCCCTGATCTTGATGTAGAGGGCGCCTTCGCCCTCCACGCGGGCGAGCTGGTCCACCTTGATAACCCTACTTTTCATAGGCCTCGCTCTCCTTGCGAAACGCTTCCGCGTAGGCGTTGAACCCGCGGAACATCAGCATGATATCCTGCCGGTTTTCCCCGTTGTGCACAAACCGGGCGCTCAGGGCCTGAGGATTCGGGGTTTCCATGGGTCCGAAACACCCGTAACAGCCACGGTTGTACGCGGGGCAGATCGCCCCGCAGCCCGCCTGGGTCACCGGCCCAAGGCAGGAAAGCTGCCGCGCCACCATGACACAGGTGGTCCCGCGCCACTTGCATTCCATGCACACGCTGTGGGTGGGGATGTTGGGCTTGCGGCCGTTCAATGCCGCGTTGATGACCTCGATCAACTGGTGTTTGTTGATGGGGCAGCCCCGCAGCTCGAGATCCACATGGACATACGAGCTGACCGGCATGGAGCGGTCCAGCGTGGAGATGTACTCCGGGGTTGCGTACACGATGCGGGTGAATTCCTTCACGTCCTTCCAGTTGCGCAGGGCCTGGATGCCCCCCGCCGTTGCGCATGCTCCGATCGAGATGAGAAGCTTGCACGATTTGCGTATCTCGCGCACCCGCTCCACGTCGTGCGGCGTCGTGATGCTTCCCTCCACCAGCCCGATGTCGTACGGACCCTTCAGAATGCGGCGGCTCGCCTCCGGGAAATTGGCGATGTCCACCGCCCCCGCAACGAGGAGCAGCTCATCCTCTGCGTCCAGAAGCGACAACTGGCAGCCGTCGCACGAGGCGAACTTGTACACCGCAACCTTCGGTTTCTTCCTGGCCATATCAGAGCTCCTTCTTGTCGAGGAGGTGCCCGATCTGCGGGAGGTTGAAGACGGGTCCGTCCTTGCAGATGAACTCGGGCCCGTACTGGCAGTGCCCGCAGAATCCGATGGCGCACTTCATGTTCCGTTCCATGGAGAGATACGTCTGCTCCGCCGGGACCCCCCGCCGGTCGAGCTCCTCCAGGGTGAACTTCATCATGGTCTCGGGTCCGCACAGGTAGGCGACGGTCGTGTGCGCATCCAGCTTGACGTACGAAAACAGGGAGGTCACCACCCCGATATGGCCCTTCCACGAGCTGTCGCCCCTATCCACCGTCACCAGAACCTCCACCCCGTGGCGGTCGGCCCATTCCTCCAGTTCCACCCGGTAGAGCAGATCCCTGGGGCTCCGGGCGCCGTAGAGCAGGATGATTCTCCCGAACTCCGCCCTCCGCCGGAAGAACGAATAGAGAAGCGGCCTGAGGGGCGCCAGTCCGATGCCTCCGGCTATCACACAGACATCGCGGCGGATGGCGGCCTCCACCGGCCAGCTCGAACCGAATGGCCCCCGGAGTCCGATGACATCTTTCCGCTTCAGATGAGCAAGCGCCTCCGTCACCGTCCCCACACGGTGGATGGTGTGCGTCAGGACGCGGGATCGGGCGGGATCGGAGCTGATGGAGATCGCCGATTCCCCCCGTCCGAAGACGTACAGCATGTTGAACTGCCCGGGGAGAAACCGGTAGGGTCCCCCGGCCTGCCCCGTGCCCGGATGGAAGAAGAGGGTGAAGACATCGTCCGTCTCCCACACCACCCGCTGGATCTCCACCGTCCGCGGGAGCATGGGATCCGCAATCGCGGCGCCGCCCGGCGCGAGCAGCTCCGTTGTCATGCGATGGCTCCCTGCTGGGTTCCGTACACATCCAGAAGCTGAAGGCGCGTCGCCTCCAGCCGCTGCTGCATGACCTGCGAGAGCCGCTTCAACATCTCGAAGCCGAACTCATGGTCCGTCTCGCATTTCGTGCGCAGACACCGGCCGTCCAGCGCCACCGCCCGCACCTCGGCGACCGCCATGCCCGTGAAATGCCACCGGAAGGGGGACACCAGCCAGGACCACCCCAGCACCTCCCCGGGGCCCGCCGTCTGGACCCGGAGCGAGCCCCGCTCGCTCAGGTTGATCTCGAGCGCCACGCGTCCGGTCCGGATCAGGTAGAACTTTTCGGCCACCTGCCCCTCGTGGATGAGAGTCGATCCCTCCTCGAAGCGCACATTCGAGGCGCAGCCGAGAATCGTCTGCACGTGGGCATCCGGCAGGTCCGCCAGGAACGGATGCGACCGGAGGATGTCGGTCAGGTTTTCGGTATGCATGCTCAACCTCCCTTGCTTGATCCTGTGGGAACGTGTGTTGTCCTGATGGCTTCGATTTCCGCCCTGACGTCGATCCCCACCGGACACCAGGTGATGCAGCGGCCGCACCCGACGCATCCAAAGGTGCCGAATTGCTCCACCCAGCTGGAGAACTTGTGGGTCAGCCACTGGCGGTAGCGCGCTCGCATCGAGGGGCGGAAGTTGCCCCCCGCCACTTTCGCAAAATCAAGAGTGAAACATGAATCCCATCGGCGGATCCGCTCCGCCCTTCCCCCGCCCAGGTCCGTCACATCCTCCACCGTGGAACAGAAGCAGGTGGGACAGCTCATCGTGCAGTTGGCGCACGCCAGGCACCGCCTGGCCACCTCATCCCAGTGCGGATGCGAGGCGTTTTCGGCAAGGACCTGCGGGAGACCCTCCGTCTCCAGCTTCCCTCCCATGGCCTCCTCCGCCTCGCGGATCACCGCGTCCGCCCGTTTCTTGTCGGGGAGCTCCGCTTCCCGGTGCGGAAGACGGGCAAGCAGCGCCTTGCCGGCTTCGCTTCCGGTCTCGCAGTAGAAATAGTGGAGCCGGTCGTCCAGGATCTCCGTCAGCGCCAGGTCGTATCCTCCCGAGGCCCTCGGACCCGTTCCCATGGAGGTGCAGAAGCAGACCGAAGCGGGTACTCCGCAGTTCACGGCGACAACAAACGCTTTCTCCCGCACCGCCCGGTAGCCGGGATCGGCATACTGGTCGCTCTGGAAAACCCGATCCTGGATCCGAACCGCCTGCAGTTCGCAGGGACGGACTCCGATGAAGGCGTACTTCGCCGCCCCGGCGGAATCCCTCTCGAAACCCATGCCCTTGCCGTTCTTCCGGGCCGAGAAGAGGCGGAGCCGGGGGGGATAGAGAAACTTCTTCCAGGAGTTCGGCGCCACGGCATAGCCGAACAGGGCGGCGTCCCCCCTCTTTTCCAGACGGTAGGTTCCCGGTTCCTGAACCGCGGTCCAGCCCTCGGGCAGCTCGCCCGGGCCCGCAACCTCGTCATAGACGATGGCCCCTTCACGCACGGTGGGGGCGATGATCGTGTAGTCCTTTGCCTTGAGAGCGTCAAACAGGGCGGAAAGCCCCGGCTTGTCGAGTACGTGCATACGGATACCTGCCGAAGGTGGACGCCTGACGGTGGTTCGGCGGAATAGCTGCAGGGACTGTGCCAGCAACAGACTAGTGGATTCTCTTCATTGTGCCGTGCAAGAGACCGCGAGATTCGCAGGCCTAAGAAGGGGAATCATGCCGGCTTCCGAAAGTTGGGAAAGAACTGCGGCGTGTATATTTTTTCAACAGATGACGGCCCTCCCCGGCGCCGAGGGGCGCTGGTTGTTGATTCGGAACGGGAAAATCGCTACGATGTCATAATTCGGTGAAAGCAACTACCGGAACCTGAATCTGCCGGGGGTGTCATGAAGCGCATCTACATTGCGGGCTGCGGGGGGATGCTGGGGGAGGCATTCCACAAGAGGTTTTCCGACGGCTTCGAGCTGAAGTGCACCGACATCGACGTCAATGAATCCTGGCTCTCCTTCATGGACTTCAGGGATCTCGGGGCATACCGGAGGGACGTGGGGAATTTCCGGCCCGATTACCTCTTCCACCTGGGGGCCTTCACGGACCTGGAGTTCTGCGAAGTGCATCCGGAGGAAACCTACGCGACCAACACCCTGGCCGTTGAAAACGCCGTCTATCTCGCGAACGAGCTGGACATTCCTGTTCTGTACATCAGCACGGCCGGGATTTTCGACGGCGGGAAGGATGTGTACGACGACTGGGATGTCCCCAACCCCCTGGGGCACTACGCCCGCTCCAAGTACGCGGGGGAGGTCTTCGTTCAGCACCACGCGCGGCGGCACCTGATCTGCCGCGCCGGATGGATGATGGGAGCCGGGCCGCGGAAAGACAAGAAATTCGTGCAGAAAATCATGCGCCAGCTCAAGGAGGGGGCGCGGGAGCTTCGCGTGGTGAACGACAAGCTGGGAACCCCCACCTACACGCACGATTTTGCGGCCAACGTGCGCCTGCTGCTGGAGAAGGAGTACTGGGGGCTCTACAACATGGTATGCGGCGGAGTCACAGGTCGGTTTGAAGTGGCCGCCGAGCTTCTCACCGCCCTCGGACTCCGGGAGAAGATCGCCCTCCGGGAGGTCACCTCCGACTACTTCCGGAAGGAGTATTTCGCGGAGCGGCCGGCCTCGGAACGCCTCGTCAACCGCAAGCTGAACCTGAGGGGAGCGAACACCATGCGGGACTGGAAGGTCGCCCTCCGGGAGTACCTGGCCGGATACTACGCGGACTACCTCTGAGGCCATGAGCCCCCCGGAGCCCCTCCGGATCGCCGCCTTCGGCTTCCGCTCGGTTCCACCCCAAAGCGGATCGGCCGGTTCCGACACGTTTGCCCTGGAGCTCTACACGCGGCTGGCCCGTCTGGGTTGCCGCATCACCGCCTACAACCGGCGCTACGGTCCCCACGGCGAAGGTCCGGCCGAGCATGCGGGCATACGCCTGGTGAGCCTTCCCGCCCCTTCCCGGAGCGGTTTCGACAGTCTCGTGCACTCCTTCCGGGCCTGCCTGCATGTCATTGCGAGAAACACCGGCTCGGTGGTGCATATCCACAACGGGGGGAACAGCATCTGGGCATTGCCCCTCCGGCTGGCGGGCAAACGGGTGATCATCAGCCAGGACGGCATTGACTGGAACCGCGAGAAATGGCCCTGGTATGCACGGCTGTACCTCTACCTCACCTCGTTTCTCACGGCCTGGCTCCCGCACGCGGTCGTCTTCGACAACGTCTTTGTCAAGGAGGTATTCGAGAAGAAATTCGGGAGAAAGTACCACTTTATCCCCTACGGGTGCGAACTCCCGCAGGCGGGGGGGGCGACCGGCATCCTGGAACATCTGGGCCTGCGTCCGGGGGAGTACTTTCTCTTCGTGGGAAGGTTCATCCCCGACAAGGGCCTGCACTACCTTCTCCCGGCATACGGAAAGGTGGAGACCGGGAAGAAGCTCGTGCTTGTGGGGGGACCTCCCAATCCCTCCCCCTATGAGCGGGAGCTCCGCGAAGCCGCCGACTCCCGCGTGATCTTCCCGGGTTATCTCTACGGACCCGAGGCGGCGGAGCTCATCACCGGGGCCTACGCGTACATCCAACCCTCCGATATCGAAGGCCTCTCCCCCGTCATCCTGAGTGTGATGGGATCCGGAACGCCGCTCATCTGCAGCGACATCCGGGAGAATCTCTTTGCCGTAGCCGACACGGCTCTCACGTTCCGGCGCGCCGACCCGGGAGACCTTGCGGCGGTGATACGGCGCGCCATCGCCGAGCCGGAGCTCCTCCGGGAGAACGCCCGCCGCGCCCGCGCGCGGGCACTCGCCCGATTCAGCTGGGACGCAGTCACCCGGCAGTACCTCGGCGTGTTCCGTCCCGGCTGATCAGTTCCCCGGGGCGGTTCCGGGGCCCGCCAGCCCCCTGGAAAGAATGGCCCCGGCAAGAAAGACGCCGATCTTCCCGTGCGCGGCGTGGTTCCAGTGCCCGCGCATGCCGGTCACAGGCCAGTAGGTGGGATCCTCCCCGCCCGCCCGCAGCTCTTCCAGGTATCTCCCGAGATCCAGAACCGGGAGGCGCGAGGAATCCACTTCGGCCCTGACCTCCGGGTCCAGCGGGGTCTGAAGCACCAGGACGTTGCGCGGATCCGCCGCCAGCCGGCGCAGAATCACCCGGTTGATGCGCGGCATCCCCGCAGGCATCCCCCCGTGCTCCTCCCGGGATTCCTCCACGGCCGGATCGTACCGCGGAGCGAACTTGTCCAGCACCACGCGGAGCAGCTCTCTCCGGAGAACCATCTTGTAGGTATTGAAGCCGAGCCGGAGCAGTGCAGATCGGACGAACAGCGGTTCCACCGAGCGGTAGAACCCGTAGGCCCCGCTCTGCCTGAAGCTCACATCCACCACGAGCGAGTCCCCCTGGAGGCGCATGAAGGGATAGAGCGCCGACACGGTCTGGCGGGCAGGCATGAGGTCCCCCTCACCCGCGAAAAACAGGGCAAGGTCGTGGTCGAAGGACCCCGCAAATGCGCTGTAGTAGTGATACATGTTGACAAGGTTGAAATCCGCCTTCCCGAAGTTGAGGGCGCGGACCGGCGTGCCGAGGCGCCCGGTGAGTTCCTGCTCCAGACGCCTCCCGAAATAGTGCCGCGGCAGGACGGTGTGGCCCAGCACGTAACTGTCTCCCAGAAGAAGGACCCTCCGTTCCGCGCCCTCCCGCCGGGGAGAGACGGAGGGACCCATGTAGCCGTATGCATTCACCGAACCCAGGAAAAAGCCCTCGTTGAACCTGCTGATGAAGGTGCCGGGGATGTATGCCGGGCCCAGGACCGGATCGATCGTGGTCTCCATCGGCGTCTGAATCCCGGCGAACTGGAGGTACAGATCGCACACCACGAGGGAGATCGCAAGGACGGCAACGAAGAGAAGGAGGTTCCCGGCGAGTCGCATGGCCCTGTGGTCTTCAGAACTGGAAGTAGACAAATGGAAGCGGTTTGGTCGTGGCCATGTAAAGAAGAACCGCTGCGGTGGCTGCGCAGCAAACGGCGGCCGCCGTGGCCGGACGCAGCCGCAGGAGGTAGAACTCGCCTCCCCCCCGCCGTTCCGCCAGATCCAACCCCATGACGGCCATGCCGAACACGAGGGTCATCGCGGCCAGCCGGGCCGTGTGCTCGCTCGGCTCCCACGCGGCAATGCGCCCCAGAATCCTCCCCGCTTCCCCCAGGCTCCCGGAGCGGAAGAGAATCCATGCAATCCCCACAAGCGCCTGCGTGGAGACCCAGCCGGCTGCAAACCGCACGAGACTTTTCGCGGAGCGGATTCTCCGCCGGAGCGGAATGGTCTTCCCCCTGTACACAAGCAGGCGTTCCACGGCCAGATACAGGCCGTGGATTCCTCCCCAGAGCACGAACACGAATCCCGCTCCGTGCCAGAGCCCGCACAGCAGCATCGTCACAATCACCGCGTAGGCGTAGGCGGAGCGCATCTGTCCCCCCGGTTCGTCCGCTCCCCGGATCTGCGCGCGGCGCAGACGCCATGTCATGAGGGGATTGAAGATGTAGTCCCAGATCCAGGTCGAGAGCGAGATATGCCAGCGCCTCCAGAACTCGCTGAACGAGGAGGAGAGATACGGCTGGTCGAAGTTCTTCATGAGCTCCACGCCGAAAAGCCGACCTGCGCCCCGGGCGATGTTGCTGTACCCTGCGAAATCCGCGTACACCTGGATGCCGAAAAGAACCCACGCGGCCAGCACTTCGCCCGCGCGATAGAGCTCCGGCTGCCCGAAGATGTTGTTGACAATGCGGGCCGATGCATCCCCGATGAGCACTTTCATGAAGAGGCCGGTCACAATCAGGACCAGTCCCTCCCGCACCTGCAGAGCCCGGGGTCTGGCCAGCCGTGAGATCTGGGGGAGGATGCTCCCGGCCCTGTCGATGGGACCGGCCACAAGATTAGGGAAGAACCCCACGAACAGAGCGTAGTCGGTGAACGAACGGGTGGGGGGAATGGTGCGGCGGTAAACGTCGATGGTATAGGAGAGGGTCTTGAACGTATAGAAGGAGATGCCTACGGGGAGGACCAGGTTCAGGTGGAGCAGCTCCAGGGGCAGCCCGAGCGCGCCGGCGGCCGCCTCTGCCGACTCCGTGAAGAAGTCGAAGTACTTGAAGAAACCCAGGATGCCCAGATTGACCGCGCAGCTCGCCAGAAGGAGACGCCGCCGCCGCCTCTGCTCCCCGGCGGCTCCCAGGGCCCTCCCCACCGCGTAGTCCACGGTCGTGGACAGAAGGAGCAGAATCGTGAAGCGCCAGTCCCAGTATCCGTAGAAAAAGTAGCTCGCGGCAAGGAGAAACCAGACCCGCCACCTCCGCCGGGGCAGGAGCACATACACCAGCCAGCCGGCCGCAAGGAAGATGAGGAAGATGAAGGAGTTGAAGAGCATCAGGCCGGACGGGAGCCGAGCTTCATGCGGCAGAGGATGGTCGTCGACCTGCCGGCCCCACGCGCATTCCTGCGAAGCCCGCGGTTTCCCTCCCGGAGTGTTCCGATGGAGAGTCCCACGCCGCCAGGATGCTCAAGAGACGTTCTGTGTATGCCTCTGGTGTGAAATCCGCCATGACCTTACGCTGAAGGGATTCTGCATAAGCCCTGCGGATCTTCGCATCCGCCATCAGTTCCCCCACGGCGCGGGCCATCCCATCCCGATCGTGGAGCTCCACCAGAACACCCTCCTTCCCGTCGGTAATGTAGTTTTCCGTAACCGGCGAGCGCGTCATGATGACGGGCTTGCAGCAGCGGGCAGCCTGAAGCAGAACGATCAGGCCTGCCGTCACGTGGGACGTGAGGGGTAGAGCCACGATGGAGGAGTCGAGGAGGAGCCCGTAAAACTCTCCGAGCGGAACGTCGAACACCATGCGCACATTGGGAGGCAGGGCCATGGCAGGGAAACCCTTCCGCCGGGCCGCAAACACAAATGCAGTATTCCCGAGCCGCGCGGCAACGTCGGCCATAAGGCCCCAATCCCGCCGCGCCTCCCCCCCGCAGAACACATACCCCTGCCCCGGGTGGAATCCCCACACCCGCCCGCCCGTGTCTATGACATCGTGCAGAACGTGGCTCCGGCGGATGGAGAGGCCGTATATCTCTTCGTAGTGTTTCTTCAGATGCGGAGAGTTCACCGTTACGGCGACGTCTCGGGATGCAAGGGCTCTCCGGTACACGAACCGCCGCAGCATCGTATGGAGGAGCCCCTTTTCATATACGATCAGATTGAGTATCAGAACCCGCCGCCCCCGCCTCAACAGGTCGTTCAGGAACGCGCAGAGACACCCCGCCACGGCATTCCAGGAGACGATAACGTCCCCCCGGGCGGACGAGCGGAGCCCCGCCCAGGCAAGCTGGAGGTACTGTCGCCAGAGTACGAGCTTGCCGAACCGCGTGGTCCGGTGCCGCATGTCGTATGCGGGGATATCCCTGTATCCCTTCAGGACTCCCCGCTCCCGGAGGGCCCTCGTCAGCCAGAAAGAGTCCCCCGAAGCGCTGTCCAGAAGCAGGAGGAGGCGTTTGCCCACCGCCGGGAGAGCCGGCTCCGCCGCGACACGGACACCGCCCCTTTCTCCCCCCTCGAGGAGGGACACCGGACGGGGATTCCCGCCCTGCTCGGGCGCGGATTGTCCGGGAACGGCATCTGCGGACATTGCTTTTCCCATTGTGGATGACCCGGATACCGGCGCACGGGGGGATGCCCGGTGGACCCGCCGCCCCGCGAACGGGCGACCCGGGAAGGCCGCCGGTGTGCCGGTGACCGGAACCCCAGTGGATCACTTCACCAGGAGCATCTTCCCGACGTAGTGGCGCACGGCGGCCGGGACCTCGGACGAGGCCAGAGAAACACGGTAGAAGTAGATGCCGGAAGGGAGATTCTGCGGAACAAACTCCACTTCGTGCATCCCCGCAGCCAGGTCCTCTCCCTCCAGGATGCCCGCCACCCTCTGCCCCAGGATGTTGTACACCTCGAGCGTCACACGGGAATCCTCGGCGATCAGGAACGAGAGCGTCGTGCTCGGATTGAACGGATTGGGATAGTTGGGAAGGAGCCGGGCGGAGAGGGCCGTTGTTTCCCCGGATGCGTACTCCTCTTCAAGCTCATCCTCGGGACTGGAGGTGAGGGTTGTTGTCGCCGTCAGGCGCGCGGGGCTCTCCCCACCGTACCGGAGAAAGGGCACTTCGGAGAGGTGTACCGCCCCGTTGATCATGAGCTGGCCCCCGGCCTCGAAGAAGAGGGTATCCAGGCGCCCTGCGAAGGCCCGATTCACCGACGCCAGCAGATAGTAGAGATCCGAGTACTCCTGCGGATTCCTCCCCGTCCAGTGGGTCAGGAGCGAATCCCCCCTTGCGGCAATCTCCTTCAGCATCATCCCGTGGTAGCGGCTCTCGGGCAGATCCAGCTCCAGTTCCCCGAAACCCGGGGGGGTTTTCCCGAGTTGGCTGGCGGCGATGCTCACCTTGCATGCCACCAGTTCCGCGAACAGCCTGTTGTCGTGCTTCCGGGGACCCAGCCGTATTTGCTGCTTGATCAGCCGGCGCCTGTTCCGCTCCCCCGGGGCTCCCGTGGAATCGAATCCCCGGGGATCGCCGGCATGGTACCCCTTCCGGTCCCGCAGGGAGGCCTGGACGTCGGTGTAGCCCGAGCCGGAGGACCTGCTCTGCTTCCAGCGGGTCAGGCGGACCCAGCTCCGGACTTCGGCCGAGTCCCGCACGGGTCTCCACCGCCCCGGGGCCACCTCTTCCATGGAGGAGATTCCCACCACGAGTCCGCCGGCAGGATCGCTTTCGCTTGATCCGGGCTGGAACCCCCCCTGCACCACCATCTCCGAGAGGAGGTTCGCCCAGTTCGGATAGAGGCCCCTCCCTCTCCGCACGGGGCGGAGGGGCCGCACCCCGTCAGGGTCCGTGCTGACGAGGGATTCGGGAGGCACGCTGACAAAGGTGTTTGGGGTGTAGATCCCCGTGCTCTGATGAATGGAAGCCGTATAGGTGCGCACCCCGAACGCATTGGCCAGGGTGAGGGTGAACTGGGTCGGCCGGCTGACAAAGACCTCCACCGTCCCCTCGGGACCCACCGCCCCGATGCCATGATCCAGCACGGCGGTCTGGGCGTTGAAGGAAGACCACGAGATTTCCACGCGTGTGCCCGTGGCAGGGATCGTGTCCGGATCGCACACGATCTGGCCCGTGGGAAGTCCCCGCACCAGGACGGTGGTCTGCAGATCGTGTGTGCCGTCGGCGTTCGAAAGAGTGAGCGTGAAGGTGGTCATCCGGTCCACCTGGACCTGCACCGAACCGTTCACGGGCACCGCGCCGATGCCGTTATCGAGCACCGCACCCGTGGCATTGGCGGAAGTCCATGAGAGCGTGGTGGCCCCTCCTCCTTCCGGGAGAGTGTCCGGCGCCGCGTGCAGTGTTCCCGTGGGGAGCCGCCGCATGGTCACCGTCACCGGATAGGTTCTGCTCCCGGCATCGTTCCGGAGCGAAAGCGTGAATGTCTTTGACTGGTCCACGAACACCGTCCGGGATCCGTTCACGGGAACCGACCCGATACCCTGGTCGATGGAGGCGCTCGTGGCGTTCAGGGAGCTCCACTGGAGCCGCACGCTGTCGGGTCCGTCGTCCAGAACAGGAGGAACGGCCCCGAACGAGCCGTAGGGAAGAGGAGAGGTGGTGTTTGCGATCAGCTCGGCCAGGCGGCGGCGGGCGTTTTCGTACTGGTACCCCCGCTGCGCCCAGGGAGCCGGAAGCGCCTGGTTCACATCCTCGAACGCACCGGAAATCACGCTGTCGATCACACTCCCCA
>JBAVEL010000074.1:0-9402 GCA_049587715.1 Bacteroidota bacterium
CCGCAGCCAAGGCCACGGCACGGTACATGGCCCCCGTGTCCAGGTGAAGATACCCCAGCCGGGCCGCCACCCGGCGCGCCGTCGTGGACTTGCCGGATGCCGCCGGACCATCGATGGTAATGACGAGTCTCCTGGCGTTCACGATCGGGGGAAACAATGGGTCTTCAATATACCGATTTGCAGCCCCTCCCGCAAACAGGCGTGCCGTTGAAAAAGCGCCCCCGGCTGCTATATTGAAGGGATCAAGCTCATGCGCCGCCTGACACACGCCGAGATATCCCGGCACCGCCTGGACCCCGACCGGCCCCCCGAGGGCCCCCGGACCCCCGTGTATGGACTCCTGGACGGGATCCGGAGTCTCTACAATGTCGGGGCCATGTTCCGGACCGCCGACGGAGCACTCCTCAGCAGGCTCTATCTCTGCGGGCTCACCCCTCACCCGCCCCGGATCGAAATCGAAAAGACCGCTCTGGGGGCCACCCGGTCGGTGCCCTGGGAATACCATCGGGATCCCCTGGTGCCCCTCCGCACGCTCAAGAAGAACGGGGTCCGCATCTGCGTCCTGGAGCACACCGATGCCAGCATCTCCTACGGCGCGCTCCTTCAGGAGGACCTTCCCCTCTGCCTCGTGGTGGGAAACGAGCTGACCGGGGTCTCCGACACGGTGCTGGCAGAGGCGGACCTCGCCGTGGAGATACCCATGTTCGGCGTGAAGCAGAGCCTGAACGCGGTGGTGGCATTCGGCATCGTGCTCTACCACCTGCTCCGCCTGCACCGGGGGAAATGAACGGGTCTCCCCTACGGGGAGAGATCGCAGGCCAGGGTGAAGAAGTCCCGCTGTTCCAGGGTGTGGATGCGGACCACTCCTGCCCGCACCAGCGACACCAGGATCCGGGCCGCCCTCCGTTCCGAGATGTTTACCAGCCGGCTGTACTCCCGGGCCGTGATCCTGCCGTGGAGGTCCAGATACCGGAAGAGCGTCTTCTCGTTCTCGCCGATGGAGATCCGCACGGGGGGGGCGTCGGGCCGCTCCTGCCGGAGGATGCGCACCACTTCCCGGCTGGCCAGGACGGTCTTGTCGTTCACCCGGATGAAAACCCTTGTCTCGTCATTCCCCTCCCCGTGCCCGTTCCCCACGCACGCATGGGGCTTCTCGCTGCTCTCCTCCACGTAGGCCACGATGACGTCCGTGCCGTCATAGGCCACGATGTCGATGGCGGGCTCGACGGGAGGATTGCAGAAGAAGGCCCCCGCGTGCCGGATCAGATCCACCTCGCTTTTCTCGCTCTCCACACCCACCACCGAGCCGTCGTCATCCACGCCGAACAGGATATGCCCTCCCCGGGTGTTGGAAAAAGCAACCAGCGCACGGGCGATCTTCTCCGGAGAGGAGACCCTCCGCTTGAATTCCACCTCGAACCCCTCCCCCTCCTCGATCAGACGGTCCACGTCTCTATAGTCCATCGGACTGCTCCTCCGTCTTGAGGACCGTGTCGGCGGCGGACTCGCGGGCCGCATCCGTGACCGCCCCCGAGGCCCCTTCCTCCGATGGCGCATCGGGGGGGGGCTCCATGCCCCGCGCCGCCATGCGCCTCAGCACAATCCGGGTGCGGCGCATGAGGTACCTGCTGTTCCCGTCGGGCCGGACCCGGAGCGGGCGCGGAATCACCGCCGCCAGCCGGGCGCCCTGTTCCACCGTCAGGCGCGAGGCCGAGGTGCCGAAATAGGTCCGGGCGGCCGCTTCCAGCCCGAAAACCCCCGGCCCCCATTCGATTGTGTTCAGGTACAGCTCCAGAATCCGGTTCTTGGAGAGATGGTGCTCCAGAAGGAGCGTGATGGCGGCCTCGCGCAGCTTCCGCAGCGGGTTCCGGGAGGTGGACAGATAGAGGTTCTTGGCAAGCTGCTGGGTGATGGTGCTGGCGCCCCGCAGACGCCGCCCCTCCTTCAGATTCTCTTCCAGAGACTGATGCACCTCGTACCAGTCAAACCCCCGGTGGGTATAGAAGGTCCCGTCCTCCGCCACCACAACGGCATCCCGGACATGCCGCGGAATACGGGCCAGGGGCATCCAGGTGGTCCTGATCCTGAGCTCCCGGCCCGATTCCCGCGCCTCCTCCATCCTCTGCTCCATCAGGGCCGTCTGAGCGGGCCGCCCGGCCTTCAGCCGGGGGATGTCGAGCCAGGGAAGGGTCAGCACCTGCACAGAGAGGAAGACGCCCGCCGCGGCAAGAAGCGCCTTCACCTTGTGGTGCGCCGCCCAGCGTGCGCCCGCACGGAGCAGGCGTATCACGGCTGCATTCCTCCCTGCGCGCCGGATCGCCCCGCTTCCGCCGCGCCGCTGTCCAGGAACTCCTGCAGAATCACCTGCGCCGCCATCCGGTCCACAAGGTGCCTGGCTCTCCGGCGCTTCCTCGGGGCTCCCCCCGCCCGGAGCAGGCGCTTTGCCTCTTCCGACGAAAAGCTCTCATCCCAGGTCCGGACGGGCACGTCGGTGGCGGAGGCGAACTGTGCGATGAACCGGAGAACTTCCCGGGCCGATTCCCCGCACTCCCCGTCCCGGTCGTACGGAAGTCCCACCACCACCAGGGAGACCTCCTGCTCGCGGACCAGGGAGGCCAGACGTGAGGCGAGCCCCGGCGCGTTCTCCACCGTCTCCAGGCCCGTGGCGAGCACCCGGAGGGGATCGCTCAGGGCCAGCCCCACCCGCCTGCGCCCGTAGTCCACAGCCAGAACCCGGCCTTTCGGAGCTTCGGAGGGTGCCAACGGCTACTCCTCGAACCTCTCGGCACGCGTCACGCCGCTCACCCTGCGTATCTTCTCCATCACCCGCTGCAGGTGCTCGGTATCCCTCACGTAGAGAATGAACGTCCCGCTGAAGACCCCGTCTCCCGAGTCGATGTTCACGCTCCGGATGCTGGTGCTCTGGGTCCCCGCGATGGCGTGGGTGATGTCGCTCAGCATCCCCCGCCTGTCCTGGCCCGCCACCCGCACCCCCGCCACGAACAGAACCCCGTTGCTGGAAGGCCAGCTCACCTCCATGACCCGCTGGTTCTCCATCTTCATCATCAGACGGATGTTCCGGCATCCCCGCCGGTGGATGCGGATTCCCTCTCCGCGGGTCACGAAACCCACGATGTCGTCTCCCGGGACAGGGTTGCAGCAGCGGGCGAAATTGTGCAGGAAGCTGTCCCGGCTTCCCTCCAGCACGATCCCCTCGGCGAGACCCCGCGCCGAGGTTACGAACCGGGTGAAGAGACCCTCGATCTGCCCCTCCGCCGGGATCTGCGCCTGCGGGTGCTTCTGCCGCTCCACGAGGAGCTGAATGGCCGTGTCGGGGTCTATCTTCTCCTGCCGGATGGCCAGGTAGAACATGCCCAGGTTCTCGATCTTCATTTCCTGAAGGAATAGCTGGAGATCCTCCTCGCGCACCGAGACTTTGGCCTTGCGTGTGCGCCGCTCCCAGAGGGTTCTTCCCTCCTCGATCGCCTTTCTCTGTTCCTCCCTCACCCATCGCCGGATGTGCGACTTGGCCTTCAGGGTGATGGCGAACTTCTCCCAGTCGGGGTTCGGCGTCTGGTTCCTGGACGTGAGGATCTCCACCTGGTCCCCGCTCCGGAGCTGGGCATCCAGCGGAACAATGCGTCCGTTCACCTTGGCCGCCAGGCAGTGGTCCCCGACCTTGGAGTGGATTTCGTAGGCGAAGTCCACCGGTGTGGCTCCCGTGGGGAGCTTCTTCAGGTCCCCCTTCGGGGTGAAGACGTAGATCTCGTCCTGGTAGAGGTTGAGCTTGAAGCTCTCCATCACCTGGGCGGCCGGCACCTGCCCTTCCGCGGCGTTTTCCAGCACTTCCCGCACCCAGTTCACCCACTGGGAGAGCTCCGCATCCACCTTCTGCCGCCCCTCCTTGTACATCCAGTGGGCGGCCACGCCCCTCTCGGCCACCTCGTGCATTCGCCGCGTGCGGATCTGCACCTCCACCATTTTGCCGTCGGGGCCCACCACCGTGGTGTGGATGGACTGATACCCGTTCTTCTTCGGGACCGAAATGTAGTTCTTGAAGCGTTCGGGATTGGGTTTGTAGATGTCCGCCACCACCCCGTAGACCGAGAAGCACGCGTTGGAATCCTCCGTATCCAGAATGATGCGGACCGCAAAAAGGTCGTAGATTTCCGCCAGGGGTTTTCCCCGCTGGCTCATCTTCTTGTAGATGCTGTACAGGTGTTTGGGACGGCCCGCAATCTCGAACCTGTGTCCCTCCGCGCGCAGACGCTTCCCGATCGGCTCCGCAAACCGTTTCACGTAGGCCTCCCGCTCCCGCCTCCGCGATTTGAGCTCCCGCGCGATCATGTTGTACGAATCGCGGTGCAGATACTTGAAGGAAAGATCCTCCAGCTCCCACTTGATGTTGGCGAGTCCGAACCGGTGGGCAAAGGGGGCATAGATGTCCAGCGTCTCCCGGGCAAGCCGCTTCTGTTTCTCGGGGTCCAGATACTCCAGGGTGCGCATGTTGTGCAGGCGGTCCGCAAACTTGATGAGCATGACCCGCACGTCGTTGACCATGGAGAGCAGCATCTTCCCGTAGCTCTCCGCCTGCGTCACCTCGTGGGTCTTGAAGATGTCGGAGATCTTGGTGGCCCCGTCCACGATGTCCGCGACGGCGTCGCCGAACTCCGCCCGGATATCCTTGATCTGGTACTCCGTGTCTTCGGCCACGTCGTGCAGGAGGGCGCTGGCCACCGAGACGTCGTCCAGAGGGATCTCCCGGGCCAGGATCTTCGCCACTTCGTAGGGGTGATCAAAGAAGGGTTCGCCCGAAGCCCGCTTGTCGTTGCGGTGGGCATTCATGCCGAACTCGAAGGCGCGCCGGATGAGTCCCTCCTCCACTCCGGGGATGCTTCTCCCGCACAACTGGAGGAGATCGTCGAGCTTCTTCCTGTCCTTCGGCTGGAGCATTGCCGCTGGAGTCCTCTTCCACACTCATCCCAACGCCCGGGAAGGGCACGCCGTTCACGAGGGGGCGGATGGAGCGCTCCGCTTCTCCCTCACCGCGTGAATATAGGGGCTTCCCGCAGGAATGTCAACCGAAACACAAGAGGGGGGAATCCAACGCCAGGAGGCAGCGGGGTTTACGACTCGGTCCCGAAGATCCGATCCCCCGCATCCCCCAGACCCGGAAGGATGAAGCCGCGCGGGTCCAGCTCCCTGTCCAGGGCCGCGGTGAAAATCGGCACGTCCGGATGGGCACGCACCACACGGCGCACCCCTTCGGGTGCCGCAATCAGGCAGACAAAGCGGATGCTCCGGGCGCCCTTGGACTTCAGGAAGGAGATGGCGGCGCTCCCGCTTCCACCCGTGGCCAGCATGGGATCCAGAAGAAACACCCGGCTCACCCGGACCTTGGAGGGGATCTTGAAGTAGTACTCCACCGGCCGCAGGGTCTCCTCGTCCCGGTACATTCCCACATGGCCCACCTGCGCCTCCGGCAGAACCTCCAGAAAGCCGTCCACCAGACCCAGCCCGGCACGCAGAATGGGAATCAGCACCACCCGGTCCGCGAGCGAGTAGCGGACGGTGCGTTCCAGCGGGGACCGGACCGTCCCGCGCCGGAGCCCCAGGTCCGCAGTCACGCTGTGCGCCATGGCTGCCGCCAGATGCCGGACGGTGGCGCGGAAGAGCTGGCTGGAGGTGCGGCGGTCGCGAAGGGTGGATATGTCTCGCTGCACCAGGGGATGGCGGACAACCGTGAGGTTCTTCATCGGAGGGTCCGGGACATGGGTTGGCTCGGCATTCTCGGTCACTTCTTCTTGAAGCTCAGAACCAGGGGCACTCCCGTGAAGGGGAAATGCTCCCGGAGACGGTTCTCGAGATAGCGGCGGTAGGTTTCCTCCACCATGGTCGGCTCGTTGCAGAACAAGGCAAAGGTGGGCGGTTGCGTGCGCACCTGCGTGGCATACTTGATGGAGAGCTCCCTGCCCGACTTGCTGCGGGGGGGGAAGGCCCGCACTGCTTCCTGCACACGCCGGTTCAGCTCGGAGGTGGGGATCTTCCTCTTCTGTTCCCCGTCCACCGCGCGCGCCAGATCCAGCAGCTTGTGGACCCTCTGGCCCGTAAGCGCCGACACCGTCACCATGGGAATGTAGTCGTACCTCCGCAGCCGGGAACGCACGGCGGACTCCATCAGGGACGCCGTCCGCTGGTCTTTCGTCACCAGGTCCCACTTGTTGAGGGCCAGGACGGTGCCTCTGCGCCGTTCCACCACATCCTCCACGATGCGCAGATCCTGATGCTCCACCCCGGCGACGGCATCCAGCAGGATCACCGCCACATCCGCGCGTTCGATGCTTGTGAGCGTGCGGAGGGCGCTGTAGAACTCCACGCTCTCGCGGATCCTGCTCTTCCGCCGGAGACCCGCCGTATCGATGAGCAGAATCTCCTCGCCCCGGTGGCGCAGGATCGCATCGATCGCGTCCCGGGTGGTCCCCGGAAGAGGGGTCACGATATGGCGCTTCTCCCCCAGCAGGGCGTTCACCAGGGAAGACTTCCCCACATTGGGCTTCCCCAGGACGGCAATCCGGAGGCGGGGGTCGCTGCGCTGGGCGTCGGAGCCGGGAAGCCGCCCCACCACCATGTCCAGCAGATCCCCGATCCGGCGGCCCCCGAGGGCGGAGGCGGCCACAGGGTCTCCCAGACCCGCCGCATAGAATTCCCCCAGGGAGCTCTCCCTCCGCTCGCTGTCCACCTTGTTCACCACAAGAATCACGGGCTTGCCCGAAACCCGGAGGATGTCCGCCAGCTCCCGGTCCGCCGGAAGAAGCCCTTCGGCGGCGTCCACCACCAGCAGCAGACAGTCGGCCTCCCGCACGGCCGCTTCCGCCTGCTCCCGGATGGCCGCCTCCATCAGGTCCTCGGAGCGCGGGACGTAGCCCCCCGTGTCGATCAGCACGAAACGCCTTCCGGCCCACTCTGCGTGCGCGTAGTTCCGGTCCCGCGTGACACCCGGCTCATCGTCCACAATGGCCGTTCGGCGGCCCACGATCCTGTTGAACAGCGTGGACTTGCCCACGTTCGGGCGCCCGAGGATTGCCACCAGAGCCATGGATGGGTGCGGAGCGATTGTTCCGTGATGCGCCCCCGCGGGGAGCCCCTACCGGGCTCTTCCCGCGTGGAGATGCAGGGATGCCAGCGCGTGTTTCAGCTTCTCAAATCCGTCCGCCTTTGAGATGTAGGCGGCGGCCCCCATCGTAAACGCGTATTCCCTGTCTTCCTGGCGGTCCGACGAGCTCACCACCACGACGGGGATGTCCCGCAGGGTCCCCTCCTCCTTCATGATGCGGAGGACCTGGCGTCCCTCCACGCGCGGGATGTTCAGATCCAGGAGGACCAGGTCCGGGCGGGGGCTGCGGGAGGCGTCCGCGAAGGCCTCCCGCCGGAAGAGGTAGTCGATCGCCTCCTGCCCGTCCCGTACGATGTGGAGAATTCCCGGAAAATTGTTGGACCGCAGGATGTACTGGAGCAGCCGGAGGTGCTCCTGGTTGTCCTCCACCACCAGAACCCGGAGATCCCCGCTCATGCGCACCCCCGGGGGCGGGTCACCCCCGCCCCGGGGGCAGGGGTTGCAGAACTGCGGGGGGAATCGTTTATTGACGGAAGCCCGAACGCCCCCATGATGGAACTCCTCCCGTGATACTGAAGGTGCACCAGGAAACGCCTCAGGAGCGGGTCATCCGCAAAGCCGTGGAGCACCTGGAGGGCGGGGGACTTCTCATCTATCCCACCGACACGGTCTACGGTCTGGGTTGCTCCGCCGAGAGCAAGGGAGCCATCGAGCGCATTCATCTGCTGAAGAGGCGCCGTCCCGACAGGCCGTTCAGCTTTGTCTGCTCCGACCTGACCCATATCAGTGAGTATGCCCGCGTGGGGAATGCCGCCTTCAAGGTGATGAAGCATCTTGTCCCGGGTCCCTACACCTTCGTGCTTCCCTCGGCGCGGATGAAGACGCTCCCGCGCATCCTGGTCTCCAGGCGCAAGACCGTGGGCATCAGGGTTCCGGCCAGCCCCGTCACCCTGGCCATCGTGCGGCTGTTGGGACACCCCATCCTCAGCACGAGCGTGACCGCCCCGGACGGCTCCATCCTGACCGACCCCGACGCCATTGCCGCCCTGTACGGGAACGATGTGGGCCTTATTCTGGATGGGGGCGTCCTCCCGTGTGAGCCCTCCACGGTGCTGGATCTCACCGGGGAGGAGCCCCGGGTCATCCGACTCGGGGCCGGAGACGTGGCCCACCTCGGGCTCGCCTGAAAAGCCGGACACAAAAAAGCGGGAGCATGAACGATGCTCCCGCTTCCCTTCCTGACGCATCGAACCGCTCACTTCATCCTGTAGAGCTGGCTGTACCAGTGAGGAATGGGCCGGACCGTGGGCGAGGTCACGAAGAAGTCCTGTGCGCTGTTCCCCCGGGGTCCTGTCCAGTAGCCCCGCGCGTAGCGGCAGAGGGCCTCGAAGTCGGGCACGATCCCCGCGCTCCGGCACTCCGGATAGGGATCGGCTCCGTTGGCCGTGTTCCAGACATAGTTACCGTAGCGCACCACATCCTTCACCTCCCCCGCGGGGTCCTTCAGCAGGATCTGGCCGCTCGTGGGGATAATGAAGAAATAGATGTACGAGAGCACCCGGAGTGTCACGGTCGTGTCCGTCACGGCCAGAGTATCAAACGAAACGAGCGGCCCCTGGAACGCGGGCGTCGTGAACCGGAAATTCTCATCGTACGGCCCCCACTCCGTGTGGTCACGCAACCGGTCCTCATTGCTGGTGTAGGTGGCCAGCCCGAGCGGAGGAAGCCGGACCTGGGATACGGGATCTCCCGGCGCCCCGAACACCCCCCCCGAAAACGGCACATCGAATGTGCCGAAACTGTCGGGGATCTGGATGATCCGCTGGAGCTCCAGGAACCGTCCCAGGGTGTCCAGCATCACGTCGATCGTCTGGGCCAGCCGCTGCGTCTCGAGCGAAACGGTCCACCCCGTCAGGTTCACGGTATCCTGCGTCGGGTTCAGGATTTCCATCCAGCAGAAGAAGGCCGGATGGTTGAGGGGGAGGGTGAAGATCTCGTTGACCACGATCGTGGAGGCCGGACGGAAATCGGCCTCCGGCGGTGTTTCCGTCTCAATGTCGCAGCCGCTGACGGCCGCCATAAGGAGGATGGCCCCGGCGGCGAGGAGTGAGCGCAGACGCGTCATTTCAGAATCCTATTTCAGTGGTGAACATATGGGTGCCGGGGAGATACCGGTAGTTCGTGTAGGAATAGTCCAGGGAGCCCAACAGCCCCAGAGACGCCAGACTCACCCCCACCCCCCCGCTCCAGTTTTCCGTGTCATGATTGAAGCGGTACCCGCTCCGGAG
>JBAVEL010000075.1:0-3907 GCA_049587715.1 Bacteroidota bacterium
AGACTGTACAGATCGCTCCCAGGTCCCACTGTCCTCTCATCCGCCTCGATCAGCTCCGGTGCGAGGTACTCCGGCGTCCAACCCACCAGACTCATGCTGCCTGCCACTCCCGACACCCCGAAATCCCCTATCCGTATGCTCCCCCGGCGATCCACAAAGATGTTGCTCGGCTTGATGTCACGGTGTAAGACACCGCAGACGTGGATATCCCTCAGCCCCACCAGACATTCCTCCATCCACCGCACAACTTCTTCGACGCTCACGGCCTCCGTGTACCTGGCCAGCGGATGCTCCATCAACTCAAACACCAGGTAGTAGGACCCTTCGTGCTCGAACTCATCCAGCAGGGGGACCACATGCTTGCTGCTCAACTTCGAATAGATCCGCTTCTCCCGCTCCCTCTGCCGCCTGAACTCCTCGCCTAGGGCGGAGACAAACAGCCGCTTGAGCGCCACCTCCTTCTCCAGGCGACGGTCAAACGCCCGGAATACCTCCGAGGACTGACCGCCCCCGATGCTCTCCCTGATCTCGTACCGGTCCGCAAGGACTGCTCCGGACATCTTCCACCTCTCTCAGAACTGATCGTCTTCCCCCCCCGGAGGAATTACCCCGGGGGACGCTTCATCTTTCGTCTCTCGATCGGCATGATCCTGCTCAATGAGGAATCCGGCGTTGGTTCTTCCGGCTCGCGGGGAGTATCCGGCCTGACAGCGGTGTCAGCGCTGCTCTCCGCCGGGACAACCTGCTCGATCCCCGGAGCCAACGAGTCATCCGCTCGCACTTCGCTTCTTGAGGGAACGCTGAAACGGACCTCCACGACTACCCTCCCGGCATTCCCTACCCTCACCTCCCTCGGACCCCATTGACGTTCTCCCTCCCGCGACACGGCCGAGACGGAGTACATGCCTGCGGGGACGTCGAAGACCCCCGCACCTGTGCACACGACAGAGTCCGCCTCCGGACCCCACACCAGCACCGTGCAGGGCGCATCCGCCAGGAGGACTATCTCTCCTGGTCTCTCCGGCCCGGGCTCCGTGCATTCTCCCGGGACCAGCACGGCGGCGACAATCAGCATAGCAAGAAGGCCCCCATGGACAACACCCACCCGGCGCCTCCGGGGAGGGTTCCCCGCGCGTCGGATACCTGCTTCCTCGGGGGGAAAAGGGAATCTCCTCAGGCGAGTTGTCCGGCGAGACAGCGTCCCGCATTCCGCAAGCACGACCGTGATGTTGTCCGTCGAACCCGCATGGAATGCACCGCTCACAAGCTGTTCGGCAGCATCCTGCAGCGTGCGCGTCCCCAGAATCGTGTCCCGAAGGCCGCTGCTCGCGTTCTCCCTCTTGTCGAGAATCAGACCGTCCGTGCAGAGCAGGAAACCGCATCCCGCCCCCAGTTCCCCCCAGACGCCGCCGCGCGGAAACACGTCCGGAGGATCGGATCCCCCGTCAATGCATCGGGTCAGGACATTCCCCAGCCCCTTGGCCGGCCGCCGTCCGGTTCCCTCCTCCTTCAGCGCCGCCTGCAGATAGGTGTGATCCTCCGTGATCAGCGAGAGCTCCGGCCCGTGGAGCAGATACACCCTGCTGTCGCCCACGTTCCCGATCGCATACCGGTCTTGAACAATGACAACACACGCCAGGGTCGTGGCCATGCTTCGGAGGTTGGGCCTCCGCTCCTTCTCTGCCCGCACCACCGACTGCACGTGCGCATAGAGCCCGCGCAGAAGCACGGCCGGATCTCCGCCCAGCCCTCCCTTCCGGCGGGCCTGCGCCTCAAGGTACCCGACCGCCGCCTGTATCGCCAGGGCACTGGCCACCTCGCCGTAGAGGGCCCCCCCCAGCCCGTCCGCCACCGCGAGAAAATGCACACCGTCCGCAATGACCCGAACGGTACAGGCATCTTCATTCTTCTCCCGGCGGCCCGGGAGGGTGACCTCGGCGTGTGTCATCCCGGCCATGCGTCCCTCAGGCCCCGCCTCTGCGGGGCTTCAGACCGATCACACGCCACCCGTCGCTCACCCTCTTAAGCTCCAGGATACCCATGGCGAAGTAGCGATCGCCGAGCGTGGTGCGCTCGTACTCGTAGTCGGGGGAAGAGCCAAAACCGAAGCCGTTCAGCGGTGGACTGCGCCGTCGGACGCCAGCGTCCCGGGCGCCGGGCACATCCTCTTCGAGCGGGTCATTCAGCGAACTCACGGGCTCTCTCCTGTTGGAGGGCGTCCCAGCCCTCCAGCGGACCGTGGGGTCCGAGCCGGAGGGTTCCTCAGGTCTGAGTTTCTTATCGCTGAAATCCACCTCGGGCATGAAGTACCTCTCGACTACCCGATGGATGTCGCTTCCCCTGCCGAAGGGGCGTATCACCGTCATATCAACCCGGCATTCCGCTTCCAGCAGTCCGGAGTCTGTCTCGGCATGTACGAAGTCCAGAGTATGGACGCTGTCTATGGAGAGGTATTTGGAAATCCGCACGCCCTTGCCGGCGGTAAGGTATCGCTCAATATAGCTTCGGGCCTGGGCCAGGAGTTCGGCCTTCGCGGCCGCCGGGGGAAACCGTTCCTCCCGCGAGCAGCCGCCGGATGCCAGGCAGAACGCCATCACAGGAATGAAGAACCGCACGCACTGCGCTGCAAACCCGGAGATGATCGAGTGTCCCATGGTCGCGCCCTCCTGATGAGTCTGATTCCCGATACTCAGTTCACCTGCCGAGCCGCCTCAGGGCCTCCTGGGCTTCTTTGTCTCCCTGCCCGGCTGCCTTGCGATACCATCGAACGGCTTCATTGATGCTCTTCGCCACACCATGGCCGTTCTCGTACATGGTCCCCAGATTATACTGGCCCGCTGCATTCCCCTGTTCAGCCGCCTTCCTGTACCACCTCACCGCCTCCTCGTAGTCTTTTGCCACTCCTCGGCCGTTCGCGTACATGAACCCGAGATTGCACTGTGCAGCTGCCTCCCCCTGCTCTGCGGATTTCCTATACCACCGTACCGCCTCCTCGTAGTCCTTCGCCACTCCATAGCCTTGGGAGTACATGGCCCCGAGAATGAACTGTGCAGCTGCATCCCCCTGCTCTGCGGATTTCCTATACCACCGTACCGCCTCCTCGTAGTCCTTCGCCACTCCATAGCCTTGGGAGTACATGTCGCCGAGAAGGGCCTGTCCCCAGGCATCCCCCTGATCAGCCGCCTGCCGGTACCACCGTACCGCCTCCTCGTAGTCCTTTGCCACACCAAGGCCGTTGAAGTACATGAACCCGAGACCAATCTGTCCATATGCATTCCCCTGTTCAGCCGCCTTCCTGTACCACCTCACCGCCTCCTTGTAGTCCTCCGCCACACCACTGCCGCTGAAGTACATGAACCCGAGACCATTCTGTCCATATGCATTCCCCTGCTCTGCGGACTTCCTGTACCACCTGAGTGCTTCTCCATGGTCCACACTGACCCCGCGCCCTTCGCTGTACAGCCAGCCAAGATTGTACTGGGCGAAGGCGTCACCCGAAGCGGCACCCTTTCGAGACCACATCAGGGATTCGTCGTACTTCGTCTGCTTCCTGAGCAGAAATCCCAACCTCCCCTGCGCTTCCGCAAACCCCGCCTCGGCTGCCTTCCTGTGCCACCAGACCGCCTGATCCGTGTCAGCCCGCACCTCACCCCACCCCTTCTCGTACATCCGCCCCAGTCCCGTCTGCCCCATCACATCCCCCTGCTCTGCGGCTTTCCTGTACCACTCCACCGCCTGTTCCTCGTCCCGCCTTCCCAGGTCTCCCCGTTCCAGCATCAGGCCCAGGTACGCCTGCGCCCCCGGAAGACCACCCTCAGCCGCCTCCTGGAACCTGTTGTACGCGGTCGCATAGAGCTTCTCCCGGTACGCATCCAATCCCTGCCGAAAAACCCTCTCATGTCTTCCC
>JBAVEL010000076.1:0-4258 GCA_049587715.1 Bacteroidota bacterium
GCCTCGTTCCCCCCCGCGGAGAAGCCGCCCCGACCGCCGGAGCCGCTTCCGGCGGAGCCGGTGGTCCCCCCCGCTTCCGCCCAAGGGGGGGAGGCCGAGGAGACGGAGGCGGCCGCGCCGCCGCAAGGGGTTTCTGCCGGACTTCCCGCCCCCCCGGCAGAGCCCGACACAGGAGCCGGGGCCGTGCCGGTCTTTCCGGCCGAGACGACACTTCCCCTCTCGCTCGAGGAGAGGACTGCTCTGCACCGGAGCCCCGTCCGGTTCACGGACGAGGATCTGGTGTACCTGCACGCGGTCTCTTCCATCCCGCCGGACCAGCCCCCCGCGGAAACTCCCTTCATGCTGGAAGAGAAGGGGATAGACGGGAGGGGTTTCGCGTTTGCCATGGACCATGGGGGGATGAGGCTGTATCTGAGTTTTCTCCGCGAGGGATTCGTGAGCGTGAGCAAGACCGGGTTGCTTCTCGCCGGGAAACAGGAATCCCTCCAGCTGCGCCTCTCTCATGAGCTCATCCTGAACGATCTGCGGCTCCATGGGCCGCTTCTGCCGATGGAGTTCGGCACCGTGGCCCGGGGAAGGGACGATCTCCTGGGAAAGCTGGATGTACGGCGGGAGGATCTGGCAGGGGCTCTGGCCCGGGTGCGTGCGACGACGCTGTGGAGGGTCTCTCTCTATGTCCTGGACGCCCGGATTGCTCCGATGGTGGGGGAGAAGGAGGAGCCGTCCATCCGGGAAGCCAGAACGGTGGAGCGGAAGAGCTATACGAAACCCGTTCCGGCCCGGCGATACGACGTCAAGACGCTCGAACGGATTCTCACCAGGGAGAAGCGGCTTGCGGAATCGGTCCACGAGGAGCTGAAGCGGATCGCCCTCCGCTCCGACGTGGAATACCTCATCGGCCTGGGGGGCGGATCGTCCGAGGATTGGAAGCTGATTCTTCGCGCGTCCTATGATCTGTCCGGCAGCCGGAACCCTGCCTTTGCACGCGGGGTGGCGGACCTGCAGTACAGGCACCTGATGGAGGAGCTGATGCTCGCGGTGACGGGGGACGCGGACGCGTTCCGACTGAAGCCGGGCTGAACGGGCTGTCGTTCCCGCCCGTGCCGGGGAAGAGGAGCGGCCGGTATCGGGGGCAGGTGTCCGGGTTTTGTGCGATATTCAGCAATACGTATCCCGCACAGATATCAATCCCATGATGGTCTCCGGAGCAGTCGGCGTCCTGGTGGTCCTGGTGCCGGTCTTGTACGCCGGCCTCGTTGTTTTCTACGGTGTCTCCTTCTTCGGAGGCAAGCCGGGGCCGCGCACGCGGGGGACTCTCCTCGTGGCGGTCACCACGGGCGTGCACCTGCTGTACCTGGTGCTCCGCACCGCGGAGTTCGACCATCCTCCCATTACCACGGTATTTGAACTGATGACCCTGCTGGCATTCGGGATCGCAGTGGCATACTGGTATCTGGAAATGCGGACCGGGGTGCAGGCCACGGGCTTCTTTGTTCTCCTCCTCGCCTTTCTCTTCCAGGCCGTCTCCTCCCTGTGCATCCGGGACCTGAGTTCCATACCTCCCGTGCTGCGCAGCCGGCTGCTGGGTGTGCACGTGGCCTCCGCTCTTCTGGGCTACACGGCGATATCTCTCTCGGCCGTCCACGGACTTCTGTACCTCCTGCTCTACCACCAGATCAAATCCACACGGTGGGGTCTCATCTACCGCCGTTTGCCGAACCTGGAGACCCTGGAGAAACTCAGCCACAAGGCCGAGGCCTTCGGTTTCCTGATGCTCACACTGGCGATCGTCGTGGGACTCGTCTGGCTTCCCCGCGCCTTTGAGAGCTTCTCATACGGGGATCCCAAGCTGGTCGGAACCCTTGTGATCTGGCTGCTCTATGCAGGGGCACTGCTGGCCAAACGGCGTCTCGGATGGCGCGGGCGGAAGACCATGATTCTCTCCCTGGTGGGCTTCGGTTTCGTGTTCCTCTCGATGACCGTCATCAACGTCTTCATGAAAACCTTCCACGATTTCTCCTGACGGGACGCCAGGGATGAACGTGCTTCTGGTGGGAATCAGCCACCTCACGGCCCCCGTGGACGTGAGGGAGAAGATGTGGATGTCCGGGGAGGAGATCCCCGGGGTGCTGAAGCTGCTCCGCGGGCGTTTCTTCGACGAGTGTGCGATCATTTCAACCTGCAACCGCACCGAGGTCTACGGGGTCACGCCCGGGGTGCGATTCGATGACGGGGCGATCCGCCTTTCCCTCATCGACTGCAAGGGCGCGGGGGGAATGGTGGACCCCTCCCACTTCTACGGGGGGTTCTCGGGGGGAGCCGTGCACCACCTGTTCAAGGTGGCCGCCGGCATGGACTCCATGGTCATCGGCGACGTCCAGATCCTGGGGCAGGTCCGGGAATCATTTCAGCAGGCGCAGGCCTCAGGGGCGCTGGGCCCCGTCTTGAACCGGCTTCTGCAGGCAAGCCTGCACGTGGGGAAGCGCGTCCGCACGGAAACAGCCCTGTGCGAGGGGGCCGTGTCGGTGAGCTACGCAGCGGCGGAGCTTGCCTCCAAGATCTTCGCCGACCTCTCCCGGACCTCGGTCCTGCTCGTGGGGGCGGGGGAGACGGGGGAGCTGACCGTAAGACATCTGGCCGGGCGCGGCGTGGGGGAAATCAGGATCGCCAACCGGACGAGGGAGCGTGCCGAGGAAGTGGCCGGGCGGCTCGGCGGCAGTGTGGTGGAGTACGCGTCCGTGGGGGAGGCCATGGGCGGGGCTGACATCGTCATTACGTCCGTATCATCTTCCTCCCCGGTTCTCGGGGAGGAAGATGCCCGGAGGGCGATGAAACACCGGCCGCATCGTCCGCTCTTCCTTATCGACATGGGGGTGCCCCGGAACGTGCAGCGTTCCGCCGCCAGAATCGAGAACGTCTTCCTCTACGACATGGACTCTCTGGGCTCCATTGTGGACGGGAACCTCCAGCGTCGGAAGGCGGAGATTCCCAGGGTGACGGGGATCATCCGGCAGGAGTTGGTGGAGTTCTTTCACTGGCACAACAGCCATCAGGTGGGGCCGACGATCCAGGAGCTGCGGGAGGCCCTCGAGGCCATCCGGCATGAGGAGGTGGTCAAGAACATTCACAGGTTCGAGCTCCGGGACAGGGAGCTCGTGGAGCTGATTACGCGGCGCATTGTGAACAAGATCCTGCATCATCCCGTCACCACCCTCCGGGCGGGTGCGGGAAACGGAAGGGGGGCCGCGGATACGCTCCGCCGCGTGCGGGCGTTGCGGGAGCTCTTCGGCATCGGACGCGGCTCGGAGGAGGCCCGTGACGGCTGAGTGTGTCCGGATCGGAACCAGAGGGAGCGACCTTGCCCTCTGGCAGGCGGCGTACGTGGAGCGCGAGCTCCTCCGGTTCCACAAAGGACTCCGGACGGAGATTGTTCCGATCCGCACGACAGGGGACGTGATTCTGAACGAGCCCCTGGAGCGCATCGGGGACAAGGGGCTCTTCACGCGTGCCATCGAGCTGGCTCTCCTGGACCGTCGGGTGGATCTGGCCGTGCACAGTCTGAAGGATCTGCCCACGGAGGTGCCGGCGGGGCTTGTCCTGGGAGCCGTGACGGCAAGAGAAGACGCCCGGGATGTGTTCATCCCGCACCCCCGGAACCCCGAGTCCACACTGCTGGGGCAGAGGCCGGGGGCCCGTATTGCCACCGGAAGCCTGCGCCGGAGATGCCAGCTTCTCCACCTGCGGCCGGACGTCGCCGTGGAGGAGATCCGGGGGAACCTGGCAACCCGGTTCCGGAAGCTGGAGGAATCCGCCTGGGCGGGGATGATCCTGGCACGGGCGGGCGTTGTCCGGCTGGGATGGGAGGCCCGGGTGGGAGAGGTTCTGGATTTCTCGCGGATGCTCCCCGCCGTGGGGCAGGGGGCCCTGGCCGTGCAGGTCCGGGAGGGGGACGTCCGTCTCGGGGAGATGGTCCGGGTTCTCCATGATGTGCACACCGGGGCGGCGACCGCCGCCGAGCGGGCTCTGCTCGCGGGGCTGGAGGGGGGGTGCCAGGTGCCGGTGGGAGCCCTGGCCGTGGTGGAGGAAGGGCCTGGGGGTCTCCGTGTGCGGCTGGAGGCCCTGCTTGGGTCACTGGAAGGGGACCGGATTGTGCGTGGGACCGCCGAGGGTGACGCGGGGGTCCCCGAGGAAGTAGGCCGGGACCTGGCGGAGCGGCTCCTGGCCGAGGGGGGGGAAGAGATCCTGCGCGAGGTCCGAT
>JBAVEL010000077.1:0-11389 GCA_049587715.1 Bacteroidota bacterium
CTTCTTCTGCGTGCCGCGCATCGATCAACAAGCTCCTCTTCTGTGCGGCACAAATATACGAACACTGTCAGCCTTCCCGACGGCGTCAAGAAAATATCCCGTCGGCGTTTTTCAGCAACCTGCTAGAGGAGGCTCTGCCCGGAACCTTGAACACACAATCCACAGACACGTGAAGGCACGATGCCCATGGAACTCTCTCTCGTCCTCGCCATCAGTCTCTCAGGGCTTCTCTTTGCCTTGTACCTCATGCGGGATGTCCTTGCCCGCGACACCGGAACACCCCGCATGAGGGAGATCGCGGATGCGATCAGAGCGGGCGCCGAGGCCTTTCTCCGCAGGCAGTACCGGACCATCCTCTACCTCGCCGCGGGCGTGGCCGCCGTCACCTACATTCTCTACGCCTTCATTCGGGCACAACACTCCCACGACCCGGCACCGGCCGCGGAACTCGCTCTCTGGACGACCATCTCCTTTCTGTTCGGAGCCCTCTGTTCCATTGCCGCCGGCACCATGGGGATGTGGGTGTCCATCCGTGCGAATATCCGGACGGCGGCGGGGGCAATGAAGGATATGAACAGTGCTCTTCAACCCGCGCTCCGGGGCGGCGCAGTTTCGGGCTTCTTCGTTGTCGCCATGAGCCTGCTGGGGGTGGCGGGCCTGTTTGGCATCGCGGATGCCTTCGGCGTCGCTCGCACGGAACAGATACCGCTGCTCATCGTGGGATACGGGTTCGGGGCGAGCTTCGTGGCTCTCTTCGCTCAGCTCGGAGGAGGAATCTACACGAAGGCGGCCGACGTGGGGGCGGACCTGGTGGGGAAAGTGGAGGCGGGCATTCCGGAGGACGACCCCAGGAATCCGGCGGTTATCGCCGATCTGGTGGGGGACAACGTGGGCGACTGCGCGGGCCGCGGGGCCGACCTGTTCGAATCCACCGCAGCCGAGAACATCGGCGCGATGGTGCTCGCGGCGGGCCTGTATGAGGCCAATGCGGACACCTTCCAACAGGCGGGACTCCCGATGTTGGGCGTTCTCCTCCTTCCCCTCGTCGCAAGAGCTTTCGGAATCCTGGCTTCGATCGCGGGACTCCTGACCGTTCGGACTGACGACACCGAAGACCCGATGAAGGCCCTCAATCGGGGATACACCGTCGCATCCGTCCTGGCGGTCATCGGCTTCCTGGTCGCCTCCCGCTGGCTGCTCGGGGCTTCATACTACTTCCCTTTCTTCCTGTGCGGTTTGATCGGGGTTCTGACGGCTCTCGCCTTCGTATACCTCACGCAATACTACACGGAATACAGGTACCGTCCCGTCCGATTCATCGCGGAGGCATCCCAGACGGGTCCTGCCACAAACATCATTGCAGGCATCTCCGTAGGCATGGAATCCACGGGGTACCCCGTTCTGGTCATTGCCCTCGCCATCGTGGCTGCGTATACGCTCGGTGAGCATTCGGGGCTTGCCCACGCCGGTCTCTTCGGGACAGCCGTCGCCACCATGGGGATGCTGGGGACCGCCGCGTATATCCTCGCGATGGACACTTTTGGACCCATCACCGACAATGCCGGCGGGATCGTGGAAATGAGCGGGCAGCCGAAGGAGGTCCGGGACCGGACGGACCGCCTGGACTCCGTCGGGAACACGACAAAAGCCCTCACCAAGGGATATGCCGTGGGCTCGGCAGCTCTTGCGGCATTTCTCCTGTTCAGCGCCTATCTGGGAGAGGTACGGGCCTATGACCCGTCATTCACGGGAGTCATTGATCTGAGCAAGCCGGAGGTATTCACCGGCGCACTGTTCGGGGCAGTCCTGGTCTTTCTGTTCTCCGCCCTCGCGATCAAGGCGGTGGGAAAAGCCGCCCACTCCATCATCAACAACGTGCGCGAGCAGTTCCGGGGCAATCCCGGGATCATGGAGGGAACCGCCAAGCCCGACTACGGCCAGTGTGTGGACATCGCCACACGCGCCGCCCTGAAGGAAATGGTGGCCCCGGGGCTGCTCCCCGTCGTGGCACCGGTGGCGGTTGGACTCGCCTTCAAGTGGCTCTTCCTCGCCGGCGGATCCCCTGGGGGGGGTGCCACCGGCGCCGAGGTGGTGGGCGGATTCCTCATGGTGGGAACCATCACGGGAATCCTGATGGCGCTCTTTCTGAACAATGCAGGGGGCGCCTGGGACAATGCCAAGAAGTACATCGAGACAGGAGCCATGGGCGGAAAGAGGTCCGACCCGCACAAGGCATCCGTGGTAGGGGACACGGTGGGGGATCCTTTCAAGGACACGGCGGGGCCCTCCCTTCACGTGCTGATCAAGCTGCTGAGCACGATCACGCTCGTGCTGGCCCCCTTGTTCATCTGAGACCGGCGCGCACAGAGCGCGATATCCCTACCCCGCCCCCTCCAGCTCCCCCTTCGGGTCCCGGGTCATCAGATCCCGGCAGGCCCGGAGGGGGTCCTTTCCCTCGAACAGGATGCGGTGCACTTCCGCGATGATGGGGACTTCCACCCCCGCACGACGGGCGAGTGCCCGGGCCGCGCGGGCGGTGTCCACTCCCTCGGCGACCATATTCATGCCGCTCAGGATCTCGACAAGTCCGCGGCCTCTGCCGATTTCCACCCCGACGTGCCGGTTGCGACTGTGGTGGCTCATGCAGGTTACCATCAGATCTCCGATCCCCGAAAGCCCCGCAAAGGTCCGTGCATGGGCCCCCAGGGCGACGCCCACCCTGGCAATCTCGGCGATGCCCCGCGTCATGACGGCCGCCTTGGTGTTGTCCCCCAGCTCCGCCCCGTCGATGATTCCTGCCGCAATGGCGATCACGTTCTTCAGCGCGCCTCCCAGCTCCACTCCCCGCAGGTCGGTGCTGGCATACACCCGGAATTCCGGCGTCATGAAGGCCGATTGGACCCGCCGGGCGGTCTCCATGGACGCCGCCGCCGCAACAACCGCGGTGGGGATATTCCGGCTGACTTCCTCGGCGTGACTGGGTCCCGAGAGGGTTGCCACCCGGCCCTCCGCAAGGCCGGGGAGGGTGTCCCGGAGCATCTCCGACATGGTCATGAGGGTGCCGTTCTCGATGCCCTTCGCCACGTTGACGAGCAGGACATCCGGAGGGAGGCAGCTTTTCAACCCGGCCATCACGGAGCGGAGGAATTGCGAAGGCACCGCGGTCACAAGCATCTCCGCACCATCCGCCGCCCGGCGGACGTCCCCGGTGATCAGGACATCCGGCGGGATGGGGACTCCCGGCAGGAAGCCGGCATTCACCCGTGTGCTCTCCATGGTCCGGATGTCTTGGGGGCTGTAGGACCAGAGGGCCACCCGGTGCGTCTTTCCGGCGAGGAGGACGGCGAGCGTTGTTCCCCAGCTGCCTGCCCCGAGAACGGCTATGCGCATGGACTTGGCGTGAAAGCGCCGGAGGGGGACCCCGGCGGGTGGGGGTCTACCTCCGGCTGAAGAAGGGAATCCGGTGGATCTTGTTCTCGGTTCCTTTCCACAGCCGGCGGATGTTGGATCGATGCGTGAACACTATCAACAGCGATATGGCCAGACTGAAGAAGATCAGCGTCCCGTATCCCGGTATCTCGGCCATGAAGACATGCTCCCGCAGGAACATCGAGAGGGGAAATGTCACTGCGGCACTCAGGGATCCCGCGGAGACGTAGTGCGTGATCAGGAAGACCACGGCAAAAACCGTGAACGACACCGCCGTCTCCACGGGGGCGATGCCGACCAGCATCCCGGCGGCGGTGGCAATCCCCTTCCCCCCCCGGAAACCCGCGAAGAGGGTCCAGACGTGGCCCAGCACGGCCGCGCTCCCCGCGATGATCTGCACAAGCGTATAATCATCGAAGGGGGTCCTGTTGGCAAAGGGGATGGGCCCGTCCATCAGGCGTGCCACGCCCATCGTGGCCACGAGTCCCTTGGCCATATCCAGAGCGATCACGAAGACCCCCGCCTTCCATCCGAGCACCCGGATGACGTTGGTCCCCCCGGCGTTGCCGCTGCCCCACTGGCGGATGTCAATCCCGCCGCGGCTGCGCGCCACGATGATGCTGGTGGGAATCGAACCCACCAGATAGCTCAGAATCGTTATGATGGCGATGGGAAGCATACTATGCCAATAGATTAGCCAATCAGCCAGAAACATGCAAGACCCGCCTGCCCGTGCGCAGCCGGCTCCGGCCCCTCAGGAGCGCACGCGCCCACCGGAGGTCTTCCGGGGTCGTGATCTTGAGGTTCTCCCGGCTTCCTTCCACGATCCGTACGGGGATCCCCAGGACCTCCGCCAGAAAGGCGTCGTCGGTTCCTTTCAGACCCATGCGGGCACCGCGCCCATGAGCCCGGACGAGGAGGCGGCGCCGGAAACCCTGGGGCGTCTGGATGCTCCAGAGGCCCGTGCGATCCAGCGTCTTCCCCAC
This sequence comes from Bacteroidota bacterium, assembly GCA_049587715.1. Classification (GTDB taxonomy): domain Bacteria; phylum Bacteroidota; class Ignavibacteria; order UBA10030; family UBA6906; genus JBAVEL01. Next base: position 4,416 of record JBAVEL010000077.1, read on the forward strand.
AAAACCCGGCCGGCCCTCCTGCTTCACCGTGTCCCGCATGCTGACTCCCGGCACCGCCGCCCCGTACCGGGCCGCGGCCCTCATCACACGCAGGATCGTGGCACGGTCCACAAGCGGACGCACCGCATCATGGATCAGGACCACATCCACCGGGGGAGAAAACGCCCGGAGGGCGTTCCGCACGGAATCCTGACGCTCCCTGCCCCCGGCTACAACGTGCACCGTCAGACGGAAGCGCTGCTGCAGACACCAGGATCCCCGCCGGATCATGTCCCCCGGGGGGACCGCCACCACCGCCTGGCGCAGGCGCGGAATCCCCTCGAAGGCCCTCAGGGAGTGCTCCAGGACGCTCCGTCGCCCAAGGAGACGGAACTGCTTCGGGATGCCCCCACCGAACCGGCGTCCGGATCCCCCCGCGGCGATGATCAGGCCGATTTCAGGCACGGGAGGGACCCGCATACTCGATCACAAAATCGAATTCCGGAAACATCTTGGGAAGCTTCATGATGCTGAAAACCATCACACCGATCGCAAGCCGGTCAATCCAGGAAGACTGCGGCCAGCCGAACCGCACCGTGATGTGCTTGTGGGGCAGCTCGTACTTGAGCACCTGGAGCAGCCCCGTGATGTTCTCGAAGAGCGTCTGGCCCGTCAGCGCAAAAAGGTAGTGGTTCTCGGCCATCCGCTGGGGAATCCCCTGGCGGGGGGAATAGAAGCTGACAAAGACGGTGTTGGGATCCCGGACGCCCCCTTCCTCATGCGGGCGCTTGAAGGAGACGGCCACACGGTCCGACGGGGCCTCCGCCAGCGAAAACACCATCTGCATGGGGTTGTCCGTCCGCTCGATCTGCCCCTTCTCGGGAGCGCGGGTACGGGCCACCCAGAGACCCGCCGCCAGAAAGAGGGCCGTGGCTCCGAGCCAGAGGCCCACTCCATACGGCTTGCTGAGGGCCAGGTACACGAAGCAGCTTGCCAGGATGAGGAAGATGACCAGCGTGCCCGCACGGGAGGTGTGGTAGGCCCGGATCTCTTTTGTCCCTTCGCTGTACCGGTAGATGAGCAGGCTGCCGATGTTGATGGTGAAGGATGCCACGAGACTCAGGGCGTACATCTGGGCCAGCACGGCCTGGCTTCCCTGCGTCAACAGGATCACCGCGCTGAACAGAGAGGCGTTCAGCAGATGGATGCGCACCAGGGCCTGCCTCTGGTTCGTCTTCATGAGCCAGGTCAGCCGGTACCGGTGGGCAACCCGCTCCAGCAGCTCGCTTGCGGCCACAAAGGCCGTGTTGACGGCCATGACGAGCGCGGCGCTTGCAATGGCCGCCACCACCAGGCCGAAGCCCACGCCGTTGAGGCGGGCCGCGTACTGTGTAATCAGGTCTGTCTCGTGTTCCGCGGGGTTGATGCCCGAACTCAGAACCAGCGCCGACAGAAGGGGGGTGAATACTCCGATGGTGAGCGCCAGGAAGACGTACGCCCTTCGGATATCGTGCCAGCCCTTGACCAGACCCGCCGTCTGCACCACCGATTCGATCCCCGAATAGGCCAGGATGGATCCCGAGATGCAGAGGATCACGAACCCGTATCCCTGGAAGAAGCCCAGCTCTCCGACCCTGGAAGCCGACCGGATGAACGTACCCCCCATCAGCGCCCAGGAGGAGGGATCGGCCTCATACAGGGCGGATGCCAGGAGGGAAAGGAGCACCACGGCCACAACGGCGAAGATGCCGAATGTGAAGCGCGCGTTCTCACGGATCCCCAGGATGTTCAGGAGAGCGATGGCCCAGAGCACTGCCAGCTCCACCCCTATCTTCTGAGCCCCCGTGAAGGAAAAGAAGGTGAGTCCGTTCTCCACGGCGCTGACCGTGGAGATGCTGGCGGTCAGCACATACACAACCAGAATGGAAGCCACCGCAACAAACGAGACGTTCGGCCCCAGCACCAGATAGGAAAAGGAATAGACACCCCCTCCCCGCACATTGTGGTGCTCCAGGATCTCGGCTATCTCGACCATCCGGGTGGACAGGAACCGCATGAAGAGGGAGGTGATCGCGATGAAGGCGATGGCGTAGGTCCCGATGAACCGGTAGGCCTCGCTGGGCGCATAGAAGATGGACGTCAGCTCGTCCATCAGGGTGATGACGGCAATGGAGAGCCACGTCAGCCACCAGCGCCCTCCGGCGAAGTAGCTGAGGAGGTTTTTCCTCCCGAACAGGAAGAGAAACACGGCCGCCACGGCCGCGGCGACCGAGGCGATAAGAAGGATCTTCATGGAACGTCGTCCCCGGAACCCGTCCTACAGGACGAGCATGGCGTCTCCATAACTGTAGAACCGGTACCCCTCCTTGATCGCCTTCTTGTATGCCCGCATGATGTAATCGCGTCCGGCGAAGGCGGACACCAGCATCAGCAGCGTGGATTCCGGCATGTGGAAGTTGGTCAGCAGCCGGTCCGTGATCTTGAAGTCATACGGCGGAAAGATGAACTTGTCGGTCCAGCCCCGGTTCGCCTTCAGATGGCCGTCGGTTGTCACGCTGGATTCGACCGCGCGGCAGGTGCTGGTCCCGCAGACAAAGACGTACCCCTTGCTGTCAATCGTCCTGTTGACGATGTCCACGGTCCCCTGCGGAATCTCGTAGAACTCCGAGTCCATCTTGTGTTTGGTGAGGTCCTCCACCTCCACGGGCCGGAAGGACCCCAGACCCACATGGAGAACAACGGGAACGATCCGGACCCCCTTCTTCTTCAGGGCCGTAATGACCCGGGCGGAGAAATGGAGCCCGGCGGTGGGCGCCGCAACGGCGCCCACCACCCTCGCGAAGACCGTCTGATAGGAGTCTTTGTCCCGTTCCGTCGGCTCCCGCTTGATGTAGTACGGCAGCGGCATCCTGCCGATCCGTTCGATGATCCGGAAGAAGTCTCCCTGCACATTGAACCGCACGGTCCGCCCGCGGGACGTCGTGTTGTCGATCACCTCGCACCAGAGACGCCCCTCATCAAAGAAGATCTTGTTCCCGATGCGGACCTTGCGCGCCGGGTCCACGATGACGTCCCAGATATTCTCCTCCTTGTTCAGCTCGCGCAGGAGGAAGACCTCGATCCGGGCGTTGGTCTTCTCCTTGCGTCCGAACAGGCGCGCCGGGAAAACCCTCGTTTCGTTCACCACGAGGCAATCCCCCTTCTTGAAGAAGTGAACGATTTCCCGGAAGCGCCGGCCCTCGATGGACTCGTCCGCCCGGTTCAGCACCATCACGCGGGCGGCGTCCCGCGGGCTCGCCGGATGCCGGGCGATGAGATTCCGCGGAAGGGGGTAGCGGAAATCGGAGAGCTTCATGGTTGTCATACTCCTCTCTCGGTCCTTTCCTCTGCAAGTGGGACTGGGATGAACTCGACGGCAGAGGGGCCTACCTCCCCCGGCCCTTCCGTTTCCGCGCCACCCCCTTCTTGGGCTCCCGGGATCGGGGCTCCGCCAGCGCGGCACGCGCAGCCGCCAGCCGGGCAATCGGGACGCGGAACGGGGAACAGCTCACGTAGTCCATCCCGACCCGATGGCAGAACTCCACGGAGAGCGGATCCCCTCCGTGCTCCCCGCAGATGCCGATCTTGAGATCCGCCCTGGATGTCCGGCCGCGTTCAATGCCCAGACGGATCAGCTCGCCGATGCCCTCTTCATCGATTGTCTGGAAGGGGTCGGCCGGGAGGATCCTGGCCCCGAGGTAGTCGGGGAGAAAACTCCCGATGTCGTCCCTGCTGAAGCCGAACCCCATCTGTGTCAGGTCGTTGGTGCCGTAGCTGAAGAACTCGGCGGTTTCCGCCATCCGGGAGGCCTGTAAGGCGGCGCGCGGTATCTCGATCATGGTTCCGTAGAGGAACGGAATGGCGCGGAGACCCAGCTTCCGGCAGACCGCCGGATAGACCTCATCGACAATGGCCTTCTGGTGGTTCAGCTCCTGCACCGTACAGGTCACGGGCACCATGATTTCGGGGTTGGCCCGCTTCCCCGCCCTGATCAGCTCGCCGGCCGCCTCCAGGATCGCCCGGACCTGCATCTCCGTGATCTCGGGATAGGTGATCCCCAGCCGGACCCCCCGGTGTCCCAGCATCGGGTTGTTCTCCTTCAGGCCCGCCGCCCTCTTCCGGAGTTCCGCAAGCTCGATGCCCAGCTCGGAGGCCAGGGCCGCCAGCTTCTTTTCGTCATGGGGGACAAACTCATGCAGGGGGGGATCCAGGAGCCGGATGGTCACCGGACGCCCGTCCATGACTTCCAGGGTGGCCCTGATGTCGTTCTTCACGTACGGGAAGAGTTCTTCCAGCGCCGTCCGGCGTTCCGGCAGTGTCCGGCTCATGATCATCTTCCGCAGAAGGAACAGGGGCTTGTCGCTTCCCTCTCCGTAGAACATGTGCTCCGTCCGGAACAACCCGATGCCCTCGGCGCCCAGCCGGATCCCCTGCCCCGCGTCCTTGGGAGTATCGGCGTTCGTGCGCACCTTCAACCGGCGAACCCCGTCCACCAGCTTCATGAGCTCGCGGTAGGATCGATTGTGCTCCAGATCCACATCCACAAGGGGAAGAGTCGCCTCATACGCAAGGCCTCTGGTGCCGTTCAGGCTGATCCACTCGCCTTCCCGCACCACGATCCCCTTCTTCGTCCGGAAGGATTTCATGTCATCGGCAATCTCGATGTCGCTGCACCCGACAATGCAGCATCGACCCCATCCACGGGCCACCAGCGCGGCGTGCGAGGTCATCCCTCCCTTGCTCGTCAGGATTGCCTGTGACTTGTACATGCCGTCCACGTCCTCCGGAGAGGTCTCCTCCCGCACCAGAATCACCTTTTCCCCCCTTCCGGCCCATTCCACCGCATCCCGGGAGGAGAAAACCACCCGGCCCCGGGCCCCGCCGGGCCCGGCGGGGAGGCCCTTGGCGATGGGGGCGACGGTCTGCTCCGCAGCGGGGTCCAGCATCGGGAGGAGGAGCTCCACGAGCTGCGAGGGGGCCACACGCATGATGGCCGTGCGTGCGTCAATCAACTTCTCCTTGTGCATGTCCGCCGCCATCCGCACCGCCGCGACGCCGTTCCGCTTGCCCACGCGACACTGCAGCATGTAGAGCGTCCCCCGCTCGATGGTGAACTCGATGTCCTGCATGTCGCGGTAGTGCTTCTCCAGCCGGCGCTGGATGGCGTGCAGCTCCCGGTAGAGGCGGGGCATCAGGGATTCCAGGGTGGGGAGGTGCTCGCTCTGGGAGTTCTTGGAGTAGTCGTTGATCGGCGCGGGAGTCCGGATCCCCGCCACGACATCCTCTCCCTGGGCGTTCAGAAGATACTCTCCGTAGAAGTTCTTCTCGCCGTTCCCGGGATTCCGCGTGAAGGCCACGCCCGTGGCACAGTCCTCCCCCATGTTGCCGAACACCATGGACTGCACGTTCACCGCGGTCCCCCATTCATCGGGGATCTTCTCGATGCGCCTGTATTCCACCGCCCGTTTGCCGTTCCAGCTTGCAAAGACGGCCCCGATGCCCCCCATGAGCTGCTCCCGGGGGTCGTCCGGAAAGGGCTTCCCGAGCACCTCCCGCACCATCCGCTTGAAATCGGCAACCAGGGACTTCAGATCATCCACGGTCAGATCGGTGTCGTTCTCGTACCCCCGCATCCGCTTCAGCTCCCCGAGGCGGTCGTCCAGCATCTTCCGGATTCCCTTCCCCCCCTTCGGTTCGATGCCGGCGGCTTTTTCCATCACCACGTCGGAGTACATCATGATCAACCGGCGATAGGCGTCGTATCCGAATCGCTCGTTTCCCGTCAGCCGGAGGAGCCCCTCCAGGGTCCGCTCGGTGAGTCCCACGTTCAGGACCGTTTCCATCATTCCGGGCATCGAGCTGCGCGCCCCCGACCGGACGGATACCAGCAAGGGGTTCGACGGGTCACCGAACCGCTTCCCCACGGCCTTTTCCACGGCGGCGAGCGCCGCCTCCACCTGGCGGGCCAGTTCCCGGGGATACGTCTTTCTGTGTTTGTAGTAGTGGGTGCAGACTTCCGTGGTTATGGTAAACCCCGGGGGGACCGGCAGCCGGAGGTCGGGATGACCCGCCATTTCCGCGAGATTCGCTCCCTTGCCTCCCAGGAGGGCCTTCATGTCCGCCTTTCCCTCCGCTCTGCCCCCTCCGAACGCGTAGACGAATTTGCTCATTGCTCTCTCTTCTCTCCCATTACGTTATTGGTGTGTGGTTTGCCTTCCTGCGTCCGTCTCCAGGTGCGCCGGGAAGCGGGGATTCCTCCAGGATATTCTCCAGAGCCGTCTGCACGGCATCCTCCCCCATGACCAGCTGGACCCTTACACGGGCCGCGTCCAGGGGGAGCTCCCGGAGGAGTCTCCCGATTGCGTCCCCCTCCCCCTCCAGACGCACATAGTCTTTCTCCGTCGTGACGAGCCGCTCGGCACCCGCTTCCGCGCGCTCCTTCTCAAGCCGGAGGAGATCTCTCAGGCGGTATCGCCGGTGGTCCCGGTACCTCCGATGCCCCCGCACCTCGTACCCTTCCCGCTCGAGCGACGCAACGAACTGCCCGTGGGATCCGATGCCGCTGAACGCATACACCGTGCGCCCGGCCCCGGGCCCCGCCGGTCCGCCTCCCGAGGAAATCATCCCGTCGTGGACCAGGCGAAAGGCGAAAACGGGACCGCCATACCAGCGCCGGACGGATTGGAGCGCCCTGTCCGCCGCCGCCGGAGTATCCGCCCGCGAGAGCCCCACAAGATCCGCCCTCCCGAGCGAATCCGGCGGCTCGCGCAGGGGGCCGAAAGGAACGAGCATCCCCGCATCGGGAGGGCGGGAGACGTCCACCAGGACAATGTCCAGATCCCGCGCAAGGTGCCGATGCTGGAAACAGTCGTCGGCGACGATCACCTCCGCCCCCAGCCTGCGCGCCGCCACCTGCGCCGCCGCTATCCGTCGTTCCGCCACGACCACGGGCACCG
>JBAVEL010000078.1:0-15659 GCA_049587715.1 Bacteroidota bacterium
ATCGTCATCTGCTTCTCCGCGATCGCGGCGGAGAGCACGCGCTTGATGCTCTCTTCAAAGTACGAGACCGGGTAGCTGGCGATGTGCAGATCCATCTTCCCCGCCTCGATCTTGGAGAGGTCCAGGATGTCGTTGATGATCTGCTGGAGGTGGCGCCCGCTCGTATTGATGTTCTGCATGAACTCCCGGATGGACTCGGGCGGGAGGCCCTCGAACTGCGTGGTCAGGAGCTCCGAGAAGCCGATGATGGAGTTCAGCGGCGACCGGAGCTCGTGGGAAAAGGTGGCCAGGAACTTCTTGAGCGTGTCACTGGCCTCCAGGGTCTTCTGCGTCTGCGCTTCCAGTTCCAGGTTCTTGGTCCGGAGCTCGTCCACCAGGCGCTTGCGGCTCATCCCGTTGGCCAGCTCGTGGGAGATCACCCCCAGAAGGTCCCGTTCCCCCTGGACGAAATCGGGCTCCTTGATGGTGAGCACCTCCAGCACACCCTGCAGATCCCCCCCGGCGCGCAGGGGAAGGGCAAGGAGCGTCTTCAGCCGGGCCGAGCCGATCTCCGACTCAAAGGGGGCCCAGAGCACGCTCCGGCGGAGATCCCCCGTGATGACGGCCTCTCCCGTGTATGCCGCCTGAGAAGCGGGGTGCGCGGCCCCCTCCGTCACGGGCTGGTGCACCGCATCCTGCGGAAGCTCCACGTCCAGGATCGCGGGAGCCACAAGCCGCACCTCGTTCCCCCGCGGGTCGTAAAGGTACACGCACACGAACCGGGCCGGCACCTCCAGAAGGAGGGCGATCTTCTCCGCGGCCCTGAGACACAGCTCGTCCAGATGGCGGGATTCGTTGATGGCCCGCAGGACCTCTCCCAGCACCTCCTTCCGCCGCTCGTCCCGCTTCTTCTCCGTGATGTCCTGGAAAAAAACGGAGAGCCCGCTCCGGGCCGGATACACGCGCACGTCGTACCACGCCTCGAAGCGCGCGTCCTTGTAGCAGGTCTCGATGCTCCGGAATGAGCGGGAGCTCATCGCCTCCCTGTACACATCCCCGAGGGGAGCGCCGGAAGCATTCGGGAAGACCTCGAACACGTTCTTCCCCAACACTTGGGGCGACTCCATGCCCGTTCCCTCCGCGGCGGCGCGGTTCCAGTAGGTGATTCTGAATTCATTGTCGAGAGCGAAGAAACCCCCGGAAATGCTCTCCAGAATACTGGCATAGTCCAGGTTTTCCGACATAGGAACTCCACAAAACGGAGGAGAATTGAGGGGAGAAATCTGTGCGGGGTAATTACTTAATTCAACAATAAAATGCAAGGGGTTTCTTAACAAACACTTGAGAAGGTGCTTCTAAGCGACTATGGAAGGAAACGGGGGGGGGTAGACGAAAGGAGGGACTACCGGAGGGAAGAGCATCCCCCGCCGGGAAAAGGGCAAAAACGGCATGGATTCGGAGGGGGGGCGAAATCCCCAGACTCGATGCGCCCGACAATCCCCCGCACACGCTCCGTAATCCTTTCCCAGTCCGTCCCCCTCACGAGGTTCGTAACAGGTGTCCCGGGGTGGCGCACAAAGAGAATGGTATGCCGCACCTCGGGGGTGCCGAAAAGGCGGTGGACCAGAAGAGAGTATGTCTCCATCTGGAGCGAGTGGACGGCGGCGCGAAGCGGAATATCCCCCCCCGAAAGCCGCTCGGTCTTGAAGTCCAGGACGTGCCAGAAACCGTCGGGATCCCTGAAGAGCCGGTCCAGGGTTCCCGTGAGGAGTATCCCGCCTGCCTCAGCAAGAATCGGGAACTCCGTGCGTGCATCCGTTCCACGTGAGACCCACTTCCAGAAGGAACTTCCCAGCACGCGCTCCACGGCTGCGGGAACCTCCCCCATCCCCGCCGCCGGCTCGATGGACTCCCCCTCAGGAACCTCCACGGCCTCTTGCGGAGGACCGCCGGTACCCGGATCATCCACCCGCTCCATGACGGAATGGAAAGCCCGCCCCCATGCATCCCCTCCCGGGGCCTGCTCCGTGTCGGGATCCTCATCCGTGGCGGGGTGATCGACACGCTCCGGATCGGGCATCCCCAGCACATACCTCAGGCGGTATCTCGCAGCACACTCCTCGTATGTCCGGAGCATGGTGCTGGAATACACCGCCCTCAAAGGGGGCGCCGCCACGGGCTCCACGTGCACCCCCTCGGGCAACGGGGGCGCAGGCCGCGGCGGGGGAGGTAATCCGGGCGAGGAGAGATCCCTCCGGGAGAACACCCTGATCCGGAGCTCATGCTCCTCCTCCCCCGCCGCAAAACCCGAATCCCCGTGCCTCAGAAACCCGGTCCGGACATTGCGCACGATCTCCCCCGGGGCCGCCGCTCCGTCGGGGAAGAGCACCTCCCACACCCACTCCATCCAGGACCCGGCAGCAGGGGCCCCCTCCCGGGTGCAGAGGATCAGGCGGTCCCGGGCCCGGGTGCAGGCCACATAGAGAATCCGCTTCTCTTCGGCAAGGATGCGCCCCCGGTAGCGCCTGTGGAGCAGATGTCCGATGGCAGAGGTGTCCTCCTTCCGTCCCCCCGGCCCGAGGCCGATCTCCAGGTCGGGCGGGGGGTCCCATTCAGTCCGGAACCTCCGGTCGAGCGAGGGAACCACCACCACGGGGAACTCCAGTCCCTTTGCCGAGTGGATGGTCAGCACCTGCACCGCATCCCTGTCGGCATCCACCGGCTCCTGACCCTCCTGCTCCTCCTCCTCCATGAGGCGCTGCAGACGCCGCACAAAATCATAGAGCCCCGAGAGACCCCGCTCGTCGTGTCTCCGGGCGAGTGCGGCCAGCTTCCGGAGGTTTGCCAGATCCTGGTCTCCCCGCGCCAGACCCCCCGCCACGGCGCGGTAGTCCGTATCCCGCACCACCCTCTCGATGATCTCGGCCATCTGCAGGCGGGGGCACTCCCGCAGATGCTCCTCCAGAATCCGCTCCGCACGGGAGAGGGACTCCGTTGCGGTCGCTCCCTCCCGGAGGCACATCCAGAGGGACTTCGCTTCGCGGTCCAGGGAGAGCTCAAACAGTTCCTCGTCGGAAACGGTGAAGAAGGGAGACCTCAGGATCCCCGCCAGGGCCTGATCGTCTTCGGGATCCAGAAGAAACCGGAGATAGCCGCAGAAGTCCTGGATTCCCTGTGTCTGGAAGTACCCCACCCCTCCCGTGACAAGGTGCGGAATGCCGTGGCGGATGAGGCCGTCCTCGATTCCGGGAAGGGCGCTCCGGGTCCGGAGCAGGATCGCCATGTCGCCGAAGGGAATGGGATCGCCCGTCTCCCCGCCGGCGGCAAGAAGCAGAAGCCGCCTGGCGATCAGGTCCCCGGCGGAGGGCCCCTCACCCTGCCGGGGGTCGGGTGCGAGAACGATCTCCACCGATCCGGTGCCCCCGCCCTCCCGGGCGCACCGGATGGGATCATAGGACACCTCCTCGGGATGGAGCAGATCGGAGGTCCCGCTCATGAGGGGCGCAAACACAAGGTTCACAAAGGCGGCCACATCCCTGAGGGGACGGAAGCTCTCCTCCAGGAGGAGGTCCGCTCCGGGGCCCGCCGCCTCCCTGATCCTCCGGCGGACTCCCTGGAATACGGTGACATCGGCGTCCCGGAATCCGTAGATGGACTGTTTGGGGTCCCCCACCACAAACAGGTTCCCCGCGCGCAGGCCGTCTGTGAGCGGCTCCAGGATCTCAAGCTGCAGTGTGTTGGTGTCCTGGAACTCATCCACCATGATGTGCGTGTAGCGCGCCGCCAGGCGGCTGCGGATGTCCGCATGGCCGAGGATATCCCGGACCTTCCGCTGGAGGTCCTCGAAGTCAAGCTGCCCGGCCTCCGCCTTGTGTCTGTCGTAGAGCTCCGCAACCATCCGGAAGAACTCCAGAAGGGTACGGGACCTTTCCACGAGCGCCCGGTGGCCCTCCATGGGGAGGGCCGAGGCCAGGGAGCTCACGGCGGGTGCCGCCGCTTCCAGCAGCTTCCCGAGGTTCCGCACGGCGGCTCCGTCCGTCCATCGCTTGAATGCCTGGCGGGGGGTTCCCGCCTTGGTAAGGATCAGCCGGGCCAGAATCAGGAAGCGCTCCCCCTTCCGCACGGGATCCGTCTCCCTCAGAAAAAGACCCAGCTCCGCCCGGGCCTCCTCCGCCTGCGGGCCCTCCCCCGCACAGACCGCATCCGCGAGCAGAGGTTGAAGCGCAGGGCTCCGGAGCTCCTCCGCCAGAAACGACCGGAGGATCCCCTCCCAGCGGGAGAGGACATCCTCGTCCGATCCCGCATAGACTCCCCCGGGGCGGGTGAACCGCTCCACCAGATCCCGCTTCGCCACAAGGCGCTGGATGTCGCCGAACAGGCGGTCTTTCCCCTCCGCCCGGAGGAGGTCCAGCAGGGCGGACCGGAGGGGATGGGAATCATCCCCCAGGACAATCCGGAAGCCCTCGCGCGCGGCTTCCTCGCGGAGGAACCGCTCCTCCAGACGGTCCAGCACCGTGAAGGCCGCGTCCACATCCGCCTCCACGGGATACTCCCGGAGGATGCGGGCGCAGAAGGAATGGATGGTGCCGATCACCGCACTGGAGAGCTGCTCCCGCACCCTCTCGAAGCGGCGCTTCTCCTCCTCTTTGGCGGAGGTCCGGATGCGGTCGGCCACCCCTTCGGCGATCTTCCGCCGCAACTCGCCGGATGCCCGATCCGTGAAGGTGATGGCCACGATCCCGGCGGGAGACGCCCTGCCCGAGTTCAACAGATGGAGATACCGCTCCACCAGCACGCGCGTCTTCCCGGATCCGGCGTTGGCCGTGACGCAGAGATGACCGGGGGCCGCGAGTGCCCGTTCCTGTGCGGGAGTGAGCATGGGGGGGAGAGTGTGGAAGCCAAAGATACGAAAGACGCCCACGGAGTCAAATGAAGGGCGGATGTGGGGACGAATTCGTACCTTGGGAGGGTCAGGAGCCAAGGAGCCCCCTTGCAGATAGGGATCGTCGGACTCCCCCTGGCGGGGAAGTCCACGCTGTTTCAGACCGTCACGCGCGCATACCTGGAGGCCTCCCCCCGGCCGCCGGGAGGGACGCAGCACGCCGTGATGAGGGTGCCCGACCCGCGCCTGGAAGCCCTGGCACGCGTGTTCTCACCCCGCCGGACAACCCATGCCACGGTGGAGTTTGTGGACGTGGCAGGGCTCCAGCGGGGCGAGGGAGGCCGCACCGTGTTCACGCAGGACTTCCTCCGGAACGTCAAGACCACCGACGCCCTGGTGCAGGTGGTGCGGTGCTTCGAGGAGGCCGCCGTCCCCCGCCCCGAGGGGCCGGCGGACGAGGCGCGTTATCTGGGGCTGTTCGAAACGGAGTTTCTCCTCCACGATCTGGCCCTCGTGGAGGCCCGCCAGGAGCGTATCCGGAAGCAGCTCCAGAAGTCTCCCGACGACATCCAGCGGCGCGAGCTTCCCGTCCTGGAAAAGTGCCGGGAAATGCTGGAGCGGGAGATTCCTCTCCGCGCCGGGACCTTCACGCCCGAGGAGGTCCGGATACTCCGCACCTACCAGCTTCTCTCGCGGAAGCCCATGCTGATCGCGCTCAACCTGGATGAATCCCAGTCTGCGGAGACGGGGGAGCGGGAGCGGCGGATCTCCGCCCGTGCGGGTGGAGAGAACACGATCGTGGTCTCTTTTTTCGGAAAGCTGGAGCTTGAGATGGCGGAGCTCTCGGAGGAGGAAGCGCGCCTGTTCATGGCCGACTTCGGGATCGCGCAGTCAGCCCTTGCGACGATGCTGCAGGCCTCCTACGGCCTGCTGGGGCTGCACTCCTTCTTCACCGTCGGAGAGGACGAGTGCCGCGCCTGGACCATCCCTCGCGGAGCCACGGCTCAGGAAGCGGCCGGAGCCATTCACTCCGACATCGCCGCCCGTTTCATCCGGGCGGAAGTGGTCTCCTGGGAGAACTTCATGGCCGCCGGGTGCTCCTATCCCCGCGTGAAAGAGGCCGGACAGTGGAGACTCGAGGGGAAGGAGTACGTGGTGCAGAACGGAGACGTCATCTCCATCCGCCACGGGTGAGCCCCCGCCGCACGCAGGGGTTTCCGCTTCAGAGCGTCTCCCCGTCGGTCAGGAGACGGAGGGCCTCCCTGTACTTGGCGCCGGTTGTGCGGATGACGTCGGGGGGGAGGGAGGGACCGGGGGGAGTCCGGTTCCAGCCCACGGAGGCCAGGTAGTCCCGCACGTACTGCTTGTCGAAGCTCGGCTGGGGTCCCCCGGGGCGGTACTCCGCCAGGGGCCAGAACCGGGAGGAATCAGGGGTGAGGGCCTCGTCTATCCAGATGAGCTCTCCTTCCGTGTCCAGCCCGAACTCGAACTTCGTGTCGGCGATGATGACCCCCCGCGCCTCGGCATGGGCCCGCCCCTCCTGGTAAAGCCGGAGGGTGATGTCCCTCAGGCGCACGGCCGTTTCTTCCCCCGCCAGGAGCACCGTCTCCTGGAATGTGATGTTGCGGTCGTGCATCCCCCGGGGTGATTTGAAGGCGGGAGTGAAGAGGGGCTCGGGCAGCCGGTCCGATTCCCTCAAGCCCCCGGGGAGCGGAATCCCGCACACGGCCCCCGTCCGGGAGTACTCCTCCCAGGCCGAGCCCGCCAGGTACCCCCGCGCCACGCATTCCACCGCTATCGGAGCGGCCTTCCGCACCAGCATGCTTCTCCCCTCGAAGAGGGAGAGCCGTTCCCTGAAGGGGGGAGGGAAATCCCCGGAGGAGATGGAAAGGAGATGATGGGGCACCAGATGGGCGAGCTTCCGGAACCAGAAGGCGGATATCCGCGTCAGCACCTCCCCCTTGCCGGGAATGCCGTCGGGAAGCACCACATCGAAGGCGGAGAGACGATCCGTGGCCACCAGCATCAGCCGGTCCCCCGCCTCGAACACATCCCGTACTTTCCCCCGGAACAGGGGAGAAAGCCCGGGCCCCGAGGCGTCGGTCACGACCGCACTCATGAGGGACCCTCCATCAACATGAGTGCACCGGCCCGAAGAGCCGGTGCACTCGCATGCGGTCTGACGCCCGGGAGAGGGCGGCGCATCTATCCCTCCAGGGTGGCGCCCAGCATCTCCTCGATGGTGCCCCGCCGGAATGCCTGGAGGGGCGGCTGGGCGGCGCCTGCGCGCGCGATCCCGGCCAGCCGGAGACCCCGCCATTCCGACTGGATGCGCTCCTCCACAAAATCCTGCACCAGCTTGGCAATCCTGACCGGTTGCGCCCCGGGCTTCTTCGCAAGGTTCACGTAGATGTCCACCTTGATCTCTGTTCCCGAGATCTTCCGCGGCACGAGCATGTAGTTCAGCCGGGACATCTGGCGCCAGGCATAGGTCCGGTTGGAGGTGTTGAAGGTGGAGGGGACATTCCTGAAGCTCCGCTCGTCGGAGGTGGGAAGCAGCGTGATGGTGAGCCGCTCAACCTTCTGAGGGCCGCGCGCATGTGCCATGCGAACCGGTCTCCCTGATGTGACAGCCAAGTGGTCCTCCCCCTCCGCAACCCCCACAACTGAATATAGTCACTAACCCCCTCTCTGTCAACCTACACAGGGCTTCGACAGAGAAGAAGGTTGAAGTTTTCCGCCGGCCCCTTTGCCCCGCCTGCGGAAAGGTGCGCCGGGGCAACCCGCGGGGGATCCCCGAGTGACCCCATGCACGGAGTCCCCTACCCCTCCCGGAAAGAGACCCTTTCCGAGACGGCCCGCTTCAGAATCTCCAGGTACTCCGCCCGGGGTATGTCCACCGCCCCGAGCCGGCGGAGATGCCCGGTCATGAACTGGGCATCCAGAAGGAGGAAGCCCCGCGCGCGGAGGTGGTCCACCAGATGGACGAAGGCCACCTTGGAGGCATCCGTCTTCCTGCTGAACATGGACTCTCCGAAGAAGGCCCCGCCCAGGGCCACGCCGTAGAGCCCTCCTGCCAGGCGGCCTCCGTGCCACGACTCCACGCTGTGCGCAGAGCCCATGCGGTGGAGCCGGATGTAGGTCTCCCGGATGCCGTCCGAGATCCACGTCTCTTCGCGGGAGGCGCATCCGGCGATCACCTCCCCGAAGGCCGAATCCATCCGGACCTCAAAGAGACCGCTCCGCACGACGCGCCGGAGACTCCGGGAGGGGCGCAGCGCATCCAGGGGGAAGACGGCCCGCGGGTCGGGGGAAAACCAGGAGAGAACATCCGTGGCCGGGTCCGCCATGGGAAAGAACCCCTCCGCGTAGGCCCACAGCACCAGGCGGGGATCAGGGCCGGGGGATATCACATTTCCCGGCCCCGTTTCCGGGCATAGACGCCGTGCAGGAACTGGAGCCGCTTCTGCGAGGGCACGTCCAGGTCCTCGTCGTCCTTGTCCCGCCTGAGGAACATCTCGAACTCTTCCTGCTCGCGCCGGGTCATCCGGTGCATAAAGTCGCGCAGGTCGTCTATCATCCGGTGTTGCTCTGCATGGGTCATGAGAGATCTCCTTGTTCTTCCTCGGCGGGCTGAACCCGCGTCGCCGCCTGGATGCGGCAGACGGTGGCATGGGGGCAGTATCTGCAGACCTTCGCGGCCCGATCGGGCGGGGCGAGTGGAAACCGGCCGCGCGAGGCCCCATCCACGTAGCTGGCGACATACTCCTCGGCCTTCCGCATGAGGTTCGCCAGATCCCCGCCCGCCGGCAGGAGCTTCCCGCGCGCGAGGGGGAAGGCCTCCTCCTTGAACTCCGCGCTTCCGAGGGCGACTCTGGCCTGCACCTCTCTCCCGATCCGGTAGTAGATGCCTCCGGCGGGGGAGAGGGAGCGTCCCTCCCGGGCCTCCAGCAGCTCCCGCACAATCCCGAGGTAGAGGGGAAGCTGGAGACTCCTCCCCTCCTCCATCTCCTTCAGGCCGGGGAGCACGGAGCCCGTCTTGTAATCCACAACCGTGAAGCAGCCCGCCCCCACGTCCACGCGGTCCACCCTCCCCCTTACCCTCACTCCCCCGCACCGGGCGGGTTCCTCCCTCGAAAGGTGAGGATCGGGGGGGAGACCCTCCTCGGGCACCCTTCCGAAGGCCACCTCGAAATAGCGGGGCTCCAGACTGGTCTTGCGCGCCCGCTCGTAGGCAAGGTAGTCGTGGAGGATCCCCTCCGGGGTTCCCGGCCTTCCCAGGAGCATCTCGCGGTCCGCCTCCCAGAAGACGTCGGGGAAGTCCCTCTCACCCAGGAGCTCCTCCGCACAGGCGGTCAGCTCGGCCAGCGCAGACTTGAATTCCTCTTTGCTGCATCCCAGGATGGGAGGAGCGAGGCGCGCGCGGCGCGCGCGGTGAAACCGGCAGAGGACCTCGTGCAGGATGGTCCCGCGCTCCAGAGGGGAAAGCTCCTCCTCGAGTTCCTCGGGCGGGCGGAGCCGGAGCAGGCGTTCCGCGAAAAAGCGGAAGGGGCATGCCCCGTATGTCTCAAGACGGGTCACGGACCAGGTTCTGTTCCTGAGCCCGTCGAGAGTCTCGCGGGCGCGCGCGCCGAGCCCCTGGCCGATGATCCCCTCGAAGGCAGGCATGGAATGCCCGCCCAGGCGGCTCTGTTCCACGCGCACGGCACGGAGCACTCCCGCCGCCGCCTCCAGCAACGCGGGAGCCGCATCTTCCTCTCCCCGCCGGAGTCCCCTCCCGTACCGCTCCAGGGCCTCCCCGGCCGAGAGTACCGCATGCGCCCAGGGGGCCTCCCCCGTGTTCTTCCACTCCCGGGCCGGTGCAATCTCGAGCAGAGCATCCACGAAACCCGAGCGGACCAGCTCCAGGGGCCCGTCGCGCTCCGGGTGCACCAGGTACAGGTGCTCCAGCCGGCGGCTCACCGCCTGGTAGAAGAGATAGCGCTGTTCCCAGGTGTGGCGCCGGGCGCGCCGGGCCTGCCGGGCAAGGGAGTAGAACACCTCGGGCTGGTAGACCGAGGGAAACTCCCCCTCCACAAGGCCGATCAATATCATCACCTCCAGATCCAGCCCACGTGTCTCCTCGATGGAGGTGACCAGCACCCCGCGGCCGAACTCCTCCCGGGGATTGTAGCGCTCGCCCGATACGGCCACCTGGAGCCGCTCCAGGTACTCGGCCGCATGCCGCGGGACCGCTTCCCCCCCTTCCGCTTCCGGCAGATCGGAGGCCAGATCCAGGATGCCGAGGAACTTGCCCAGCGCGCGCATATCCCGCTCGGCCAAATCCGGGGTCTTTCCCTCCCCGGCCCGGAGGATGTTCTCCCTCACCCCTACGGCCTCCAGGAGGTCCCTGACACGGGAGCGGAACTGGCCGGGGAGCAGCCGTTCCTCAAAGGGAGCCAGGAGCGACCTGAGCCGCGCAATATCCTCCAGAGCGCGGCGCACAAGGCGGAGCTCATCGGCGAGGGATTCCCCGTCCCGCTCTTCCGCCGTCTGCAGTCTGCGCTCCAGAAGGGCGCAGTCCCGCTCCAGGCGCCGGCACCAGGCGGCGTATCCCCCCGTGATCTTGAGACGGAGCGATTGCCGCGCCAGGTTTCCCCGTTCCACCCCCGGGAATGAGAAGTAGCCCGGGTGCAGGATGCGCAGAATGTCATCCCGCCTGTACCCGCGTACCGGAACGGCCAGGAGTCCCAGAATGCCCGCCGCCAGGGGGGAGGCCCCGAGGGCAAACCGGTCGGTGATGTTGGCGGGGACGCCCACCCTCTCGAATGCCGGACGGAGAAGCGCCGTGTAGAGACCCGGCCGGATCATGGCCACACAGATCCGGCTCAGATCCCGGGAGGGGTTCTCCAGAACAAGATGCTTCAGGAGCCGCGCCGTGAACTCGGCCTCTTCCTCCCGGCCGGCGGCCCGCACGACCGTCACATGCACGCCCGGGTCCCGTTGCGCCGATCCGGGCTCCGCACGGAAGAGGCCACGCGCGGCGGCCTCCCCCAGGGGGGAAATCCCCTGCGGAATCCCCTCCTCCCCCGGGGGAGCGGGAGAGGATACCAGGGGCGGTTCTTCCGGAGAGGCGAAGCCGAAAGAGCGGAAGCGGGCGTAGTTCTCCTCCAGGTGGCCGAAGAGGGCGGGATTTCCCGGGGCATAGTCGAAGAGGAGGGTGAGGGAAACAGAGGGGAGCGCCCCCAGCTTCTGCAGGAGCCCCATCTCAGGATCCGTGAACTCGTCGAACCCCTCCACGACAATCAGACTGACGCGGGGAAAAAGGGCCTGGAAAGACCGCGCAAACCGGCGCATGGAGCAGCCGGTATGGAGAATGCGGAACACCCCCGCCACGTCCTGGCTCCCGCGCACGGCAAGCTGCTCCTCATACTGCCTGTACAGCAGGGCCACGTCCGCCAGCTTCCTCCGCTCATCGGGTCCGGCCTCCTCCCTCTCCTCCTCCAGCATGGCGGCCGACACTCCGGTCTCCCGCAGGCGGTTGATCACCGCCTTGATGCTCTCGAAGGTGCCGCGCCGGCGGAGGGAGAGCCCCGCTCCCGAAGAGAAATAGGTGAAGTGCCCCCGCGCCCGGCGGATCGCGGCATGGAACACCAGGTCGGTCACCGGACCGCGGAGGACACCGGTGGCGGGGAATATGCGGGAAAAGAGGGCCAGAGCCAGAGTTTCCAGGGTGTGTACCTGACGTACACCGAGGGCGCGCGCGGGGCTCTTCTGGACGAGCTCCCGCACAAGGTGCCTCACCCTTCTCCGGGTGGGCACCACAAGGAGGAATGTGTCCGCGGCCCCTCTGGAAATGCGCTCGCCGAGACCCGGCAGAGCGGGGGGGCCGTGGCGCAGGATGACAGGCATCGCCGGGATCTCCGTGGCTCCGCGGCGGGAGGATGCCCGCCACCCCTCTTGATACGAAAAACCCGTTCCAGCCACAACAGAACCCCCGGAAAGAGCCCCCCGGGGGGGGTGTGACCTTCGTCATGGGAGATGAGCAGCCGGCATGATATCATGGGATTGAAATTCTCTTTGTGTCTTTCCCCGAGGAGTCCAAACCCTGGCAGAAGTCCTTTCCAGAAGCACCGTTCTCTTCACGGAGGATGTCTGGACCGTGTTCCGGGATGCCCCCGTCTGTCAGCCCGGCGAGGGGGTTGCCTACGAGGCGGCAGCCGAACGGGGAGACCTCCTCACCGACCTGGAGCGGCGACAGTGCGCCGTGCTGGTTGTGGGGGCGGCGCATCCGCTGGCCGGAGGCGGGGGGATGCTTGCCCGGATCAGGCGGGCGGGGGGAGGCCCGAAGGTCATCGTCATTACCGACAAGCCGGATGTGCCGTACGCGGTGCGGATGATCAAGTCGGGGGTGCATGACGTCCTGGTCAGGCCCGTGAGCGGGAAGGCGCTGGACGAGGCGATCCGTTCGGCTCTCGGGGACGCGGAGCCGCATCGGGAGCGGATGCCCCGGAGCACCCGACAGGAGGCCGCCGGGGATCTCGTGGGCGACAGCCCGGCCATCCGGGAAATCCGGCGCACCATCGCAGCCGTGGCCCCCACGGACACGCATGTCTTTCTGAGCGGCGAGAGCGGAACGGGGAAGGAACTGGTGGCGCGGATGCTCCACACACAGAGCACGCGCTCGGGGGGGCCTTTCGTGGCCGTGAACTGCGCCGCCCTTCCCCACGACATCCTGGAGAACGAGCTCTTCGGGCACGAGCGGGGCGCGTTCACCGGCGCTCTGGAGAAGAAGGAGGGGTGTTTTGAGCTTGCGCACGGCGGCACGCTGCTCCTGGACGAGATCGGCGAGATGACGCCGGACACGCAGGCAAAGCTGCTGCGCGCCATCGAGTCGCAGTCTTTCCGGCGGCTGGGAGGAAAGCAGGAGGTGCAGGTGGATGTGCGGATCGTGGCGGCCACGAACCGCGAGACCTCGGAGGCGCTGGCGCAGGGACGGATCCGGGCGGACCTCTACTACCGGCTGAGCGTGATCGAGCTGGAGATTCCCCCCCTCCGGGAGAGACCCGAGGACATCCGCCCGCTCGTCCGGCATTTCCTCGGGCAACTGGCAGCCCGGCACGGCAGGGACATCCGCGGCTGCACACCCGGGTGCGAGGCGGCGCTGGAGGCCCACGCATGGCCGGGGAACGTCCGGGAGCTCAGGAACGCCGTGGAGCGGGCCGTTGTGCTCAGCGCCGGCCCCCTCCTGGAGGAGACCGATCTTCCCCTGCGGATCGCGGGCACAGCAAGGGAGAGCGCCCGCGTGCACATCCCTCTGGGGAGCACCGTGGAAGAGGCCGAGAGAACCCTTATCCTGGAAACCCTGGCCTCGGTGGGTAACAACAAATCGCAGGCGGCCCGCATGCTGGGGGTGAGCCGCAAGACCCTCCACAACAAGCTGAACAGCTTCAGTCTGGGATAGTCTCCCGCGGACTCAGGGCCACTCGACGGCGAGGGCCGCGAGCCCTGAGGGTCCCCCCTCCAGGCGGGAGAAGCGGGCGGCGTAGTCCAGACGCACTGCTCCGATCCGGAGCCCCAGCCCCGCCCTGGCTTCCGTTTCCCCCCCCCGCACCAGAACCCCCGTCCGGGCGGCCAGCAGCCCGGCCCACTCCCACTCCATGCCCGCGCGGTAGAGAACCCCCCTCTCCCCCAGGAACATGTCGCTCTGATAAGCAAACAGAAGAGTGTGATCCCCCGCGCGGTGGAGGAATGCCGAGCCGAGGGCCAGCACGCGCGGACCTCGTGGGGATGCGCGGTCCCACCCGAGGGGCGGCGCCGCAGGACGATAGTCCGTGCCCGTTCCCATGAGAGAGCACCCGAACCGGAACCGCCGGTCGGGCGCATAACCGAGCCCCGCGCCGGCAGACACAGCATTGGCGGGATCTCCCCCTTGTGTCGAGCGATGGAGTCGGAGTGTGAGGCCGCAACTCAGGTCCTCCGTCACCATGGTCCCGTAGGAGGCAGAGCCCGTGATCTCCATGGGGTCCGCTCCCCCCCAGGAGTCGAGCCCTCCCCCATGCCATGTCTCCACATCCAGAGCCACGGCCGCGTCCCTCCCTGCCGGAACACACACACCGGCCCGCTCCATCGAGGCATCGCGCCGCATTCTGTGGATGTCCACCTCCGCCGATCCCTTTCGCACCCAGGCCAGGATCGCGGGGTTGACCGCATGGGCGCCATGGGGGAACGGAAGGGCCGCCGCCGCATCGGCCATCCCGGCAGTGCGCGCGTGAAGGGCGTAGACCCCGTTCTGAGGCCCCACCTTCTCGCCCAGAAGCTGGGCAGTGGATTCGGGCGGAAGCAGCAGGGCGGCCAGACACACAGGGAGAAGACCTCTCATGTTGGCATCCCTCACGGGCACGGGTCTCAGAACCCCTCCGCCACGCGGAAGAGGGCGAAGAACACCAGAACCGACCCCATGTACTCCCCGAAGTCCTTCAGGAAGTTCCTCCGGAGCGGAACGTGCACCACGTCCCCGGGGCCTATCGAGGGGAGGGCTTCCATCCGGGCGTCCTCCATGAATGCCTCCAGGTCCACCACCTCGGCCACTCCCGGGGATCCCTTCCGGAAGACCCTGACCCTCCCCAGATCGGCCTCGGGGAGGGATCCCCCCGCGGAGGCAAGCACCTCCAGGAGGGACATCGGCCCTTCCACGGGATAGGTGTCGGGTCTGGGGACGGCGCCCAGGATGGTGACCCGCCGGGAGCCCGATGCAAGGGCCGAGACGGTCAGGCGGATCTCGCCCTGGATGTACTCGGCAAGGCGGGTCCGGAGGGCCGCCATGAAGGCCTCCTTCGGAAGGCCTGCCGCCTGAATCTCCCCGGCCAGGGGAATGCTGATGAGTCCGTCTTCCCGCACCTCGGCCGCAGTGGTGAATTCCGGGAAGCCCCACACCGTGATCAGGAGCCGGTCCCCCTTCCCGATGACGTAGTCCCGGACCTGCGCCGGGAGCGGAGAAGCGGCGGAGATCGCCAGAAGAAGGAGCATCGGCATCATGCGGAATCGGACCATAGGAGTTCTCCTTCCTCGCGGAAGCGTTGCGGAACCGCGCGGGACCCCGTGCGGCCGGAAGCAAGGGGGGAGCTGCGGCGAGAGCGAAGGTACGGATTTGAGTCCCGAATTCCAAAAGAGGCGCCGCCCTCCATATTGACACCCCAGCGGTATTTTGGTACCTTGCTGTGTCAAACGAACCCCGATCCCCCGCCTGATGAAGCTCGTGTTTCTGGTGCAGGATGTCCGCCGGGTCTTCCGGCGGAGGAAGCGGCACTTCCTGATCCCGCTCGTGACCTGCCTGGCGGCCGGAGCGGCCCTCTCCTTTCTTCTTCCCGCCCGATATGAATCCGCCTCGGTCATCCTGGACCTGCCGGGCCGGATGAACATCACGGGCGGCGATGTGGTGCCCGGACGCGGAAACCCCGCTTCCGTCCTTGGAAGCCCGTTCGCCCTGGGCGCGCTCGCCGAGAGCATCCGCACCCACAGGCCCGGCGATGCCGCATGGACCGCCCGGGAGATTCTTTCCTCTCTCCGCGTGGACACACTCGGAGGGGGACGGTTCCGGATCGCCGTCCGGCACCGAGACGCCGAGGCGGCCCGCCGCGCTGCAGGCGCACTTGCCGGCCTGTATCTGCGCCACCGGAGGGAGATGGTGCGCCAGCTCCGGGCGGATCTGATCCGGGGCCTGGAGGTGGAGGCCGAGGCCGAGTCCATTGCCGCCCGCAGTCGGGCACAGGCGGCCGCACCCGCCCCGGGAAGGGCATCCGCCCCTCCGATAGAACAT
>JBAVEL010000079.1:0-4021 GCA_049587715.1 Bacteroidota bacterium
CTTCTTCTGCGTGCCGCGCATCGATCAACAAGCTCCTCTTCTGTGCGGCACAAATATACGAACACTGTCAGCCTTCCCGACGGCGTCAAGAAAATATCCCGTCGGCGTTTTTCAGCAACCTGCTAGAAGGTGATTCCCAGGCTCACCGGAATGTACGTGCTGGACTCCCCCTCGGTGAAGATCCAGGTGTGCCGGGCTTCCAGGTAGAGGTCCACCCCCAGCGACAGCTTCACGCCGGCCCCGACGTTGGCGGAGGCCCGGGTCTCGGAGGAGAGCCCGGGGACGCTTCCCACGGGCGCGCCGTTGTAGGAGACCGATGCATCCGCCACCGTGATGCGTCCCAGCCCGCCCCCCCCTGTGAGGTAGGGAGAGAAGACGGGAAGGGGGAGGAGGTCCCCCTGCAGGTTGACCCCCGCGGAAATGATCGTCATCTCCCCGCCGCTCAGGGTGTAGGCCTCCGCCGATCCCCCCCCCCAGCGGGCCAGGATAGTCCGGTACTGTGCGTTGTCGGGGGAGAACCTCATGTAGTCCCCCACAGCACGCACACTCCAGGGCCCGATCTCCACATCCAGATGGACCCCCCCTCCGAAGCCGGGGCCGTAGGCCTCCTGCAGGGGACCCTGCACATTGATGCTGGCCCCGGTGGCCTGGAGGCCGAACCGCACTTCGGGCGCCTGGGCGCCGGCCGGCGCACCGGCCGCCAGCATCGTACAGACACACACGGCGACGATCTTCATGGCTGCTCCTTGTGGATGGATGAACAGTTCAGGTTTTCTGCTGCTTCTTCCTGGCCGCGGGAAACAGGATGTTGTTCAGGATCAGGCGGTATCCGGGGGAGTTCTTGTGGAGGGTCAAATCCGTGGGAGGATCGCCCACGGCGTGCTGGTAATCCTCGGGATCATGCCCGCCGTAGAAGGTGAACGTGCCCCGCCCCAGATTGCCGTGGCAGTAGCGCACCTGATCCGCTCCCTCCTTTTCCGCCATCACCACGATGCTTCGTTTGAGCAGGTTCCTCTTGAAACTCGTGGTCTGCCCCAGAAACCCCTTGACCACGTTCACGTGGTTCTGCGTCAGCATGGTGGGCACGGGATCAAACTTGGCGGAGAACTCGAACAGGGTGAAGTAGTCCGTTTCCGGGTCCTGGAGCCCCAAGAGGTCGCTGGGGGGCTGGTCGATGTCGGAGTATTCGTAGCGGAGGGGATTCCGTTCCAGGGTGAAATCCGTGAAGGCCAGGGTCTTTCCGTAGTCCAGGCGGCGCTGCGCGTCCGGGTCGGGGGGATCCCCGTCGTAGATGGCGTCGCAGATGTCCGCGTCCTCGGCGGCCAGGGCAATGTCGTAGGTGTCCGTGGCGGAGCACATGGAGAACATGAATCCACCCCCGGCGATGTACTCCTTGATGGCGCGGGCAACGGCCTTCTTCAGCTCCGAGACCTTCCGGAACCCCAGCTCCCGCGCCTTCTTCTCCAGCATGACCTGCTGCTCTATGTACCAGGCTGCGCCGGCAAAGGAGGCATAGAACTTCCCGTACTGCCCGGTGAAATCCTCATGGTGCAGGTGCAGCCAGTCGTACTCAGAGAGCTTCCCCGCCAGCACTTCGTCGTCCCACAGCCTGGCATAGGGGATCTCGGCATACTCCAGCGCCAGGGTCACGGCGTCGTCCCACGGCTGGAATCCCGGAGGGACGTAGACCGCCACCCGCGGGGCCTTTTCCAGCCGCACCGCATCCATGTTGTTGTCCTCCCTCTGCACCTCGGCGTAGATGGAGGCCGCGCCTGACGCCGCCATCGCCTCGAAAGCCACCCCCCGGAGGCGGCACTCGGCGGCAATCTCCTCGTGGTAGTCCGCCAGAAAGGATCCACCGCGGTAGTTGAGCAGCCAGTCGATTTCCACTCCCCGCGTGAGAATCCAGTAAGCCACCCCGTATGCCTTCAGGTGGTCACTCTGCCGGGGGTCCATGAACACGAGGAGCTTCTCCTGCGCCCGGGCGGCCCCGGGCCCCGCCAGGAGCCCCGCCAGGAGCCCCGCCAGGAGGACGGCGCGGCGGACGTTGCGGTGTGTGCCTGTGCGCATGCGGCTTCCCCCCTACGGGAGGACCTCCTCGAGTGTGAGAACCTGCAGGGGTCCGTAGCGGGCGGCCGATTCCTTCAGCTCCCCGGCGGGCCCCACCAGCACCAGCACCAGATCCTCCAGGGGAAAGCGCTCCCGCACCACGCGGTGCAGATCCCCCGCGGACACCTGGCCGAGACGAGCGACATAGGTCTCCATTCTGTCCCGGGGGAGGCCGTAGAGCTCCTGTTCCGTGAGCTCTCCGGCAAGGGCGGCGGGGGTCTGGAGCCCCCGCACGTAGGCGCCCGCCAGGTACTTCTGCGCCCGCCTCAGCTCCTCCTCCGAAGCCCCCTCCGCCCGGTACTTGCGGAGCTCCCCGAGGATCACATCCACCACCTCCCCCATGGCATCGTTGCGGGTGGATGTGGCAATGGAGAAACTCCCCCCCCGGAGCTGGGGGGAAAATCCGCTGGAGACCCCGTAGGTAAGGCTCCGCTTGATACGGATCTCCTCCATGAGACGGCTCGTGAAGCCGTCCCCGAACACGGAGTTGGCCACCGCCAGGGGGAAATAGTCGGGGTC
Organism: Bacteroidota bacterium; assembly: GCA_049587715.1. Lineage (GTDB taxonomy): Bacteria > Bacteroidota > Ignavibacteria > UBA10030 > UBA6906 > JBAVEL01. The sequence goes on from JBAVEL010000079.1 coordinate 2,629, forward strand.
GGCCATCCCGATCCCCGTGCTCCCCGCTATGATGTACGCCTGGGTGGCGTCCGGCTTGTCCACAAGCACGACCGCGCGCCCCCTGGAGGGGGGGACCTCCCCGGGGGGCCCGTACTCCTTGGGGCCGCGCTCCCAGGCGCCGAAGGCATCCCGGAGCTTTTCCATGAGGGGGCCCGCCGCCACGTCCCCCACCACGGCCAGGAGGGAGTTCCCGGGACGGAACGTCCGCCGGTGAAACCGCTCCAGCGCATCCCGGGTGACGGACCGCACGGAGGCGCTCCCGGCCCTCCGTCCGTACGGATGCGACCCGTACACAGCCCGGTGGAAGGCGGCCGACGCGATCGTCCCCGCATCCTCCCGCGCGGCCTCGATGCCGGCAATGCGTCTCCGCAGTTCCCGCTCCAGGGCCTCCGCCGGAAACACGGGGTGCAGCACCACGTCGCCGAGGAGATCCAGCCCCGTCTCCAGGTCCTTGGAGAGAACCTCACACGAGGCCGCGCAGTAGTCGGGGCCCGCCGCGCAGTGGAGCATACCCCCCGTGAAGTCGATGGCCCGGGCGATCTCCGCCTCAGAGCGCCTCCGGGTTCCCTCCCGCATGAGGGCCGTCGCAATCTCGGCCGTTCCCTCCATCCCTGCCGGATCCGCGGCGCTTCCCCCGTGCGCCACCAGGCGCATGTGCACCACGGGGAGCTTCCTCTGTTCCATGACAAGCACCGTCAACCCGTTCGGCATCACCTCCCGGAACACCGGCGGAAGTCCCGGGGTCTGCCCCCAGGCAATGCCCCACACAAGAAAGAGCGGTAGAGTCTTCATTGCCCCTCCTGCCGAACCTCCTCCGCCTGCGGCTGCTTCTCGGGAACCAGCACCACCACCGTCCTGGACCGTTCGCCCAGATACCGCCGCGCCGCCTGCTGCAGGGCGGCGCGGGTGACCGCCCCGTAGGCCTCCATCTGCTCCAGCGCCTTCCTGTATCCTCCGAATACGACCTCGAAGTAGGCAAGCTGCATCGCCGTGCCGGCATGGGTCTTGAAGCCGTTGACGTATTCCACCCGGGCCATGTTCTTCGCCTTTTCCAGCTCCTCTTCCGTGACCCCCTCCGCGGCGATCTCCTCCACAATCCCGTAGATCTCCCGCTCGGCTTCCTCCACCGCCTTCCCCGGTTGCATCCGCACAAAGATCGTGAACAGTCCGGGATCCGCAAAGGCATCCACCGATGCGTCCACCTCCGCAGCGATCTGCCCCTCGTGGACCAGGGTCCGGTAGAGCCGCGAGCTCCGTCCCCCCGCCAGGATGCCCGCCAGGAGCGTAAGAGCGTGGTAGTCGGGGGAGGACGTGGCGGCTGCGAGGTAACCGATGGCGGCCGCCGGGAGCTCCGCCGCCCGGTGCAGCTTCA
>JBAVEL010000080.1:0-3193 GCA_049587715.1 Bacteroidota bacterium
CGGTTCACCTCCTCCACCACGGCCGTCACGCTCTCGGCCGAGAGGCGCCGGGGGGCCTGCCCGTCCTCGGGGGCCGTCACCACGGCCAGTATCTCCGCCGGCGTGAGGGGCTCGTCTGCGGCAAAAACAAGTGCTTCCAGAATCTGCCTCAGGGAGGGCCCGGCGAACGGGAGCTGTTCCTGCGTCATACGGCCGCCGACCGGACGGCGGGCCGCGGCGGGGCGGGCCTGATCAGCACATCCTCCCCTCCTTCGGCGGGGGCCAGGGCGATCACCTTGTTCTTGGCCATCTCCAGCAGGGCGATGACCGTTACGATGATGCGCATCTTCTCCGTCATGTGGGAGACGAGCCTCAGGAGGGTCGTCTCGCGGTGGAGGCGCAGGAAATCCAGCGTGAAGCTCATCTGTTCGTCCACCGAGACATTCAGAAGCTCCACCTCGTGCACCACCTTGCGGGGCATCAGGTCCAGGGCCCGCTTGAAGGCGGCAATCAGGTTGAACAGGGTGATATCCTTCAGGGTCTCGTCCGTTTCCCCCACAACGTGCAGCTTGGGATCGGCGTGGAAGAACCGGCGGTAGTGCAGCCGCCGCTGTTCATCCTCCATGGCGGAGAACTGTCCGGAGGCCTCCTTGAAGCGCTTGTATTCCATGAGGCGGCGCACCAGCTCCGCCCGGGGGTCCTCTTCCTCTTCGGCTCCCTCGGGCCGCGGCAGGAGCATGCGGACCTTGATCTGCATCAGGGTGGCCGCCATCACAATGAAGTCCCCCGCCACTTCCAGATCCAGGGTCGCCATCAGGTGCAGGTAGTCCAGAAATTCCCGCGTGATGCGGGCGATGGGGATGTCCTGGATGTCCAGCTCATCCCGGCGGATGAAGTAGAGCAGAAGGTCCAGCGGACCTTCAAATTCGTTCAGGGCGACGCGGTAGCTCTGCATGCGGGGGCCTCCCTCCTATCCGATCCCCATGACGCCGTGCACGCGGTCCATCGTTTCGGAAGCCCTCCCGCGCGCCCGCGCCTCCCCCTCTTCCAGGATTGCCAGCACGGCTCCGGGCCTCGCCTCATACTCCGCGCGGCGGGCCCGGACGGGCTCCAGCGTTGCAGCAATGCACCCGGCGATCCGCTTCTTGCACTCCACGCAGCCCAGCGCGCCGCTCCGGCAGCCGGCCTCGATCTCCGGCAATCCCGCTTCGTTGAACCGGCGGTGGTAGGTGTACACCAGACAGACTTCGGGCCGTCCCGGATCGTTTCTCCGGACCTTGAGCGGGTCGGTGACGGCACTCCTCAGCTTGGCCTCGATCTCCCCGGGCGGGTCGGAGAGCAGCACGGTATTCCCCGCCGATTTGCTCATCTTCCGCTCCGCGCCGTCCAGTCCGGGAAGCCGGGGGAACGTGGTCAGCTTCGGCGCCGGCTCGGGAAACACCTCGCCGTACTGCGCGTTGAAGCGTCGGGCGATCTCCCGCGCGATCTCCACATGGGGAAGCTGGTCCTCCCCCACCGGCACCAGATCCCCGCGGTAGAGCAGGATGTCCGCCGCCTGGAGGACCGGGTATCCCAGGTGGCCGTAGCTGATGTTTTCGATGTGGAGCTCCCGGACCTGGTCCTTCACGGCCGGATTCCGCTCCAGCCGCGCGGCACTGATGAGCATGGAGAGCACCAGATGAAGCTCCGTGTGCTCCTTGACGCGCGACTGGCGGAACACGGGGCTGCGGGAGGGGTCAATCCCCGCCGCCAGCCAGTCCACCACCATCTGGATGCTGTTTTCGTGGATGGCCGAAGAATCGGGATTGGTGGTCAGGGCGTGGTAGTCGGCCACCAGGTGGTAGTTGTCGAACTCGTCCTGGAGCCGGACCCAGTGCTCCAGGGCGCCCACCAGGTGCCCCAGGTGGAGCCGTCCCGTGGGCCGCATGCCGCTCAGGATCGTCCGCCGGCGGTTCACGCCTTGCCCGTCATTGAAGAAAGAGATAGGGCTTCCATCGCTCGTCCAGTGTGCCCACGAAATGCCGGATAAACGTCACGTGATTCGGGCGCATGGGAGAGCGGTGGAGCCGCATGTCCGCCTCCTCGGGAGTCCGGTCCCCCTTCCGGTTGTTGCACCGGACGCAGGCGCAGGCAAGGTTCTCCCATGTTTCCTCCCCCCCGCGGGAGACGGGGACCACGTGGTCCACCGTCAGCGGGATGTCGGAGCGCCCGCAATACTGGCACCGGTGCGCGTCGCGGCGGAGGATGTTCTTGCGGGAGAGTATGATCTTCTTGTAGGGAACCCGGACGTACACCGCGAGCCGTACGATGCTGGGGAAGGGCATGGACACCGATACCGAGTGCAGGTCCCTGCCCCGGTGGGCCTCCACAAGCTCGGCCTTCCCCAAATACAGGAGTACGATCGCCTTTTTCACGTTGATGACGCTCATCGGCTCATAGTTCTGATTCAGGATCAGAACCTTGGCATTGAGGCGGCCGTTCCGGTTCCGTGTCCGTTGACGTTCGCTGAAGTCCCTCCACCTCCTCGGGGATGGTTACATCAGGGTAAGCCGGAAAAATATAGCATTCACCCCTCCGATTGTCAAGCGATGCTTGAGGGGGAAAAGGCGGAGCCCCGGAAAAACCGTCCGGGGCTCCCGCTTGGCGCCTGAGGCGACCGGGCTACCGCGGAATCTGGACCGCCACGTACGTGGTGCCTCCCGCCTGCCGCCGGACCCGGAGGAGCATGGAATCCCCCTTCTTTCTTCCCTCCACGATCCTCCGGAGGTCGTCTGCCGAGCGGACATCCTTCCGGTCCGCTTCCAGGATAACGTCCCCCGCAGCCATGCCCCTGTTGAACGCCTCGCCGTAGGGTTTCACCGACTCCACCGCCGCTCCGCCGGGAACCTCCAGGCGGCGTTTCTCTTCCGGAGTCAGGGAACGGACACCCATCCCCAGCTCTTCCAGCATCAGGGAGGTCTCCGTGTTCCCGGGTTCCTCCCCCTCCTCCCGATCCCCCTCGGCGGCGGCCACGGCCTCCGAATCCTCGCGGGCCCTCAGGGTCACCCGCTTCTCGAGGCTCTTCCCTTCGCGGAAGATCTTCAGGGTCACGATGTCGCCCAGACGGCGCTGCGCAATATACGACTGCAGCTCGTTGGCCTCGTTCACGGTCCGCCCGTCCACCGAGAGAATCACGTCCTGCTCCCGGAGCCCGGCCCGCTCCCCCCCGCCCCCC
>JBAVEL010000081.1:0-2464 GCA_049587715.1 Bacteroidota bacterium
CCCGCCCGCTGCACGCATTCCTGGTGCGTCCGGACCCCCGGCTCCCCCGCCGCAAGGCAGACCCCGAAGGCGGCCGCAACCCCGATGGCGGGCGCCCCCCGGATGCGGAGAGACCGGATGGCCTCCAGCAGATCCCGGTAGTCCTCCGTCTCGAGGTAGGACTCCCTCAGGGGGAGGAGCGTCTGGTCCAGGAACCGGACCCGCCTCCCCGTCCATTCCACCGCATTCATCTCAGGCGCCCCGGCGGGGAGAGAGGGGAACCAACGTCATTCAAAATGAGAGAGCTCCCGGAAGGCCCGGAAACGATCCTGGATCTCCAGGAAGGTGAGGCCGGCGATCCCATCCAGGCTGAACTTCTCGACGCAGAAGGAGGCGAGCGTGCTGCCGTAGATCACGGCGCGCTTGAGGTTCTCTTCGGACATGTCCCCCGTCCGTTCCAGCCATCCCACGAAGCCGCCGGCAAAGGAATCGCCCGCTCCCGTGGGATCGAAGATGTTCTCCATCGGATAGGCGGGGGCGGAGAAGACCGTCTGCTCCGTCAGAAGGAGGGCCCCGTGCTCCCCCTTCTTGATGATCACGGCCTTCGGACCCATGCCCCGGATTGTGCGGGCCGCCTTGATGAGGTTCGGCTCGCGGGAGAGCAGCCGGGCTTCCGAATCGTTCACAATGAGGATATCGATGCGCGCCAGGGTCTCCAGCAGCTCGGCGTGCTTCCGCTCGATCCAGTAGTTCATGGTATCGCACACAACCACCCAGGGTGTCTCGATCTGGTCCAGCACCCTCCGCTGGAGAACCGGGTCGATGTTGCCCAGGCACACGCAGGTGCTCTTCCGGTACTTCTCCGGAATCTTGGGATCGAACAGCTCGAACACGTTCAGATGGGTGAAGAGCGTGTCCCGCACGTTCAGATCGTAGTGGTACCGGCCGGACCAGCGGAAGGTCTTCCCCTCCCGGATGACCTCCAGCCCCTCCAGGTCCACCCCCCGGGCCTCCAGAAAGCGCACCGCGGTCTCGGGGAAATCCCCTCCCACCACTCCCACCAGCCGGATGGGGCGCGCAAAGTAGCTTGCGGCGGCTGCAATGTAGGTGGCAGACCCCCCCAGGGCATTGTCCACCCTGCCGAAGGGGGTCTCGATGGTATCCAGCGCAAGGGATCCGACGACCAGAACGCTCACGGAGGTCTCCGCAGTGTGGAGGGGTTTCCCGGCCCGGGACAACGGAACGGGCGCCCGGGCCGAGCCATGATACTGAATAGGGTCACAACCCGCAAGGAGCCCTCTGCGGGCTCCTCAGCGGCGGGGACGCAGGGGGAGCAACGTAAGCCGCCCCCACTCCTCCCCCCCGGTGATGCCGGCGTGGACACGGGCAAGCCCTTCGCGCTGGGCGGGCCAGACAAGACGGTCCCGTGCCTCGGGTTCGGGAAGCCAGAGGGCTTCGTCGTGTTCGGCGGAGAGCCGCACGGGGAGATCCGGTTCCGTCTGTGCGGCGAAGAGGGGCGAGAGGTGGACGGCATCCGATGAGGGATCGTAGAAGGAACTGATCCAGGAGGCGGTCCAGAAACGCACGGGATGGAGCCCCGTCTCCTCCTGTAACTCGCGGAGAGCCGCCTCCGGCGCCCGTTCACCCCTGCGGAGTCTCCCCGTCACGAGCTGCCACAGCCCCGGATAGAGCCGCTCCCGCGCACTCCGGCGGACCAGCAGGTACTCGGGGCGGTCCATGCGGAACCGGAATACACAGATCTCCACCGTTTTGGACACTACGGACGCCACTGCCGCTTCCTCCCGTTCCGGTCTGCCGTAATCCCCTGCCGGGAGCGGGGCTGCCGCCCGGCCCTGTGGAGAAGGGCGCGGACTTCCTCCGGGGAAAGCCTCCGGACGGCCCCCGGGGGAAGGTCCCCCAGAAGCACACTCCCCACGCGCACCCGCTTCAGGGAGAGCACCGCATAGCCCAGGGTGTCGAACATCCTCCGGACCTGCCGGTTCTTCCCCTCCGTCACCGTGATGACAACCGTCCGGGCATCACGGCCGGGAACCTCCACGTCCGCCGGCCGGAGCGGCGTTCCGTCGGCAAGCCGCATGCCCGATTCCAGTGCGGCGCGGTCCTTCTCCCCGAGGGGACGATCCAGCCCGGCGTGGTACGTCTTGGGAATGCGCGAGGCGGGACTTGTCACGAGATCTCCGAACCGGGTGTCGTTCGTCAGGAGGAGAAGCCCGCCCGTTTCCAGGTCCAGGCGCCCCGCCGCGATCAGTCCCCTGAGCGGGGGGGGAAGAATGTCAAAGACGGTTTTCCGTCCCCTTTCGTCCCTCCGTGTGGTGGGAACACCCGGGGGCTTGTGCAGGGCGACATAGAGGGATTCCTTCCGCTTCAGGATCCGCCCGTCCAGGCGGAGAATATCCTTGCCGGGATGCACGCGGAGGCCGGGCGCCGTGACCCGGATGCCGTTCACCGAGACCCTCCCCCCGGC
>JBAVEL010000082.1:0-2366 GCA_049587715.1 Bacteroidota bacterium
GCAGCAGGGGGACCCCGTCGCGGTCGATGCGCGCAAGCAGGGCGGCCGTCACGGCCTCGGGGGTGGCCGCCGAGGGAAAACCCGCCAGCAGGAGGCAGTCGGCGGAGTCCAGCGCCGGCCCGCTCCACGGTTCTCCGTAGAAGCCCCCGTCCCGGCGCTGCACCAATGACCGCACCTGGAACGTCCCGTCCTCCCGGAGGGTCTGGCCGAGAACGGCGGCATCATACCCGGGTCCCCCCGACAGGAGGAGCACGCGGAGCCGGCTTCTGAGCACGCGCGCATAGAGGACGTGCCTGTTGTTCCGGGAGGTGAGCTCCCCCTCGAGAGACGAGACCCGGACCGTCATCTTCTGCATCCCTTCCCCGCGGGCCGTCCACCCCAGGCGCAGGGGCTGCTCCCTCTCCCCTCCCGCCAGTACGAGCGTCGTGCGGGCCTCCTCCCTTCCCTCGACCGTCAGTACCGCCTCCACGGTCCTTCCCTCGTAGCCGGAGCTCCGGATCGTGACATCCACCGGCACCTCGGTTCCGGCGTAGACCAGGGAATTGACGGCGGCGCGGGAGACCAGGATGTCGCGCCGGACCGCCGAGTCCCCCACGCCCACCGTGAAGAGGGGAAGCCCGAGCCGTTCGGCGGCGTGGAGGGGGTGCGTCCCCATGGTCCAGGCCCCGTCGGTGATGAGGACGGCGGCGCGGATGTTCCGGGAGCGGGCCGCCTCACGCAGATCCTCCAGCGCGCCCGCGATATCCGTCCCTGCCGCCTCCAGACGCAGGGAATCCGCGGGGGGATCCGGGAGTGGGCGAAGGGAGGTTCCAAAGCCGAAGTAGGCGACCTCCCCCCCCGCGGCCGCCTCCTTCAGGGCGGGTCCCTCGAGGATCCGGCGCAGCGTGTCGGAGCGGCTTCCCGCTCCGTCCCGGATCCTCATGCTCCGGGAGGCGTCCACCAGGACGGCCAGAACGGGCGGGTTGGAGGAGGAGGTGACGAGGCGGAGAAGGGGCTCGAAGAGAAGGAGCGCCAGCAGGGCCAGGCCCGTTCCCCTCAGGCCGGCCATCAGGGCGCGCCGGCCGCGCCCCACCGGGGGCACGGTGGTGCGGTAGAAGAGCACGGCCAGGCCGGCGGCGGCCGCGGCCGTTGCGAGGAGAATCAGAACGCCTGAGGTGAACTCCAGATGGATGCTCGGCATGGCGGCGGCGCGCACTCCCCTCGGGAGGCCGGCCTCAGGATGTCTCCTGCACCAGCCGTTCCACCACATCGATGGCGGTCACACCGTCGGCCTCGGCGTTGAAGTTCAGGACGATGCGATGACGAAGCACGGGGCCCGCCATGGCGCGGACATCCGCCACATCCGGGGTATGCCGCCCCTGGAGAAGGCAGCGCACCTTGGCGCCCAGGATAAGGTACTGCGAGGCGCGGGGGCCCGCCCCCCAGCTCAGCCAATCCCTGATGAACGGGGGAGCCGCAGGATTCCGGGGGCGCGTGCGGGTGGCAAGGCGGACGGCGAACCGGATCACATCCTCCGCCACGGGCACGCGGCGGACCAGATCCTGATGGGCGATGATCTGCTCCCCCATCAGGATGCGCCGCGGCTCGGGGACGAACCGGCTGGTGGTGTTGCTGACGATCCGCACCTCCTCTTCCTCCGCCGGATAGTCGAGCCAGAGGCTGAACATGAACCGGTCCAGCTGGGCCTCCGGAAGGGGGTAGGTGCCCTCCTGCTCGATGGGGTTCTGGGTGGCCAGGACGAAGAAGGGCTCACGGAGGACGTACGTGCGTCCTGCGGCGGTGACGCGGTGCTCCTGCATGGCCTCCAGGAGGGCCGCCTGGGTCTTGGGAGGGGTGCGGTTGATCTCATCCGCCAGGACGATGTTCGCGAAGACGGGGCCCTGCACGAACCGGAACGACTTGGCTCCCGTGGCCGTGTCCTCCTCGATGATCTCCGTTCCGGTGATGTCTCCCGGCATGAGATCCGGGGTGAACTGGATCCGGTTGAACGTCAGGTCCAGCACCTGGGCCAGCGTGCGGATCAGGAGCGTCTTGGCCAGGCCGGGGACACCCACCAGCAGGCAATGGCCCCGGGCCAGGAGGGAGACCAGAAGCTGTTCCACCACGGGCTCCTGTCCCACGATGACCTTCCCGATCTCCGCCCGGAGGCCGTCACATGCCTCCGTGAGCAGGCGGGCCTCCTCGACATCCCCCGGGGTGCGTTTCTCCGTTGTCATAAGCGGGACTCCCACGCGATTTTCCGCCGCAGGTCTTCCAGCCACTTCTGGTACGCACGGTTCCGCTTCAGGTTGAGGGCAAGCTCCCGGAGGCGCGGCTCATCGGTCTCCAGGGAGGGAGGGTGCGCGGGGGTGCGGGGCCGCACCAGG
>JBAVEL010000083.1:0-49941 GCA_049587715.1 Bacteroidota bacterium
GACCTGAACAGCACCATCGTGGCAACGCTGGGATTCGCGGAGCTGCTGGCGGATCCGCCCTCCTCCCTCACTCCCGAGGAGGAGAGGGAGTTTCTGAGGAAGATATCCTCCGGCGGGAGGAAGATGAGCGCCATCGTGCGGGAGCTGCTCCTGTTCGCCCGGATGAAGAAGGAGGATGTGGAGCCGCTCCCCCTGCGGATGGATGGGATCATAGGAGAGGCCCTCCGCCGGCTCTCGCATCTGGTGCGGGAGCGGAGAGGGAATGTGGAGGTGCTCCCCGGCCTCCCCGAGGCCCTGGGCTATGCTCCCTGGGTGGAGGAGGTATGGTTCAACCTGCTGGGAAACGCCCTCAAATACGGCGGCACTCCCCCCCGTGTTCGGGCGGGGGGAGAGGAGAAGGGGGGGCTGGCGCGCTTCTCCGTGGAAGACAACGGTGCGGGAATTCCGGCCGAAGATCTGACCCTCATCCTCCACGGCGAGATCGGGGAAAGGAAGCGCCTCATCCGGGGGCACGGGCTCGGGCTCACCATCGCCCGGCGCATCGTGGAGAAGCTGGGAGGGACCCTCGAGGCCGAGAGCACCCCGGGAAAGGGGAGCGTGTTCTTCTTTACGCTTCCCCTTGCGCCTCCAGCGGGTGGAACGGGGGGGCGGCGCCCCCCTGAGGCCGGACCCTTCGGGAATCGGGGCGGGAATTGAGGCGGGAATTGAGGCGCCTGCGGTAGAGGGGGGAGCCGCGGTCACCTTCTCCAGAAGATCCCGCAGTCGGGGGTGGGACACTCCCTGACGGCAAGCCATAGCGTGGCACACTTCCCCGGGATGTCACAGGTGCCGTCGATCCTCATAGCTTCGGGTCCGAGCCCGTCCAGGCACACGACCGCGTCGAATACCACATCGTCAGGCCCCTGGATCCACTCCTGATCGTCGCCTTCCACCGCAAGAATTCGAATGCACCGCCAGAGGTAACCCGACACGCGGATCAGGGCGAAGTTGTTGTACTGCATGGAGCAGTAATCGTCCCACTCGTACTTCCGACTCCCGTCCTCGTCCACCCCTTCGTCGAAGGGCCCGTAGAGCCGCACCTGGTTCATCGGGACTTCGTATCTCTCCCCGCCGAAAATGTGGAGCCCGATGTCAGCGGTTCCGGTGAGCGCCGACCACGTGTCGTTCTCTCCGTCGTCCTGGATGTTTGCAGCCACAAGATAGAGGAACGCGGCTCCCGGATCTCCATACGGATTATGAACGCCGTGGAGGCCGGCCGCATCCAGCATGGTGACACAGTTCGTGTAGTAACGGTAGTTCTGGATCTGGGCGTGGAGGATTCCCGTGGAACAGAACGCAAGGAGAGCGAACCGGAGCCATCCGGGGCCGAGTCTGGACATGGCGGGACTCCTTCTCTCTGATACACAGGAAACGGAGGGGGACACCCGGGGGCGGCCGGTGCCTACGGCAGGATACGAAGCGGCGGGCGGATTGTCAAACCGCCCCTGGAGACCCCGTCGTGGATCCGGCCCGGGACGGGGTTGATCCCGGCACGTTCCTGCAGGAATCCCCGGCTTGACCTTCTCTGGTCCCGGGAGTATATTTGTATGAGGTCATCCGGCTCGGCCCGGCGGACCCCCATCATCCCCGCAGAAGGGACACTCCTGGTTTCATTCGTGCGCAGGTTGTTCCGAACCACACGGCGCGGGGGCGGCAGGTCGGGCTCGCCCTGGATCAGGGCGCCGGGTGAGTTCTCCCCGTTCCCTCCAATACCCGAATCCCTCTTGTTAGGTGCGCCATGACCGATCCACCGAAGAATCTGTTTCAGGCCATCCCCCCCGAGAAACGCCTCCTCTATCTGGCGGTTCTCCTCGGCACGGCTGCCTTCCTCCTCAACTGGGTGGCACTCTCCATCAACTCCACGAAGGACCAGGTTGTGCTGCTCTCCGCCCGGCAGGCCATCCGGTACGGCCAGGCGGTAGGCCTGGAGGATTTCGAAGAAGTGACGATTTCGGCGCAGAGCGGCCTCTCCCGGGACTACGTGAGGAAGTCGGGTTTCTCCTCCAAGGAGGGCCAGCGTGCGCAGAAGGACATGGCACGCGGAGAGCTGCTCTCGGCCGCCGCCCTCGGAGAGAGGGCAATGGACTTCGATCCCCGTGATCTGCGTGAGGGTGAACGATTGGTTGCCATCAACGTGGGGGAGGAGTCCTCGCTGGGCTACCGGCTCCACATGGGTGACCGGATTGACATCTACCCCTACGTCATCATGACCGACGATGCCAAGCCATTGCTGGAGAATGTGGAAGTGGTCACCGTGGGTTCGGAGACACGCAGCAGGTCCGCGGGAGGGGGAAGCTACAGCATCATCACGCTGAGGCTGTCGGAAACGGACGCGGTGCAGATCCTGAAAGCGCAGAGCAGTTCGAGCAGCCGCTTCCGCATCACCCTGAGACATCCGGGCTGAGGCAACCGGCATGAGCCAACCCGCAGGAGGGCCCCCGCGGACCCTCTCGATCGTGATCAGCAGCCTGAGAGATGCTTCTTCCGCCGCCCCGTTCCGGCTGGAGGAGGGAGTGGTCTACAGGGTGGGGCGCGCGAAGGAGTCGCAGATCGTCCTCAACAGCCAGCTCATATCCTCCCACCATCTGGATCTCCAGGCGGGGGAGGGGGGGGTTCTTCTGGTCCGGCGACTGGGCCGCAACCCGGTCCTGATCCAGATGCCCGAGGAGACGCGGGAAGAGGCCAGGGAGCTCGCGCTGGACCACTGCCGGCCGATCCCGCCCGGCGCCACCATTCACCTGGATCCCTTCCGGATCGCCATCGTCGCAGAGAGGGCCCCCCAGGAAGGGCAGAAGGCGGATCCGGAGCTGCTGCTCAGCCAGCGATGGTTCGATTTCGCGGATGCGATGCACAAGGAGATGATTGCGAGCCTCCTGGCTGAGTACGAATCTCCCTTTGCCTCGACCCTGGAGGACGAGCGGATCCGGGAACGGATCAAGGCAGTGGCCGCCCGGCATGCGCCGACCATGGATCAGACCCTGGCGCGGCACCGCGTACGCTCAAACCTGATCATGTGGGCCGTGCGCCTCATCTACTCCGGAAAGGCCTTCGTGGAGCCCGCTGCCGGAGAGGAGACAGGGAAGAGCTTCCTCGTCTCCCTGGAGCCCGCCATGCAGGCGCAACTGGACCAGATCGTCTCGGTTCTGAAGGCCGCCACGGCGCGCGCTCCCGCCGACGAAGAACCGGACCGGGAGGCGGTCCGCCGGATCGTGGAGAGCATCTCGCTCGACGTCCAGCCCTATGCCCGGCTCATCGTTGACTACGACTGCCGGAAGTATCTCTGGGACAGAGTATACGGACTCGGCAACCTGCAGGAGCTGGTGGACGACCCCCTGATCACGGAAATCATGGTGAACTCCCCCGAACGGATATTCGTGGAGCGGGCCGGGCGCATCAGCCCCATTCCCACAAGTCTGGGTCACGATGAGGAGACGCTCCGCATTCTGGCGAAGATTGTGTCGCCCGTGAACCGCCACGTGGACTTCAGCTCACCGATCGTGGACGCACGACTGCCCGAAATGCGGGTGAACGCGGTGTTGAGCAACGTGGCCCTCGGCGGCACCTCCATCACCATCCGGAAGTTCAGGGGACGCCCGCTGAGCATGAGCGACCTGCAGGCGCGGGGAAGCGTTTCTCCTCATGTTGCGGAGTTCCTGGAGGCCTGTATCCGCGCCCGGCTGAACCTCCTGATCTACGGAGGCACGGGGACCGGGAAGACCACTCTTCTGAACATCCTTTCCTGCTCCATTCCGCAGGGCGAGCGCATCGTCACCATCGAAGACAGCGCGGAGCTGCAACTGGTCCAGGAGAACTGGGTGCGGCTCGAAGGGCGGCCAGCCAGCATCGAAGGCACGGGGCGGATCAGCATCCGGGACCTGGTCCGGAATGCCCTGCGCATGCGGCCGGACAGGATCATCGTGGGCGAATGCCGCGGAGCAGAGGCCTTTGACATGCTCCAGGCCATGAGTACCGGGCACCCGGGTTCGATGGGGACGGCGCACGCGACCTCCCCCGAAGACCTGTTCATGCGGCTGGAGGCAATGACTCTGGAAGCCTACCAGCTTCCCGTTGTCACGCTGCGGGAGCAGATCTCCACTGCCCTGGATGTGATCGTGGCCCTGGATCGCCTGCCGGCAGGCGGCCGCGTGATCTCGCGGGTAAGCGAGATCGCGGGGGTGCATCCGGTGACGGGGCGGATCACCGCCCGTGACATCTACGTGTATGCCGACCGGGGCACGGCACCCGCCGAGTGGCTTCAGACGGGGTATGTTCCGACCTTTCTGGAATCCCTTCTCCGCACGGGCCTGCTGACGATGGAGGGTTTTGCCGCATGATCGTGCATCTTGCGGCGGCCCTGTGTGCCGGGGCTTGTCTGGCCTGTGCGGTCCTGTATGCCTATCCGGCATTCCAGAGCTACCTGGCCCGCTCCGCGGAGGAGCGCCTGCGGCACCTCCTTCCGGCGGTGGAATCGGAGAAAGGGAGGGGGGAGATCAAGAGTCTGATACGGCTGAGCCCCTGGCTGGCCTTTGCGGCACTGGCGGCCATGGCTCTGCTCGCCCGCTCGGTTGCGGGGGTGGCCTTCTGGCTCGTGGTGGCCTTCTTCGGGTACCGCGGGCCGATTCTCTGGCAGAGACGACTCCGCCGGCTCCAGGATGAGAAACTCCTGGCACAGCTGCCCGATGCCCTGAACGCCGTTGCCAATGCCCTGCGGGCAGGTCAGACACTGGCCACCGCGTTCGAGATGGTGGGGGCCAGGTTCAAGAGTCCCATCCGGGCGGTGTTCGGGACGGTGCACGCTCGCCACAGCTCGGGCGAGCACTTTGAGGTCGCCTTGAGGGCGGTGTTCCAGTCCCTGGGAATAGAAGCATTTGACTACACGGCACGCGCGCTGGCCATCCACGGGCGCAGAGGAGGCCCCGCATACGATCTGCTGGGTGAGATCCGGGCCATGGTGATCGAGCAGGACCGATGCGACCGTGTGGTGAAAGCGACCACGGCCTCGGGACGCTATACCATCAAGTTCCTGACCTGGGCTCCGGTGTACATGGTGCCGTTGATCATGGTGCTCCAGCAGGATTTCCTGGAGGTTCTTCTGAGCAGTCTCTGGGGGTTTGTGTGCCTTGCCGCCGCAGCGGGCATCTATCTGTTCGCCATCCGGTGGGCCAAGGACGTGCTGGCCGTGGAGCGGATATGAGCCCCCTGGGTCTCCTCTCCTCCGCCCTGATGGGACTCTCGGTAGGGCTGGCCGCCGCGGCCGTGGGAAGGATGCTGAGACTGCCTGAAGGCGGCGCGGCGGTTCCCTCCAAACGGGAGGTGAACAAACTGCTCTCTCTCGCGGACACCCTTCCCCTGGTACGCGTGCTGACGCTCCGGCGGCTGTCCGCGCGGAGGTCCCTGCTTCCGAAGGTGCTCAGGAACAACATCAGCGGACTCTGGCTGCGTTCCGGGAGGGTGAAGAGCCAGGAAGGCCCGTTCGTGGCGCGGCTGGAAGTGCTGGTTCTGATGAGCTTCGGCGGCATCTTCCTACCGCTCTTCTTCCTGTTCGGACCTTCGGGGGGAATGACCGTCGCCTCGATGTACGGCCTCGTCGTGGGCTACCTGGTATACTCCTCCCTCCGGGGGGAGGTGGAACGGCGGCTGCAGAGCATCGACAGGGAGCTTCCCTATGCCCTGGACCTCCTGGCCATGATGCTGGCCGGAGGCGGCAATATCTACAGCTCCCTCGAGGTGCTGGGGCAATCCCGCGGGGATTCCCCTCTCATGCGGGAGCTGCGGGGAGTGACCGCGTCCCTCTACGCGGGCAAGACCTTCCTGGAGAGCCTGCGGGAGTTCTCGGAGCGGACCGACCTTGACAACCTGAGGGGCGTTGTTCTCGCTGTCGAACAGGGAGAGCGGCTGGGCACCCCCCTGCACGTCATTCTCCGGTCCCATGCCGCCACCATCCGGAACAAGCGTGTTCTGGCTGCGGAGGAGTATGCGCACACCGCCGGAACAAAGGTCTTCATCCCGGCGACGCTGGTGATGCTCGCCCTGTTCATCATCATCCTCGCTCCTTCGATCATCAAGATGATGCAGTTCCGGTAGGGCCGCGCCCCTTCTGCCGGGGGACATGTGCGGCTGGATCATCCTGCTTCCATTGCCTGCGGAGGGACCATGCCAGTCGGGTGGACACTCGCGACCGTTGCGGCTCTCCTTGTTCTTGTCTCTTCCTCCGGCAACGCACAGCCGGCAGAAGGGATTCTGGTGATCACCTCCGACACGGACTGCAGCGTCTCCGTGGACGGGAATGTGCTGGGCCCGCTCTCTGCGGGGAAGGTGAAGACTGTCCCACTTCACGCCGGCGTCCATTCGGTGAGCGCGGTCGCAAACCAGGGGAAGGACCGCTGGAGCCCCAGGCCCATCACTGTTGTGGGCGGGAAGACCACGGCGGTGACGATCGAGCTGGCGTCGATTGTGGAAGCGAGAAGGGCGCGGGAAGGGGCACGGACAAGGCAACCCGTCAAGCCGAGGACATCCGCTCCCGAGGGGAGGGAAGGAGCGCGGACACAACAACCCGTCAGCCCGGGACCACACGCCCCCGAGGGGATGGTACTGGTGGAGGGAGGATGGTTCCATATGGGGAGCGAAGATGGGGATGAAGACGAGAAGCCGGTGCACAGGGTGTATGTGAGCTCGTTCTATATGGACAGGTACGAGGTGACGGTGGAGCAGTTCGGGCGCTTCGTGGGGGCGACCTCGTACAGGACGGATGCGGAGAAGGAGGGGTCCAGCCTAGTCTGGGACGATTCGTGGTTTCAGGAACGAGAAGGGATCAACTGGCGGCACAACTGTCGGGGTGAAGCGGCGGGAGAGGCGGGTCAGCAGCATCCCGTTGTGCACGTGAGCTGGAACGATGCCGCCTCGTACGCCCGGTGGGCAGGGAAGCGACTTCCGACGGAGGCGGAGTGGGAGTATGCGGCGAGGGGAGGGACCAGGAGCAGGGGTTATAGATACAGCGGAAGCGACACCCCGGGGGATGTGGCCTGGTACCACGAGAATTCGGGGAATAGGACGCACCCTGTTGGGAAGAAGCGGCCGAACGAGCTTGGGTTGTACGACATGACCGGGAACGTCCTTGAGTGGTGTTCGGACCGATACGCGGAGGACTACTACAGCGGGAGTCCCGAGAGGGACCCGAAGGGGCCTGCCAGCGGCAAGAACATTGTTCGTCGGGGCGGCTCGTGGAACTGGCCCGTTCAGTACCTCCGGTTGGCGGCTCGTGATAACACACCCCCCTCGTTCTGGTTCTACCAATTAGGCTTTCGTTGTTCCCGGGACAAGGAATGACCCTTTGTCCCTTTTACACTCTTACCCTTTTCGGCTGGAGAGGGTAAGCTGTCCAGGAAGATGAAGGACTCTTTACTACCGGTGTTGTGCCGGTGGGGAAAGGCTCTCGTGCGGGAGGCGGGTGCGGATGCCGGAGGGTGTGTTCGATGGTGGCGGGGAGTCCACCTGTCGTGTGTATCCGGAGTTTCCCCTGTCCGAGGCGCCAGATCACGGATCATGGGAGAGGCGCCGGGTGACAGGACAGGTGTACGGCCGGCATGTGCCGATGGGGGTTCTCATGGATGAGGAGTGGCAGTGATGGAGCGGGTGATAGCGGGCCGGTACGAGGTGGGGGAGCTGATCGGCCGGGGGGGGTCGTCTGCGGTGTACCGCGGGTACGACCGGAAGCTGGAGCAGGATGTGGCGGTGAAGCACATGTACGGTGTGGGGGAGGACGAGGAAAGCCGGAGGGCGCGGGACCATGAGAGGCGGGTACACAGTGCGTTGAAGAGCAGCATGCACGTTGTACGATTGCTGGACCAGGTGGATGGGGAGGAGGGGTACTACCTGATCCTGGAGTTGATGGAACATTCGCTGGGGGTGTACCGTGAGCCGGTGGGGGTGGAGGAGGTGGTAAAGTGGCTGGAGGGATGTCTGGAGGGACTGGTGGAGATGCACGGGTGCGGGGTGGTGCACCGCGACATCAAGCCGAGCAACGTGTTTCTGGACCGGGCGGGGAACGTTCGAGTGGGGGATTTCGGGGAGTCGAGTGTGGGGGGGAGCAGGAGTCTGAGGGCGTGGACGCCGGAGTACCTTGCACCGGAGGTGATCGAGGGCGGGAAGGGAGGAGTAGGTTCCGGGAGCGATCTGTACAGTCTGGGGTATGTGGGGTACCGGTTGTTGCTGGGTGAGGAAGGAATGCGGAGTGCCTTTCCGGAGGTATATGGGAAGGAGGGAGTGACGGCGGAGGGAGTGAAGCACCGGTGGATGCTGTGGCATACGAGCGGGGAGAGGACGGCGCCCCGGCTGAGGGATGTTCGGAGCGATGTTCCGGAGGGTATGTCGGAGTGGTTGGGGAGGATGGTGGAGAAGGATGTGGGGAAGAGGTGCGGGAGTGCAGAGGAAGCGCTGGCGGGGTTGAGAAGCCTGAGGGGTAGCGAGGGGAGGTCGGATGAGACCGGGGAGAAGCGGACATGCATGGACAGTGAGGAACGTGAGGGGAATGCAGAAGATCAAGCGAAGGCCACCGAGAAAGGGCAGAAAGCGAAGAGACCTGGAAAGAGCCGGGGCCTGAGGAACCGGGACCTTCTGATTATCTGGGGGGCGCTTTGCATCGGGATTGCGGGTTGGGGGGCCTGGGACCTTACCATCTTGAAGTCTCTTCTCCATCCGGTGCCACCGAATTCGATGGAAGCGGCGTTTCGGGCGGTGAGGTGGACCATGCTCAAGGGAGACGCCTCCGACACTCTCAAGGTGGGTGAATTCGTCTTCCTGGGTCCGGAAAAGGGGCCTACGGGATGGCCGAGGTGGGATCAGGATTGGAACTACGACTTGGAGCTTGTCGCACCCTACCGGATTCCCGAGGAGAATCTCCGTCTGCTGACTGCTGCTTTGGAGGCGGCATTCCCGGAGGACTCGGGAGTGGATCCGGGTGCCCACGGAGACGTCTGGGGAGCCCACCGTGTTCAATTATGGCCGTGGGATTCCTTCATACTCCTCTACCGGGGGTATTCCTACGTGAGCGGCGACTCGCTGGAAAACCCAGGACGATGTGTGATGGGGGTCACGTTCTGGCGCAAGCCATCGTAAGACGGCTAGGGCCACTGTGCAGAAAGCGGAGATGACAATGCCACACACCGACATCTTCACGCATACCCTCCGGACTCTGCTCCGGCCGATCCAGCCGTTTCTGGAGGATGAGACGGTGAACGAGGTGCTGGTGAACGGGCCCGGGGAGATCTACATAGAGAGGCGCGGGGTGCTGGAGCTGACGGAGGCGCGCTTCCCCGACGGGGAGCGCCTCATGGCAGCATGCAGAAACATCGCGCAGTTCAGCGGAACCGCACTCGCGGAGGACACCCTGAGGGTGGATGCACGTCTTCCCGACGGATCCCGGGTCCACATGATGTTTCCACCCCTTGCCAAGAAGGGCATCTGCGTCGCCATCCGGAAGTTCTCCACCGACCGGCTGGGCATCAGGGCCCTGGTGGAGGGTGGGGCCCTCTCCCGGCAGGCCCTGGGCTACCTTCACTGGTGCATTCTCACCAAGAAGAACATCCTGGTTTCCGGAGGAACAAGTTCGGGGAAGACCACCCTATTGAACGCTCTCTCGGAGCTGATCCCGACCCAGGAACGGATCATCACCATTGAAGACACATTTGAGCTGCAGCTCCAGCAGCCACACGTGGTACCCCTGGAGACGAGGATGAACGTGGAGTCGTGGCAGAAGCCGGTAACGCTGCGGGACCTGTTTACCTCCTCCCTGCGGATGCGGCCGGACAGGATTATCATCGGGGAGCTGCGGGGGCCGGAGGCCCTGGATTTCCTGCAGGCAATGATCTCGGGCCACGGCGGCTCCCTCTCCACCATTCACGCCGACACACCCGAAGACGCCCTGGAGAGACTCGCGACACTGGTGGCCCTCTCAAAGGTGGAGATTCCCCCGGCTGCCGTTCGGGCACAGATCCGATCGGCGATTCATGTGGTTGTGCAGATGGCCAGGGATTTCAGGGGGAGGCGGGCGGTGACGGGAGTTGCAGAAGTGGAACGGGGGGGGGGCCGGGAGAAGGAAATCGGCCTCCAGATGCTGTTTCAGCTCCGTACGACGGGGGCGGACCCCCTCAGCACATCTCTGGAGTGGACGGGGAAACGGTCCCTGTTTCCGGCCGAGTTCGGGGGCTTGCCGGCTGACGTGGACTGGGCGCCTCTGCGGGAGATTCTTCCCCCGTAGGACCGCTCTATGGGACGGAGAGGGGCGTGTCTCCGAACGGGGATCCCGATCCCTGATAGCTGAACAGGGCGATGCTCCCCCCCCCTCCGCTGTCCTCCAGACAGGAAAAGGTCAGGGCGGCGATGCCGCCATTCCGCCTGACGAGCACCACCACTCCGCCTTCTGCCTGCGCTTCCCTGTTCCAGCCGCTTTCGGCCAGCCTCCTCAGGTAGAATGACCGTACGCTGTCGGCGGGGCAGGGAAGACGGAGCGCCCAGATTCCCGACGATCTTCCGTCTCCCCTCAGGTCCAGCACAACCCACCCGTCCGTGCAGGGAACGGGTGGGTCTCCTCCGGGAGTGGGCAGGGGCTGGCCCCCGGCGGCGCGAAGCAGGGCGTACAGGTCCAGGAGCCCCGGTGTCCGGGCAGTGCTGACCCCTACAGAGGAGTCGGCCTCGCGGTAGGCGATAGCCGTGCTGTTGGTGATCCCGAGCCAAGCCCGCCCCATGGAGTCGGATCCCGCTCCGCTACGGCTGCGATAGACCCGGGTAACCCCTACAAAACCCCGGTCTTGTTCCTTCAGCCATTCCACCACCGGCTCCCCGACCGGGGCGAGCGAATCCGGGGCGGAGGAACCGCCGATGCCAGGGTCCGCTGCGGTCCAGTCCGCCCGGAGTGAGTCAAGCACGGATGAAACGGAGCCCCCCGTGTGAAAAGAGCCGTTCTCAAATCCCACGCCGTTGATGCTCATGAGGCCGGCCAGCACCCTTCCCCCGGCCAGCACTCCCTCCGGGTCGGGCAATGCAGAGGCGGCGGTCGAATCGGCCCCGCAGTTGCATGTCTTTCCCCTTCTCACAAGCAGAGCATATCCGCCCAGGAGGATCAGCACGGTGAGGAGGATTCTGGCGGCATTGAGCAGAAGGGGCTTCATGTGGGGGTGTTCCGCATGAGACGCCGGAGCTCCACCTCGTTATGAGGGCTTCCAGAGAGAGGCATGCTGGAGCAGTTCGAGCAAATCCCGGCTGCAGTATTCAAACCCAAGTCCTGTGACATGCCCGCGGTCTCATTCCGAAAGCGCCAAACGAAGAGAAGGGTGACGAAGCAAATCGGCAGGACACTAAGGCCCACCGCGAGAAGAATTCGGGTAACCCCCCTCCCATGTCCGCACTAAAACGCCAGAGCGCGGCCGCCGGCCTGCGCGCCGGTTTTCTCATAATCCAAGCTCCTCGAAGAAGCGGGTAACCCGCCTCCTGATCAGGCCCACGTAGCCGCCCGGCATCTCGGCATACCTCCAGTCGGAGGCAGCCAGGTATACGCTGTCTGTGAGAGTGCCGTGAGCTTCAGGCCAGAAAAAGGCGGGGCGGAATTCCACGGAGGCCACAGCCCAGGTCTTTCCCCGGGCTCCGTTTATGACCCCCACCATCTCCTGCCACATGCCCCCGTCGAGGTCCGGAGGGGGTGTTCCCGGGGTATGCTGCCGGTCCCCCTCCTGGGGCTCCGCCTCGCGCCGATGCGGTGCCTCCACCTGGAAGCCGGACTCTCTCTCGCCGAAGAAGATCCGCCGGAGGACCTCCTCCCCTTCATAGGAGTAGGCGGATGCGGCCTCACTTTCCCCACGCAACCCTAGGTGTTCGTAGTAGCGGCCGTAGTCATCCAGAACGAGACACTTGGAGGCAAGGATGGTTCTGGATTCAAAGTAGTAGAGATCGCCGGTGAGGGTGATGAGGGCCAGCAAAAGAACGATGAGCGGAAGGAGCATCAGCAACTCCATTGTGGCATGGCCGTCTTCGTTCAGGAACATGGCGGGCTCTCAGTGGTGGTTGACCGCGGAAAGGCCCGAGAGAAGCAGATCCCGGAGGTTCGCCAGCATGTCGCCCCCGATCTGCTGGTCCCCGGTCAGGGACGAGGCGGCCTCCTCCAGCCAGGCCACCGCCTGCTCCAGTTTGTCCGCGGGTACAAGCTTCACATGCCAGTCCTGAGTGAAGAGGTCGGCGGCCGTGGGGTTGTGGACGAGAACCTGAGCGTACCCCACGAAGGCCAGGCGGTTGGGATTGGAGAGGACGGTCTCGAAGGGGAGTGTGCGCTTCGGCTTGTAGGCAACGGCCAGAAAGGAAAGCCGTTTTGCCAGTTCACGGATATCGTTCGTTGTGAAAACGGTGGGCCCGGGAAGAGAGGAACGTTGGGTTTCCCTGAGGGGGTTCTCTTCTTCCCCTCCATCGGCCCGCCCCGTCTTCGCAAAGATGAACCGATATTGCTCGATGTGGTGCGTGTATGTGATTACCTCTCCGCCGGAGTGCACAGTCCGAACGACCCTCCTCCACAGGCCGTCGCCCAGATCCCGGAAGCCCATGTTGCTGAGGAGACTTGTCCCCAACCCGTGCAGAAACCTCTTGGAGACCCATCCGTTGCCGTACACGGAAGAGCCCGACAGATATCCCGGGCATTCCAGCTCGGCAGGAGGAGCCCGCTCGAAGTCGTCGTTCTCCTCGGTCCTGCCCAGGCAATCGAGCGGGGTGTCGAGGAGCAGGATATCCTCGCCGGGGTCTCGTTCCTCTGTGGGGCCGAAGTCCGCTTTGGTCCGGATCCAGCATGAGGAGTGGACACGGGGTGCCTGTGTGGCCTTCTCGTAGTCGAATGTGATGTTGTAATACGCCTCCTGCGGTTCTTCGGTGCAGCCCTCGCAGACTTCTCTGAAGGAGGCGTTCGTGAAGTACTTGAACGTGTAGGGCCCCCCCACGACCATCAGGGGCCAGAACAGGTGCCGGACCTGGTTCATCCGCTTCTTGAGGGGACCCTCGTTCAGGTCGTACTCCAGCAGCGGTGTGTACCCCCGGTGATGCTCGGCCCGCGACCCGTTCATGGTGGGATCGCAGAGGTGGCAGAAGGTGGTTTCGGCAACCGGCAGGGCGGTCCCGGGATAGGGAAGGAGCAGGGCGAAGGAGGCCTTGTTCCGCCGGGCCGTCAGCCATGCGTCTCCCTCTCCAATCGCAGGATAGGTGAACACGATGGCTTTGTTCATGTACTTGAGGGCCTGGAGCACCCTCCAGAGGGAGAGGGGGGAAGTCTCGGAAATGAGGTTCTCGTACATGGGCATGGTGACCATCGGCTTCAGGAACCAGGTCTTGTAGTGCCAGGCGGGGAAGACAACCGTCGCGCAGAACGCTGCAGCGTATGGATTCAGGCTCGCGGCGAGACACCCATCGTGTAAACCGTCCAATGCCGGTTCGGTCTTGAGCACCGTGTGCCTTGCGCCGCGCAGCACCAGGATCCAGGCCAGCGTTTCGGTCATCGCGACATTGTTCATCGAGATGTGGTTCAAGGTGCGGGCCACCCAGGCACCTCCTGAGAGGGCGCTCATGTCTGCGGCCGTCTGGACATGGAGCTTGTCCTCAATGACCATGCCCGTGCTGATGTTGAGCATGAGGACGGCAAGGGCGAGAAACACCAGGAACAGGAAGAGCAGGAGAATCTGGCCGGATTCATCACGGTGCATGCGGCTCTGCGGGCTGCGTCTACTCGTCCGCATTCACGCCTCCTCCCAGGCCCGGAAAGGCCTCTTCGCCGTTGTTGGGGAGTGCGGCCGAGTCGGCGAGCGTGATGAAGGGCTCCATGACCGTGAGCGGACCGGGAATGTCGGGGTAGTAGCGGTGCGCAACGGTGACAACAACGAGTTCGCGCGGCTCGTAGGCGGTTCCTCCGCCCGCGGGAGGACGGACGGAAACGGTCGTCAGATTCAGGGAATTGCCGAGCTTTCGGTAGATCCGGGCGGGCATGGACCCCGTTACTTCCTCAGGGAGGTAGCGGAGGAGAAGGTCCGTCCATGTCTGTTCACCGATTCCCTGCTGCATCCCTTCCACGCCGTTCTGCCTCGAGCCGGTGGGAGCCAGCGGCAGACATGCAATTGCGGCCGCCATATGGATGTGGTACATTTTGGAGGGCTGATCCCCGGAGCTCCCCCCCTCCTCCCCGCAGTCCCCGTTGCTCGAGTAGCAGGTGATCTCGTTGGCCGGCTCCCCCCTTCCTTCCGAGGGTATCCAGACGACGGCGCTTCGCACAGCGCAGCTTGCGGCATATTGCACGAGCATGCGGGCGTGGAAGAGAAGGGCAAGCTGGGCGATCGTCAGAGCAGCGAGAAGGAACATGAAGAACGAAACGGCGAATTCGAGCGAGGAGGAAGCCCCCGTGTCGGAGTGCAGGCGGGTAATGAAACGACCCTGTCCGGGACGGGTCATCTCTGTTCCCTCATGCTAGACGAGATGGAGCGTGGCGAGGATGCCGAGCAACGCGAAGAGCCCCAGCGGAACCCGGCGCTTGAGTGCAGTGCTTCCGGAAAGGACAGGGGCTGTGCGCGGGTTCCGGGTGAGATGTGCCCGGACCCAGCGGAACAGATCGGACAGAAACACCCTGTCCCACACCAGGGTGAGAAGCGCGTAGATCAGGGAGAAGCCGAACGTCCAGAGCAGGAAGTGCAGGATGTAGGGAAAGCCGCCAAGCGCCCCCACGGCGCCAAAGAGCTTGGCATCCCCCCCCCCGATCAAACCCCTCAGCGAGGCAAAGGCAAAAGGGACAAGGCCGACCAGCAGCCCCAGAACGGCGAAGATTTCGGGGACCCAGTTGCCTCCGGCATGAAGCACGAGACCCAGAACCATGGCGGGGTAGGTGACGAGATTATAGATCTTCCCTGACTTTGTGTCCGTTGCGGCGCAGAGTATTCCCAGGGCGAGAAGGGCAAAGTGCGCCCAGGACCAGGAGATGTTCCCCAAGGGGTGGGGCACTCAGCAACTTACCCAGCCCGAAGGGCAGACCCTGGTAAACACTTCACAGACGGCGGTTGCCACTTGATCGAGCTTTATGTTCTTCAATCCCTCCACGATCTGGGTGCCGAGCCCGCACATGATAATCATGACGACTGCAATGATCGGAAGCGCAATAAGAACGATCTGCAGAAGTTGCGGAACCATGCCTCCATTGCCCCGCTCATCACCGTGAAAAGCAGCCAGCCAGCCGCCATGCCGGGATGGCTCTGTGGGGAGGGTAGCCGAGGTCATGACGGGTGGCTCCTTTCAGATGGTGGGTTCTCTACGGGAATGGGACCGACACGACGACAGCCATGAGCCGGAAGTAGTCCTTGAGAATGTCGAGCAGGATGTTGCCCAGGAACGCGAGAGGGAGAACAATAAGGCCCACCACCATGATCTCCTCGATCATAGTGGCTCCGGATTCGCCGGGGAGGAGGTTCCGAAACAGCGCCCGGCTCGTCCGGCACCAGAGTGTCCTGTCCACAAGCGCGGCCCTGAAGTGTTGCATGAAGATGGAACCGGATCCACATGGAATATAGCACGAGGAAGCCCCAAACGCAAACCTTCGACCCGAGGAGCACCCGGTCAAAGGTCCCTCCAGAACCTGGGGGTCTGTACACGGCGGCCGGCCCCTGCCCGGGGGAGGGCGGACCAACCGGTCATTGAGGCCCCCCGGGGGGAGCCGGGCCGGGCGCAGAGGGGGACGGGGTCGCCGCCTCCTGCCGCTTGACTCTGGTCTGCAGGTTCCCTACCATCACGCGGGCGGCCTCCCGGCCCGGGGGAAACGCATCCCCCGGGGGATTCATCCGTACACTATCACGGGACCCGGCGAAGATCCCGGGGATTCATCACAAGACAGAAAGGAACCCCCATGAAAGGACAGATACTGGATTACACCATCCAGACCAACTCCGGGACCATCACGGGGAACGACGGAAACAGGTACGGCTTCAGCGGGGCGGACTGGAAGGGGAGCTCCCCTCCCGCGCGGGGGATGTCGGTGGACTTCGAGGTGGAGGGCGCGCAGGCCAAGGCGGTGTACCTTGCCATCGGGTCGGCGGGCTCCTCGGGAAAGAGCAAGATCGCGGCGGGACTCCTGGCCATATTCCTGGGGGGGATCGGGGTGCACAAGTTCTACCTGGGTTTCACGGGGCCGGCGCTGGTGTTTCTGCTCGTGAACACGATCGGGTTCGCCGTCACCTGGCTCATGCTCTTCATCCCGAACATCGTGCTGGGCATCATCGCGTTCGTGGAGGGCATTATCTACCTCACCAAGTCGGATGAGGAGTTCGAGAGGGACTACGTGGTGCAGAAGAAGCAGTGGTTTTAGGCAATGCGGAGTGCGGAATGCGTAACGGAAAGGCAACCGGGTGTGCGGGAGCGATGCTGATTGCGGAGGCGGGGTGGGGTGAGGGCGGGTCGGAGTAAGCTCCCTGCCCCGGGGGCGCCTGGGGTGCGCAGCGGACAGAGTCCCTACAAGGGGGCGGCAGAGGGCGGCCGCCCCCTTGTCGTTTCCCCCCCCTTTTCCTACCTTTCATGAGTTCTTTTCCCCCCGGACTCCCCGCCCCCGGCTGCATAAAGCGCCCTTCCGCTCCCCGAGCACCGTGCGGAGTGCGCCGGAGCGGGCTCCGCTCCTCTCTTCCCGGGTGGAGCCGGCGGGGCCGTCACCCGCGCCTTCTTCCGTGAACAGGACCATGCACGACTATCTCTTCAAGCCCTTCGAGTCCATGACCCCCGCGGACTACGAGGAAGTGGGCTTCACCTCGGGCATCGAGATTCACCAGCAGCTTCTCACCGAACAGAAGCTCTTCTGCCGCTGTCCCGCGGGACGCTACAGCGAGGGCTACCACGCCCAGATCCTGCGCCACATGCGCCCCACCCTCTCGGAGCTGGGGGAGTACGACGGCACGGCCCTCATGGAGTTCAAGACCAGGAAGGAGATCATCTACCGGATCCACCGGGACACGGTGTGCACCTACGAGATGGACGACACGCCCCCCTTCCAGATCAACGAGGAGGCCCTGGACATCGCCCTGGCGGTGGGGCTCCTGTACGGCTGCGCCCCCGTGGATGAGCTGCACATCGCCCGGAAGCAGTACCTGGACGGAAGCATCCCCACGGGATTCCAGCGCACGGCCATCTTCTGCCTGGACGGGACCATTCCCTACCCGAAGCGGGAGGTGCGGGTTGTGCAGATGTCCATCGAGGAGGATTCCTGCCGGGAGGTGAGCGACGTGGGGCACCGGAGGGTGTACCTGACGGACCGCCTGGGCATGCCGCTCATCGAGACCGTGACGGGCCCCGACATGCGCACCCCCCAGGAAGTGGCGGAGGTGGCCCAGATGTGCCGCTGGATGGCCCGGAGCACGGGAAGGGTCCGCACGGGCATCGGGGCGGCGCGGCAGGATGTGAACGTGAGCGTGCGGGGAGGGACCCGGGTGGAGATCAAGGGGGTGCCCCGCATTCCCCACATCCCCCTTCTGACATACAACGAGGCGCGGAGGCAGTGGAACCTGCTCCGGCTGAGGGACGAGCTGCACAGAAAGGGCATCACGGCGGAGAGCTTCCGGTCGGGGGCGGAGAACGTGACCCGGCTGCTCAGGAAGACCCTTTACAAGCCGGTGCAGGATGCCCTGGAATCGGGCCTGGAGGCCGTCTGCGTGGTGTTGAGGGGCTTTCAGGGCCTTCTCCAGTGGGAGACACAGACGGGCACCGTCTTCTCCCGGGAGATTGCGGACAGGGTGCGGGTGGTGGCCTGCCTGACCACGCTTCCCAACATCCTCCACTCCGACAGCCGGAGCGAGTCTCTCTCCTCGTCCGAATGGCAGGCCATCGCCAAGGCGACGGGGGCGACGCGGGATGATACCATGGTGCTGGTCTGGGGCGGGGCGGAGGACGTGAAGACGGGGGCTCAGGAGATAGCCATCAGGGCCCGGGAGGCGGCGACGGGGATTCCCTCGGAGACACGGCAGGCGCTCCGGGACGGGACGAACGGGTTTGAGCGGATACTCCCGGGGGCCGACAGGATGTACCCCGACACGGACCTTCCTCCCAAAGGGATAGCCGAGGACCGCCTGGAGCGGATACGGCTCACCCTTCCAAAGGACTACTGGACACGGGAGGAGCGCTACCGCTCCCTGGGCGTGCCCCAGGAGCTGGTGATTCCCCTTGCCGTGTCTTCCTTCTCGGGGCTCTTCGACTCCCTCACGGAGTCGGAACGGGTTCCGCCTGTTCTGGCGGCGGAGGTGCTCATCGCATACCCGCGCCGGCTGAGAAGGGACGGCATCGCCGCCTCCCGCCTGGGAGAGGAGGACCTGAGGAGTATTCTGGTCGCCTGGCGGGAAAGGAAGGTGATGCGGGAGGGGCTCTATGCACTGCTGCGGCGCGCCTCGGAGGCAGGAGGGTTCAATCCTTCCCTCCTTCCCGTTCCCTGCACAGAGAATGAAGCACAGGAAGCGGTCCGGGCCTCGGCACAGGAGCTTGCACGGGAGGTACTCAGGAAGCCCGAACGGAGAGAGCGCATCCTCATGGGGATGGCCATGGAACGGCTGAGGGGAAGGGTGGAGGGGGCGAAGGTCAGGCAACTTGTCTCAGGGGAGGTCTCCTGATGGGCGACGACGGGTTCAAGGGGTACCGGGGGGAGGCCCTGGGGGTTCTGAAGAACTTCGGGGCGCAGGTCTGGAGCGATGTGGAGATCACGACAGACCGGGGCAGGTTCAGCGGGATCATCCTCCCCCGCTCGGAGACCGCCGACCCCCACCACATCGTGCTGAAGCTGCGGGTGGGGTACAATGTCGGTATCGCGGCGAGGCGCATCAGGGACATCTCCATCCGGGGCCGCAAGGAGGCCCACTACAAGATTCCCGAGAAGGAGTTCCCCTTCGACCCGAAGAAGCCGAAGGTGAAGCTCCTGGGGACGGGCGGCACGATCGCCTCCCGACTGGACTACCGCACGGGGGCGGTGATCCCCGCCTTCTCACCGGGGGAGCTGTACGGCTCGGTGCCCGAGCTGGCCGACATCTGCAACCTGGAGACCGAGAAGCTCTACGGGGTCTTCAGCGAGAACATGGGCCCCGAGCAGTGGCGGGGGACCGCCGAGGCGGTGGGACGGGAGATCGCCCGCGGCGTGCAGGGGATCGTGATCGGGCACGGCACAGACACCATGCACCACACGGCCGCCATACTCTCCTTCATGGTGCAGGACTCTCCCGTGCCGATCGTGATGGTGGGGAGCCAGCGGTCCAGCGACCGGCCTTCATCGGATGCCGCCCTGAACCTGATGCACAGCGTGAAGGCGGCGGCGGAGGGCGACATTGCGGAGGTGATGGTCTGCATGTTCGGCCCAACATCCGACATGTACGGCCTCCTCCACCGGGGAACCCGCGTGCGGAAGATGCACTCCTCCTACCGCTCCACGTTCCGCACCATCGGGGACATTCCCATCGCCATGGTGAGCCGGACGGAGATCACCCCTCTCCGGCAGGACTACCGGCGCCGGCGGAGCGACACGCGGGTCACGATCAACACGGCCTTCGAGGAGATGGTGAGCATCGTGTACTACTACCCCAACATGCGCCCCGACATCATCGACGCCCTTACGGACAACGGCTACAGGGGCATCGTGATCGCGGGCACCGGCCTGGGGCACGTGAACAAGCCCCTGTATCCCGCCCTCAAGAGGGCGGCAGAGAAGAACGTGGCGGTGTACATGACGGTGCAGACGCTCTGGGGATACGTCCAGATGTACGTCTATGACACGGGCCGCGACATGATGGAGCTGGGCGTGGTGCCCACGGCCAACATGCTCCCCGAGGTGGCCTACGTGAAGCTGGGCTGGGCACTCGGACAGACGAGGGACACGGCCCGGGTGCGCGAGATCATGCTCAACCCCGTGGCGGGGGAGATCACCGAGCGGGAGCCGAGCAATGGCTACCTGATTTTCCAGGGGGGGATCCCCGAGGTGGAGGAGTTCATCTCGCAGTACAAGAAGTAGGGTGGGGGGTGCGGCATGCAGTGCGGGGACGCCCGGGCGAACCCGCACTTCGAAAGCGGATGTAGAGGGAGCAGAGGCAGGTCAGTTACGGACACTCAAGGAGGAGGAACCATGACCACTTGTTTGAGAGCCGCCTTTTTCATGGCCCTGGTTGCCGTTCTGCTCTCAGCGGGATGCGGACAGCAGGAGACCTCGGAGATGGTGCTTGTGGAGGGCGGGTGGTTCGAGATGGGGAGCAACGATGGCGACAGGGACGAGAAGCCGGTGCACAGGGTCTATGTGAGCTCGTTCCACATGGACAGGTACGAGGTGACGGTGGGGGAGTTTGGGCGCTTCGTGGAGGCGACCTCGTACAGGACGGATGCGGAGAAGGAGGGGTATAGCGTCATTTTTGACGGCTCGAGATTGGAGCAACTTAAGGGTATCAACTGGCGGCACAACTCCCGGGGGGAGGAGGCAAAGGGAGAGGGATTGAGGCACCCTGTTGTGCATGTGAGCTGGAATGATGCCTCTGCCTATGCCCGATGGGCTAAGAAGCGCCTGCCTACGGAGGCGGAGTGGGAGTATGCAGCACGGGGAGGCAGCAGGAGCAGGGGCTACACATACAGCGGGAGCAACACTCCCGGGGATGTGGCCTGGTACAATGAGAACTCGGGAGGTAGAACGCACCCCGTAGGGCAGAAGCAGCCGAACGAGCTCCGGTTGTATGACATGAGCGGGAACGTGATGGAGTGGTGTGCGGACAGGTACGGGGCCGATTACTACGGGAAGAGCCCCGAGAGGGACTCGAAGGGGCCCACGAGCGGGGGATCCCGTGTTGTTCGGGGCGGCTCGTGGTACAGCGGCGCTCAGTACCTCCGTTCGTCGGATCGCTTCAGGAGCTTCTCCTCGGTCCGGGGCCTCTACAACGGCTTTCGTTGTTCCCGGGACAGGAAATAACCCTTTAGCCCTTTTACACTCTTACCCTTTTCCGGGGAAGTGTGTGGGATGAGAGATGAGGGCGTGGCGGGGGGGATATGTTGTCGCCGGTCGTCTCGGGGGCTATCGTCGTCGGGAGGGCGGAGACCAGACTTTTCTTGCGACGGGAGGGAGTGGAGCTTGAGGAGTGGTGAGGGCAGGCGGCAATGCAGGGGTCAGGGATGGTGAGCGACTCGCGGCGGGAGGCGGCGCGGATTGCGGCTCTTTCGCCCTCGCGCGGTGAGGCCTGGGCCACGGGGGGGGCGTCTGAGTCTGAGGCCCCCCAGATCGCGTGCTTTCACTGCGGGGACGCGCTCCCGGGAGAGGGGATCCGCTCAGACGGGAAGGCATTCTGCTGCGCGGGGTGCAGGGCGGTGTATGAGATCCTCAGGGACGGGAACCTCTGCACGTACTATACCCTGGAGAAGAAGCCGGGCATCGCCCCTGTTCCCTACAGGGCTTCCCGATTCGCCTACCTGGAAGATCCCTCGGTGCGGGCCCGGATGCTGGACTTCTCCTCGGGGGGAACCTCAGCCGTCTCGCTCACCGTTCCCTCCATACACTGCAGCTCCTGCATATGGCTCCTGGAGAACCTCCACCGGCTGAACGGGGGCATCCTCCAGTCCAGGGTGGATTTCCTGAAGAAGCGCCTGAGCGTGCGGTTCAGGGAGGAGGCGGTTTCGCTCCGCGCCGTGGTGGAGCTTCTGACCTCCCTGGGGTACGAGCCCGAGATCACACTGGATGCCCTGGAGGGGAAGCAGGGAGGGGAGACGCGGCGCGGGCTCTACTACCGGGTGGGCGTGGCGGCGTTCGCATTCGGGAACATCATGCTGTTGAGTTTTCCCGAATACCTGGCTCCCGAAGGAGAGGAAGTGGCACTCCGCCCCTTCTTCGGAGCCCTGAATGTGCTTCTCTCGCTTCCCGTCGTGTTCTACAGCGCATCGGGGTATTTCACATCGGCCGTCGTGGGACTCCGGCGGGGGATCGTGAACATCGAGGTTCCCATCGCGCTCGGCATCGCCATCGTGTTCGCAAGGAGTCTGGTCGAGATCCTCTCAGGCACGGGGGCGGGGTTCATGGATTCGCTGAGCGGGCTGGTGTTTTTTCTGCTCCTCGGAAAGCTCTACCAGAGCAAGACCTACGATGCCCTCAACTTCGAGCGGAAGCATACATCCTATCTTCCCATTGCGGTCACGGTGCGGGAAAAGGGAGTGGAGACCACCATTCCCGTGACAACCCTGGGGCAGGGGCAACGCATCCTGATCCACTCCAACGAGATCGTGCCCGCGGATGCGGTGCTCATGAGTGCTGCGGCCTCCATTGATTACAGCTTCGTGACGGGGGAATCCGTTCCCGTGCCCGTGCGGGCGGGAGACCTTGTGTATGCGGGGGGGCGGCAGACGGGCCCCTCGGTGGAGCTGGAAGTGGTGCGGGAGGTGTCCCGGAGCCGGTTCCTCCAGCTCTGGAACGAGAGCCCCCGGAGCGGAAAGCCCGACCCGGGACTGGGGCGGTTTTCCACCATTGTGGCGCGGTACTTCACAGGGGGGGTGCTGGTGCTGGCGGCGGGATCGGGGGTGTACTGGTTCTTTGCGGGGCCCGAGCGGATGTGGGATGCCGTGACGGGGGTTCTGATCGTGGCCTGCCCCTGCGCCCTGGCCCTTTCGATTCCCTTTGCGCACGGGACCGTGATGCGCATATTCGGAAGGAGGGGGTTCTATCTCAAGAACGCCGGGGTGATCGAGACCCTGGCGGGGATCGATACGGTGGTCTTCGACAAGACGGGCACCATCACACAGGGGGGGAAGTCGGATGTGCGGTTTGAGGGGGGGGAACTCCCCGGCCAGGCACGGAGGGCCGTCTCATCCCTCCTCCGTCACTCCACGCATCCCTTGAGCAGGGCCGTCCGGGCCTCTCTCGGAGAAACGGGTGAGTCGGAGGTGGAGGGATTCCGGGAGGTGCCGGGTTCGGGCATCGAGGCCATGGTGGGCGGCATGATGGTGAGGGTGGGGTCCCGGGAGTTTGCGGGAGCGGAGGAGCCCGCGGGGGAGAAGATGGGGGGCACGCGGGTGCATGTCTCCCTGGACGGTGTGCCCGCGGGGTGCTTTGCGGTCTCGGCGGCCTGGCGGGAGGGGCTGAAGGACGTGATCGGGGATCTGGGGGGGCGCTACTCCCTCGCCCTCATCTCGGGTGATGCCGACGCGGAGCGACCCGCCCTGGAGCGCATTTTTCCGAAAGGGACGGAGATGCGCTTCGCCTTCAAGCCCGATGAGAAGCTCCGCTTCGTGCGGGATCAGCAGGGGCGGGGACGCAGGGTGCTCATGATAGGGGACGGGCTGAACGACGCGGGGGCGCTGCTCCAGGCCGATGCGGGTGTCTCGGTGACGGATCAGATCGGGGCCTTCGCCCCCGCCTGCGACGCCATTCTGGATGCAGGGTCTTTCCCGCGTCTCGGGAGCTTCCTGTCCTTCAGCCGCACGGCCATGCGGATCGTGTATGCCAGCTTCGCCATCTCGATTCTGTACAATGTTGCGGGGCTTTTCTACGCCCTCCAGGGGGTGCTGTCTCCCCTTGTGGCCGCGATCCTCATGCCCGCGAGCTCCGTTACGGTGGTGGCCTTCACCACGCTCTCCGCACGGGTGCTGGCCGGAAGGGAGGAACCGCGCTGATGTCCGTGGTGGTGGTTCTCGTAGGGCTCAGCATGCTGGTGGCGGGAGGGTTCCTCGTGGCCTTTCTCTGGGCGGTCCGGAGCGGGCAGTACGAAGACCGCTACACCCCCTCCGTGCGGATGCTCTTCGACGACGGGGAGCCCCCTCCCCCTGAACGGAATTCCACACACACACCGGGGTAGAGCTTCATGCAGCAGGAACAGTTCAGCTACGACAACAGGATCGTGCGCGACTTTGCCGTCGCCACGATGGTCTGGGGACTGGTGGGGATGCTGGTGGGCGTGCTGGCCGCTTTCCAGCTTTTCGCCCCGGCCCTGAACGCGAGCACGCCGTTCACCACGTTCGGAAGGATACGGCCCATCCACACCAACGCCGTGATCTTTGCCTTTGTGGGGAACGCCATCTTCATGGGGCTCTATTACTCGCTCCAGCGGCTCTGCAAGGCCAGACTCTTCAGCGACCTGCTGGGCAGGATCCACTTCTGGGGATGGCAGCTCATCATTGTGCTGGCGGCCCTCACCCTGGCCCTCGGGTACACCACGAGCAAGGAGTACGCGGAGCTGGAATGGCCCCTGGATATCCTGATCGCCGTCGTGTGGGTGATCTTCGGCTGGAACATGTTCGGCACCATCATGCGGCGGCGGGAACGGCACCTGTATGTGGCCATCTGGTTCTACATCGCCACGGTGATCACGGTGGCGGTGCTGCACATCGGGAACTCCATCGAGATTCCCGTGACGCTGCTCAAGAGCTACCCCGTGTATGCGGGCGTGCAGGACGCCCTGGTGCAGTGGTGGTACGGACACAACGCGGTGGCTTTCTTCCTGACCACCCCGTACCTGGGGCTCATGTACTACTTTCTGCCGAAGGCGGCGGAGCGGCCGGTGTACTCCTACCGGCTCTCCATCGTGCACTTCTGGTCCCTCATCTTCATCTACATCTGGGCGGGCCCGCACCACCTGCTCTACACGGCGCTCCCGGACTGGGCCCAGTCCCTGGGGACGGTGTTCTCGCTGATGCTCCTTGCCCCCTCCTGGGGGGGGATGATCAACGGGCTGCTCACCCTCCGGGGGGCGTGGGACAGGGTGCGGGAGGACCCCGTGCTCAAGTTCATGGTGGTGGCGGTGACGGCCTACGGGATGGCCACCTTCGAGGGCCCCACCCTCGCCCTCAAGAACGTGAACGCCATTGCGCACTACACCGACTGGATCATCTCCCACGTGCACGTCGGGGCCCTGGGGTGGAACGGCTTCCTGACGGTGGGGATCCTCTACTGGCTGGTGCCGGTGCTCTGGAACACGAAGCTCCATTCCCGGAAGCTGGCCAATTTTCACTTCTGGATAGGCACCCTGGGGATCGTGTTCTACGCAGGGGCCATGTACCCTGCGGGGGTGGTGCAGTCCCTCATGTGGAAGCAGTTCACCGGGACGGGCATCCTCCAGTACGCCAACTTCCTGGAAACGACCATCCGCATCATCCCCTTCCATATGATCCGGGCGGCGGGGGGCATCCTCTACCTGGCGGGGATGATCGTGATGACCTACAATCTCTGGCGCACCGCGCGGCAGGGGTCCTTTGTGAGCGAGGTGCGGGCCCAGGCGCCGCCCCTTCTGCCCGAGCATGAGCCGGCGAAGACAAACCGCCACCGGTGGATCGAGAAACGCCCCGTGCAGTTTGCCCTTGTGGCAACGGCGGTGGTGCTGGTGGGCGGCCTTGTGGAGATGATCCCCACGTTCGTGGTGAAATCCAACATCCCCACCATCGCGGGGGTGCGGCCCTACACGCCGCTCGAGCTCCACGGGAGGGACATCTACATCCGGGAAGGATGCAACACCTGCCACTCCCAGATGATCCGCCCCTTCCGCTCCGAGACGGAGCGCTACGGGGAGTATTCCAAGGCGGGGGAGTTCGTGTACGACCATCCCTTCCTCTGGGGATCCAAGCGTACGGGGCCCGATCTCCACCGCGTGGGAGGCAAATACCCGAACCTCTGGCACTACCTCCACATGGAGAACCCGCGGAACATCTCCCCCGGGTCCATCATGCCCCCCTATCCATGGCTTCTGGAGGATGACCTGGATGTGTCGGCAACGGAGGCGAAGATCGGCGCGATGAGGTCGCTGGGTGTGCCCTACGGGGCGGGCACCGAGAAGACCGCCCCGGGAGACCTGCGGGCTCAGGCCGGAGCGATCGCCGCGGACCTGGGGGCACAGGGGGCGCTTGCGGATCCCGGGAAGGAAATCATCGCCCTTATCGCCTACCTCCAGCGCCTCGGGACGGACATCAAGGGAGGGAGAGTGCCATGATCTCGGATTATCTTTCCTCCCTGGAGGGGGTGGGGGGCTACTTCATCTTCTCCCTGTGCATCTTTGTGGCATTCTTCCTGGGGGTGGGGGTGTGGATGGCGAGGGCGGACAGGAAGTGGCTCCGCCGGATGTCCGAGCTCCCCCTGGAGGGGGAACGGAACGGGTTGCATACAGAGGAGGGCCGGACGTGAACACATTCCGATGCGGAATCTCCCCTGGCTCCCGCCCCGCCGTCCCCCTGCTGCGGGCGGGTGCATGTGCGGCGGCTCTCATGCTCTGGGCGGGCCGGGCGCTGGCCCAGACCGCCCCTGCGGATGGAACGGGAAGCGGCGCTTCCCTGGCGACGGGCCTGGCGGCTCTCCTTCTTGTCATCGTGGCGCTCTATTTTGCCATTCATCCGGTGACATCGGAGAAGGACCTGGAGAAGGCCGTGGGGGTGGCGGGGAAGCTGAAACGGTATGTGTTTCCTCCCGCCACGGATGCGAGCATACCCATGGACCACGATTTCGACGGGATCGTGGAACTGGACAACCGCCTTCCCCCCTGGTTCAACTACCTCTTCGGGGGGACCATCGTGTTTTCGGCGGTGTACCTGCTGGTGTTCCATGTGTTCGGGTCTTCCCCCCTCCCGGCGGGGGAATACGCAGAGGAGATTGCAGCCGCCGATCTTCAGAGGCGCATCCTGGCCGCCCAGGAGGGGGGCATAGACGAGAATACCCTTGAGGCTCTCGTGGAGCCCGCTGCGCTTGCACGCGGGGGCGAGGCGTTCGGCAAGTACTGCGTCTCCTGCCACGGGGCGCAGGGACAGGGTCTCGTGGGGCCCAACCTCACGGATGACTACTGGATACATGGCGGCGGCATCCGGAACGTGTTTACGGTGATCAAGAACGGGGTGGCCGCCAAGGGGATGATAAGCTGGCAGCTTGTGTTCACCCCCCGGCAGATGCAGGAGATTGCGAGCTTCGTGCTGAGTCTGGGGGGGACGAACCCTCCGGGCGCCAAGAAGCCCGAGGGGGAGCTCTCCAGGCCCGCTCCCGCCCCCGGGGGGACGCAGGCGGGCGCTCCGGCGGGAGGGGCGGGAACCTGAGCGCATGAACGAAGAGAGGGAGGAGGGGAGGGCTTCCTTCCGGGACACGGTGTCGATTGTGGACCGGAGGGGGAAGCGGCGCTGGATCTACCCCCGGAAAGCCGGCGGTCCCCTCACCCGGGCCCGCGCTCTTGCGGCGGTTGTTCTTCTGGGCATTCTCTTCGGGGTTCCCTTTCTGCGCACGGAGGGACACCCCTTCATGCTCTTTGACATTCCCACACGGCGGTTCATCCTGTTCGGAACCGCCTTCGGTCCCTACGACTACTACCTCTTCGCTCTGGGGTTCATCACCCTGGCGGTCTTCATCCTCCTGTTCACGGCGGTTTTCGGGCGGATCTTCTGCGGGTGGATCTGCCCCCAGACGGTGTTCATGGAGATGGTGTTCCGGCCGATTGAATACCTGCTGGAGGGGGATCATCGGGCGCAGAGGCGGCTGAACGGGATGCCCTGGACGGGGGGGAAACTGCTCCGGAAGGGGGCGAAGTACGCAGTGTACTTCGGGATCTCGTTTCTCATCTCCAACATCCTCCTGGCCTGGATCATCGGGGTGGAGAAGCTGATGGCGATCGTGACCGACCCGCCCGGGGACCACCTGGCGGGCCTGGCGGCCATGCTGGTCTTTTCGGGAGTGTTCTACTGGATATTCATCTGGTTCCGGGAACAGGCCTGCATCCTGGTCTGCCCCTACGGCCGCCTGCAGGGGGTGCTGCTGGATGCCCACTCCATCGTGATCGCCTACGACCACGTGCGGGGCGAGCCGCGGGAGCCCATCCGGCGGGGGAAAGAGAAAAGCGGCGGAGACTGCATCGCCTGCAATCTCTGCGTGGATGTCTGTCCCACGGGGATCGACATACGGAACGGCACGCAGTTGGAATGCGTGAACTGCACCGCCTGCATCGATGCCTGTAACGCCGTGATGGCGAAGGTGAGGCGGCCGAAGGGACTCATCCGGTATGACTCGGCGCTGGGGATCGCCTCGGGGAGGCGGAGGATATTCACCCCCCGGGTGGCGGGCTATGCGGCCCTCTTCCTGATGCTGGCGGGCACCCTCACGGTGCTGGCCTCGGGGCGCCAGGAGGTGGAACTGACGGTGCTCCGCACGCCGGGGATGTTCTACCAGGAACACCCCGACGGGAGGGTGAGCAACCTGTATGACGTCAAGATCATCAACAAGACATTCAAGCCTGCTACCCTGGAGCTCCGCCTGATGGAGCCCGAAGGTGAGCTGGAGGTCCTGGGGGGGGCCTTTGTCATTCCCCCCCAGGCGGCTCAGGAACAGAAGCTGATGGTGTATCTGAGGCGGGGAGCCCTGAAGGCCATGAGCACACCCCTTGTGATAGGCGTCTTCCGGAACGGGGAAGAGACGGGAGCGGTGCGGAGCTCGTTTCTGGGACCGGCGGGGAGGAAGTAGATGAAGAACCGCTGGGCACAAGGGCTCGTGGTTGTGCTTGTTCTCTTCCTGGCGGGAACGGCATTGCTGGTCTATCTTGCGGCGCGGGAGAGGGTGGACCTTGTGACGGAGAACTACTACGAGAAGGGGCTGGCCTACCAGGGGCGGATGGACGCCGAGTCGCGCACCCGGCGGCTGCCGGCCCGTGTGGGCGTGAGGTGGACGGGAGCCGGGGCGGAGGTTGTGTTTCCTCAGGGAACCCGCCCCGATCCCGGAAAGGGAGAGCTGGGGTTCTACCGCCCGTCGGACCGAAATATGGATTTCGCCATCCCCCTCGGGCCGGATTCCCTGGGGGTTCAGAGGGTGCGCACCCCCGCCCTTGTGAGCGGGTACTGGCGGGTGCGCATCACCTGGTTCAGGGATGGGCTTGAGTACACCCACGAAGAGCGGCTCATGGTACCGTAGAGACCTCGGCGGGCGTGCAGGCGCCTGACCGCCGCGGGCGGGATGGTCCGCCAGGGGATCGGCGGACGGCGAGGGAAACAGGATGGGCGTATGGATGTGATGTCGGGATTTCTGCTGGGGCTGCTGGGGAGCATCCACTGCGTGGGGATGTGCGGACCCATTGCCGTGGCTCTTCCCTCGGGCGCCGCGACGCGGGGAGGAGTGGTGCTGGAGCGCCTGCTCAACAACGGGGGGAGGATCCTCACCTACTCCCTGATGGGGGGGGCGCTGGGTCTTGCGGGAAGCGGCTTTGCCGTGGCGGGCCTTCAGCAGGCGATCTCGGTGCTGGCCGGGGCTCTCATGGTGCTGTACGTTCTTCTTCCCCCCCGGATGAAGGCCGCCATACTCGGGCTGCGGGTCTTCGAATCGGCCGGAGAAGCGGTGCGGAAGGGGTTTGCGGGACTCGCGGGCCGCCGGAGCTTCGGGGGCCTTTTTCTGCTGGGTGTGCTGAACGGGCTTCTTCCCTGCGGGCTTGTGTACGCGGCCCTCGCAGGCGCGGTGGCCTCGGGCTCTGTGCTCTCGGGAATGGCGGTGATGGCTGCATTCGGGGCGGGCACATTCCCCGTGATGTTTGCCGTGACCCTGGCGGGAAGGGGGCTCTCGCAGGCCGCCCGGCGGAAGCTGGCCGCGGCGGTTCCCGCCGTGCTGCTGGTTGTGGGTGTGCTTCTGATCCTGAGGGGGCTGAACCTGGGCATCCCGGGCCTGAGCCCCAGGGTGGGGGCGGGGAAGAGCCATGGAGCGTATCTTCTGTTCTCTGTGCACGATCAAGACAAAGGCGCCGTATGAAATCCTTTCTCCTTCTTGTGTGTGTTCTGATTGCCGCGCCCCTCTACGGGGAGGATGAGGAGCACTACTTCCGGTTCACCGTGCGGGAGAAGAGTGAGCTCGCCCGACTCGCCCGGGTCATCTCGATAGACGACGTGAGGGGCGCCACCGTCTTCGCCTATGCGAACGGAAGGGAGTGGGCGGCATTCAGGGATCTGGGGTATCTCCCCGAGGAACTCCCCCACCCGGGAGGGCTCTACCGCCACGAGATGGCCCATTCCCCCGAGGGGATGCTCGCATGGGACCGGTACCCGACATACCAGGGCTATCTGGGGATGATGGCTTCCTACGCGGCGGCACATTCCGGCATCTGCCGGCTGGACACGTTCGGGACCTCCGTCCAGGGACGGCTGCTTCTCATGATGAAGATCACCAGCAACCCCCACCTGAGGCATGACAGACCCCGGTTTGTGTATGTCTCATCCCTCCACGGGGATGAGACGGTGGGCTATATCCTGCTTCTCCGTCTCATAGACTACATGCTGACCAACTACGGCCAGGACACGCCCCTGGGCCAGCGCATCACCAACCTGGTGGACAACGTGGAGATCTGCATCAATCCCCTGGCGAACCCCGACGGGACATACCGCCTGGGAGGGGACACCACGGTGAGCAATGCCCGGCGGTACAACGTGAACGGGTTGGACCTGAACAGGGATTTTCCCGACAGGATCGATGATACCGTGAACACGGGCACAGGGCGCCAGCAGGAGACACGGATGGCGATGGAGTGGGTGCGGACGCACAACGCCGCCATGTCCGCCAACTTCCACGGCGGGGCGGCGGTGGTGAACTATCCGTGGGACAACGGGGCACCCAGCGGCTCGTATTCCATGTGCCCCGACGACGGCTGGTTCATACAGGCGTCCCTGGCGTACTCCCTGACGAACCCCGACCTGCTGGCGGGGGGATGGACCAACGGCATCACCAACGGCTGCGCATGGTACTCGATTTCCGGGGGTCGGCAGGACTGGATCTACTGGTGGCACGGGGGGAGGGAGACCACCATTGAGCTCCACGCCACCAAGAACCCCGCGGGCTCCACCCTTCCGCAGAGGTGGGAGAACAACAAGGAGTCCCTCCTGGCCTACATGGAGAAGGTGCTGGGGGGAGTGCGGGGCCTCGTGACCGACCTGCACACGGGTCTCCCCCTGAAGGCCACCGTGCATGCGCTGGGCATTCCCGGGGTGCCCGTCTACACCGACTCGGCAGTGGGGAACTACCACCGGCTGCTTTCCCCCGGCACATACCGGCTCATCGTTTCGGCGCCGGGATTCCACACGGACACCACCGCCTCGATTCTGGTGACGGGGTCTCTTGCCACGCGCGTGAATGTGGCTCTGAGGAGCACGACGGTGGATGTGGCGGAGGAGGGGGTGCGGGGAGGGTGGCACCTCGGCCCCAACTACCCGAATCCGTTCAATCCTTCAACGGAGGTGGGCCTCCGGGTTCCCGCGGCGGGCCGGGCGTATGTGGGTGTGTATGATCTTCTCGGGAGAGAGGTGAGGACGGTTTTCGAGGGGGATCTTGAGCCGGGTCTCCACGCACTCAGGGTGGACGGAACGGGGCTCGCCGGCGGGGTGTATTATCTGAGAATGAGGGCTGTGGCCCATGGCCCGGAGACGGGACGGAGCCCCGGGGGAGGTGCGACCGGGGTGTATGTCCAGACCCGTAAGATCATGCTCCTTAAGTAGTTGCAGGCACGCCTGGGAGTGCCGGTGATCAGCCCCCCCGGGGGGCCGGCGGGGTGCGGGTTCCTGGAGGGTGTGGATTTCGCTCTGTGGGCTTGACTCGGGGGGAAGCTATTCGTATATTGATACACTACCGCGGGGTGGAGCAATTGGTAGCTCGTCGGGCTCATAACCCGAAGGTTGCAGGTTCAAGTCCTGTCCCCGCTACGAGAGGAGAGTCCCTATCGGCTCAAGGCCGGTTGGGACTCTTCGTTTTTTGGGGCCCTGCGAAAGCCCGAGGACCAGTGCGCCGGATGCAAACGGGGGGGCGGACGGAGCATGTGATCAGGAGCGCCGATGGGCATCAGTACAGCGGCTGCACCGAGGACCCGGAGCATCGGCTTGCTCAGCACCGCGATCACAGGGCGGGTTAGACCAGGAGGGATACCGAGCGGCAGAGGATCCCCTACGAAGGTGTCCATGGAAGGGGAAGGGGCACAGAGCGTCTCCGCGACGCCGGGTCTGCCTGCTGCGAGACAGGAAGATCTGCACCTCCCGCGCGGAGGGAGCAGCAGTCCGCCTGCAGCGCTCTCCCCTCTGCGCGGTGAAGGAGCGTTCTGAGAGCAGACGGAGCGCGCCCGTGATCGGACTTCGCCGGGGCTACGAGTGCGAAAGGAGGTTCTTCAGGAACAGGAGGTCCAGGGCGTCCTTCTCCCCCCCGGTCTGCTTCATGCGCAGAAGGAGTTGCGGCGAGGCGAAGGGAATCGGGACGGTGTTGACCACGACGGTGGTGCACGACGAGGCGGCTTCGGCATACGTGATGCCGCCCGCCGAGAGCAGCAAGTCGACCACAATCTCATCCGCAATGCGAACCACGACATAACGCTCAAGATCTCCCTCCCGGAGTTCCCGGACGGCCTTATCCGGGAGTATCTCGAGGGCGTCGCGCACGGCCGCCTGGTTCCCGGCCGATCCATCGATGAGCAGGTCGATGTCTTCCGTGCCGCGCACGAACCCCGCCTGGATCATCGCCATCCCTCCGATGACGACATACTTCGCCCCCCGGTCGTTCAGGGCGCGGCACAAGGCCAACAGATCATTCAGGGTCGGCGGCCGGGATTCGGCTGCCGCGCCATCATCTTGATCGACCACGACTGACTCTCCTTGAAGCTGGCGAAGCGATGCACTCCCCTGGGAATGAAGGGTTTGGCGCCCCGCAGCGTCACAATCAGCTCGAGAAACGGGGCGGCCTTGACCAGTCCGCTTCCCGGGCGGCGCGAGCCGATCACCTTCATCTCCTGCACGGACGTCCTCCGGATTCAAGCGTACGACAGCCAATGTATCGGACCACCCGGCCTAAGGCAAGGCGGGGCTGTTACCGGATCAGGGAGTGACTCTGCCAGCCGTGGTCACGAGCCGAACGACGTAACATGATCGGTTCCCCTCGACGCGCCTCGCCTGCTCAGGGCCCCGGGGTCCGCCCGCGGTGGGACTGAAGGGGAAGCCCGGCACCGGGAAGGAACCCATGCAGTCCATCCCGGGAGAGCACAGTCGCGGGATTACGCGGGACGATTCCGGCCCACAGCTTCGGCGATTGCCGAAATGTGCTCCGGGGTGGTCCCGCAGCACCCGCCGATGATCTTCACACCCGCTGCACGCAGCTTTCTGCTCTGGTCCGCCATGAAAGCCGGGGTCTCGGGATAGATCGTCATTTCGTCCTTCACGACCGGTAAACCGGCGTTCGACTGAATGATGATGGGCAGAGTCGAAACACGGCAGAACTCCTCGGCAATCGCCGCCATGCGGGCAATCCCGTTCCCGCAGTTTGAGCCGATCACGTCTGCCCCCGCCTCCGCGAGCCGTGTCGCCGCTTCCTGAATGCCCGTTCCCATCACCGTTCTGAACCCTCTGGACGTCAGGTCGAATGTCATGGAGGCGGCAACGGGAACATCCGTGCTGAAGGACTTGACCGCTCTCATTGCGAGGATCGCCTCGCGCACATCCATCATCGTCTCCACGCAGATCAGGTCCACCCCGGCCGACAACAGGGCTGACACCTGTCTCCGGTAGGAGTCGTAGACGACTTCCTCCCGTGTGTCGCCATAGGGCTCGAGGATCCTGCCGGAAGGGCCCACAGACGCCGAGACATACGCACGATCAGCAACCGCCCTCCTGACCGCCTCCACAGCCCCTCTGTTGATGGACTCTGTGTGTCCCTCCAGACCGTACGCTGCCAGTTTGAGGGGAGACGCACCAAAGGTGTTTGTCTGGATGAGCTCGGCCCCGGCCTCCAGGTATGCTGTCGCGATCTCCTGCAGGATCGAGGCTTTCTCAAGGTTCATCCGCTCAGGACAGTCTCCGGGGCGGAGTCCCCGCCGGATCAACATCGTCCCCATCGCCCCGTCCGCGATGAGTACTCCGGGGGCGCCCAGCCGTTGGCTTAGGGAAGGGAGCATCCGTCAGGTCCTGCGCAGGAGGGCCTTGACCGTCTCTACGGCATGCAGGCCGTCATAGCAGTACGCGTTCGCCCCGATCTGTCTCGCATAGTCGGATGAAAGCGGAGCCCCCCCTATGATGATCTTCACTTTGCCCAGGAGATTCCGCTCCCGGGCGAGATCCACAACGGTCTTCATTCCCGGCATGGTTGTGGTGAGAAGTGCGGACATCCCGATGACTTCGGCCTGCTGTTCCTCGGCGGTCTGGATG
Source organism: Bacteroidota bacterium (assembly GCA_049587715.1). GTDB lineage: Bacteria > Bacteroidota > Ignavibacteria > UBA10030 > UBA6906 > JBAVEL01. Next base: position 34,177 of record JBAVEL010000083.1, read on the forward strand.
AACCGCTCGGGGGCCACATCGTGTCCCAGGTCGATGACCTCGAATCCGGCTCCCCGCAGCATGATGCCCACAAGGTTCTTTCCGATATCGTGGAGATCCCCCTGGATCGTCCCGATCACGACTTTCCCCTGCGCGGGCATGTCTCCCTGAAGCATGAGCGGCCTGAGGATATCGAGTCCGGCGTACATCGCCCTGGCCGCGAGGAGGACGTCCGGCAGGAATATCTCGTGGTCCCGGAACTTCTCGCCGACGACAGACATGCCAGCGAGCAACCCCCGATCGAGCACCTCGCGGGGAGAAACCCGCTGGTCGATCGCTCTTCGTGTGTATTCCGATACTCTCTGCACGTCTCCCTGAAAGAGACTGTCCGCCAGGGCCTGGAACACATCCATGGGAGGTATCCTCGGGTGTTAGTGATCCATGATGGAGCGGATGCGTTCCCGGCAGGAGTGATCCGCACACTCCCTGCAGAAGGGGAACGTATCCTCAAACAGGAATATCTCCCTGGGGCCGGACAGGATCGTGCCGGTCACGGACTTGAGGGGCTTCATCAGGAAGCTCTCATTCAGCTCGATGCCGATGTCGCCCGGACCCGCGAGGGCGAACAGCCTCCGCTGGGCGGAAATGTGCCATCCGCAATAGCCCGGACTGAACCGGAGGGAGTTGTCGTGCGGGCCCAGGACGCCCCTTTCCCTCAGAAGAGCCCGGCAGCGATGCTCCAGAGCCAGCGCCGCAAGCTCGGCGCCGCAGGAGGCGGCGGCATCGAGCATGGAACCCAGGGCAAAGTCCCGCTCCTGGAAACGCGCCGCGATCTCTCTACAGACGGGCTCGCCGACCGTACACGCGAAGAGCGCCCGGCTTGTTGCCGCCCGGGCGATCGGCTCTACGGGGGAGTCGCTCTCGTTCCGCCCCTCTCCGCCAAACACCTCCGCGAACTGCTCCCCGGACACCTCCATCAGTATCCCAGCCGGTTCCGCCGTCCGCCGGTAGATGCGGAGTGCCTCACCGGCCAGAGCGCTCGCCTTCCGGTCGCCGTGGCGGTGGAGGGGAACCCCCTGGGCCTCCAGGATTGCCCCCGGCGTGGGCGTCACCTCCTCGATCGGTATCGTCAGGACGCGGCGCATTCGTCCAGGGCGGGGAGACGGTCCATCCCGAACCGGCGTCCTTCGGTTTCCATCAAACGGGTGAGCTCTCCGCGGGTGTCCCGGGGAAGGCGGCTCGGCCTGGACGCATCAAGCACCCGCGCCATCTCGCGCCTCGCCCTTTGCAGAAGCGTCTCCCTTCCTTCCTCCTCCCATCGTGCCCGGTTTGCCCGGTTGATGACGGGGCCGGGGAAGTACTCCTCCCGTTTCAGATACTTCCGCGTGTGACCCGAGATGAGCAGGTGCTTCTCCCTGAGGAGTTCCTCGAAGAGCGGCCGGGCCGGAAAATCCTCACCGACTTCGATCCCCCGGACCAGGCGGAGCGCCATCCCCGCGATCTCATTGTCCAGTACGAGCTTCTCGAGACTGAAACAGCTCTCAAAATCGAGCATCCCGGGTCCGGAGATGTTGTTGATGCCCGCGAGAGCTGCGAGCGTCGCCCCCATGGAGGATTCGAGTCCGGCCTGGGCGTCCAGCTCCTTCGCGTCGCTCAGGCCGGTGTACGCCTGCGTGGGAAGCCCAAGGTGTTTGCCGATCTCATTGTATGCGCAGTCGGTCATCATCGTTGCGATCGAGCCCATGGGGGTCGTCTCGTACCGGATGTCGAAGAACGCGGGGGATCCGCCGTAGAGGACCGGCGTGCCGGGGTTGGCGATCTGACTGATGACAATCCCGGAGAGGGTCTCCGCCGTGTGCTGGACAAGGGAGCCGACGAGTGTCACCGGAGCAATGAAACCCGAGAGGGGCATCGAGATGTACTCCACGGGGATCGACCACCGGGCGCAATCGATCAGGTTCTGGGAGGTGACGTCGCTCCAGGTGAGCGGAGACGTGGGGCAACAGGAAAACAGGGCGAGCGGTTTCGCCCTCAGCGCGCTCTCAGAGCCGCGCACCGCGAGGAGGAGGTTCTTCATCACCTCGAACGCCTCGATGGTGAAGGCGCCCGTCACCACCGGCTTCTCGCAAAACAGAAGACTGAGATACAGTCGATAGCTGTCGGAGATGCGCTCATGGACGTCCGCAGGGATCATCGCGGTGGACTGCGAGGCGAGGTTCGCCATTCCGGTCATGAGCCTGGCGTACGTCACGTAGTCGGCGGTGTCGGGCCGCCGCATCTGCTGCGAGACGCCGTCCAAGATGTTGATCGCGGCGGATCCCGGGGTGAAGTGGACATTGAAGCCGCCCAGATGGACGGCCTCCTCGCCGCACACATCGTACAGCTTGAAGGAACGGGGAGCGGTGGCCAGTGCCTTTTCCACCAGCGCGGGCGTCAGCATCACCCGGTGCGTGGCACGCTCGACGCGCGCCCCGTGGTCCGCAAGCATGCCGACGATCCCGTCGTTGTGGATCTCGACGCCGAGAGTGGACAGGATGTCGATTCCTTCGGAGATGATCCTCTGCACAAGATCGTCTCCCAGGAACTGCAGGGTTGGTCTCACGGGGATACTCTCTGATGGGGAACAGGCGAAAGAAGGGGCGGCCAGGAGCGCGCAAGCTTCGGTCACCGGCCACCTGCAAGGCAATCACGGGAATACCGGAGAGAGAAGCAAGGCGTGATGCCTTCCTGTCCGTTGTGCCTGAGCGCAGTTCCGGGGGATCCGGGGCCGAGCCGATCGTGTCGGGATTCCGGTTTTCACGGGCACCTCGGAGGGGGGGGCATCCAGGATGTGGGTTCCGCTTGCAGGGGTCCGGACTCATCCCCGGCCCTTCTGCCGTGGGGTCGTTTGGCACGGAGGAACCTCCTGACTTCGGCCGCTCGGCAGAACGCCCTCATGCGGGAAATCCCGATGGACGGGGCGCCGGACAGGGGGACAGGGGTGTTGTCGGCGAACCTGTGCCTGGGAGGAGATTCGTGTCGCCAAAGGGGGCCGTGCATGCAGGTGTTCTGCAAGGGAGAGCGCAACGTTCCGCCGCATGGGCCGTAGAACATGCCATCCGGCAGGGGGCGATGCCCCCGGGGGAAGAGCGGCGGGCGAAGAGGCGTTCCCCGTGTTGAGCCGGCTCACGACGGGAGACGAAGGCCATGCGGAAATGCCCCTCCGGACGATTCCTGTTCGCCTCGCTCTGCGTCCTCCCGGGGTTCCTCCTTGGGGCCGAGCCCGGCACCGAACGACCCTCCCTCAACGCCCTCAGAATCGACCAGCCCCTCGTCCTCTCGGGGAAGCTGGACAGCCCGCTCTGGCTTCAGGCCGACTCGGTGGAGCTGGCCTACGAGGTGACTCCCGGTGAGAACACCCCCGCCCCCCAGAAGACCACCGTCCGGGCCCTGTACGACGACCATACCATCTACTTCGGCTTCCGGTGTCTGGACACGCGCCCCGGGGAGATACGGGCGAACCTCTCGGACCGGGACCGGATGTACCAGGACGACTGGGTGTTCGTGGGGATCGACACCTACGGGGATTTCCAGAGGTCGTACGAGTTCTGCGTGAACCCCCTCGGCATCCAGGGGGATCTCCTCGCCACACTCAACAGCGAGGATGCGAGCGTGGACTGGATATGGCAGGCGGCGGCGGGAAGAAGCGAGGGCGGCTGGACCGCCGAGCTGGCGATTCCGTTTTCGTCTTTGACATTCCCCGACGCGGAGGTGCAGGCCTGGCGCATCAATCTTCTCCGCACGGTCCCGAGGGCGAGCCGGACACAGATCTCCTGGGCCCGGCTGGACCGCAGCATTCCCGGGATCATGACGCAGGCAGGGCACCTGCGGGGTGTGCGCGGCATCCGCCCGGCGAGCTCCCTGGAGCTCCTTCCCTACGCCATCGGACTGAAGACCGGCGCACTGTCGGACGTGGAAGACCCGCACTCGGGTTTCGTGCGTGATCCCTTCCGGGGGCGTGTGGGGGGCGGCATCAAGTACGCGCTGGGCCCCGATGTGGCGGTGGATGCCGTCATCAACCCCGATTTCAGCCAGATCGAGACGGACGCCGCCCAGATCAGCGTGAACACCACCTTCGCCCTGCAGTACGAGGAGAAGCGCCCCTTCTTCCTGATCGGGCGGGAACTGCTCCAGACCCCGATGTACTACTCCCGGTCCATCAACGACCCCGCGGCGGCGGGGAGGGTGATGGGGAAATCGGGACCCGTCTCCTACATGGTCATGTCGGCCTACGACCGTAATACCGTCTTCGACATACCGGGGGAGGATGAAAGCGATGTGGTGGGGAGCGGGCTGAAGTCCTTCGTGAACATCGCCAGGGTGCGCTGGGACGTCGTGGATCAGTCCTACGCGGGCGCCATGCTGCTCGCCCGGAACCTATCGGGGGGGCACAACTACGTGGCCGGCATCGACTGGACCGCCAAGTTCTGGAACAACTGGTATTTCTCGGGGGAGGGGTTCCTCTCACGGACACGGGAGCCGGACGACCTGTCGGTGCTGGATGCGGGACGGGAGTACGGCCGCACGGGGTACGATGCGGCCTTCAACGGGGAGGAGTACTCGGGAAACGGCATCCATGCATCCCTCTCGCACGCGGGACGCTCCTACGGCTTCGGGCTGACCCTCAACAACTTCTCGCCCACCTACCAGACCTACAACGGGAGCTTCAGCCAGAACGCGTACCGCCAGATCTACATGAACCATGAATACACGGTGTACCCCGAGAGCTCCTTCGTGGACAGGGGTTCCGTGGGTGTGAACACGAACCTTCAGTTCGACTGGTACGGCGTCAAGAAGGAGCAGTTCATCCAGCCGTATGTCTCGCTCTCCCTGAAGGGGCAGACCTCCGTGTACGCGCACGGGCTGGTGCTGTATGACGAGCGCTTCCGGGGGACTCTCTTCTCGGGCATTCACAAGTTCTACTGCGAGGTGAGCTCGCGTCCCCTGAACGAGATTACCGTCTCGGCGTATGCCTACGTGGGGAGGTTCATCCGCCGATCCGATGAGCCCGTCCTGGGCAGGGGCCACAACCTGGGCGGGAGCGTCACCCTGAAACCCGGCTCGCAGTGGAACATCGGGTTCGTGTACGACAGGGCCCGCCTGGCGGATCGGGCGTCGGATGAGCTCTTCTACGACGGGAATATCTACCGCACCGTGATGATCTACCAGCATTCGGCGGAGCTGTTCTTCCGCGCCATCGTCCAGTACAATTCCTTCGAGCAGGCCCTCCAGCTCTATCCCCTCCTCAGCTACAAGCTGAATGCGTTCACCACGCTCTATGCGGGCGCAACCGGCGACTATGTGAACTACGGGAGCCCGACGGGCATGGCCCACACGGCGGAGCAGTATTTCCTGAAGGTGCAGTACCTGGTGGCGATGTAGGGCCGTCGGGAGGTGCGGTCGGCGGGCGCCCGCAGGGGACACCCCGGCAGTCCTCGCAGAACGGGGGCGGACGGAATCCGACCGCCGCGCCATCATCTTGCAGGACCCCGGCAGGCGGCTCCTTGACAATAGCGGGCCCGTTGGCTAACTTCTTCAAGTTCATTGCGCCCGCAATCACCTTTCACGAACCATCCCATCGGAGTCAGCATGGCCAGCACATTACAGAACCTGAAGGAGGCCTTCGCCGGCGAAAGTCAGGCGAGCCAGAAGTACACCCTCTTTGCCGCCAAGGCGGCCCAGGACGGGTTTCCGAACATCGCCCGGCTTTTCCGCACGGCTGCGGCGGCGGAACGCATCCATGCCGAAGGACACCTGCGGGCGATGGAGGGGCTGGGCTCCACCCCCGAGAACATCCAGGCCGCCATTGACGGGGAGACCTACGAGTACACCACCATGTACCCCCCCATGCTGAAGCTGGCCGAGGAGGAGAACCACAAGGCCAAGCGGATGTTCTCCTATGCTCCCCAGGCCGAGGCGGTGCATGCCCGGCTGTACAAGATGGCCCTCGAGGCGGCGCGGCAGGGGAAAGACCTTGCGGAGACCGAGTTCTACCTCTGCCCCGTGTGCGGGCACGTCGAGTTCGGGAAGCCGCCGGCTTCCTGCCCCATCTGCGGGGTGAAGGCGGAGAAGTACGTGAAGGTGTAGGGGGAGGCCAGATGCGGCCGCCCGGCGGAGGCCCGCCATCAGGGCGGCGAGTCCCGTCGGGGAGAATGGTCGTTTCACCACACCTCAGGAGCAAGTATGAGGATTACTGCTGCTTTCTTCGCGGGGGCGGCGCTGGCCGTCCTGGGGGGATGCGGATCCACACTCCCCAACAGATCTCCCGAGGGGGAGCTGTTCCCCTCCGTGGAGGGAGAGTCGCTGGCGGGGGAGAAGGTGGATCTCCCGGCGGCATTCGGGGGGCAGAAGGTGATCCTGGTTCTGGCCTACGAGCAGGAGACGCAGTTCGACGTGGACCGGTGGGGGATCGGGTTCTTTACCGCCCCGCTTTCCCTCCCGCCGGTCTATGAGATTCCCACCATTCCAGGGCTGATTCCCTCGCTGTTCAGCGGGAGGATCGACGCGGGGATGAGGAGCGGCATACCGGCGGAGTCATGGAAGGATGTGATCACGGTGTACGGAAGCGGCGGCTCGCGCCTTGCGGAATGGACGGGGACCGAGAATCCGCGGAACGCACGCGTGCTGCTTCTGGACGAACAGGGGAAAGTGGTCTGGTTCCATGACCGCGGCTACGGCCTTCCGCCTCTTGCGGCCCTCCTGGAGAAGCTGAAGGGGAAGTAGCCGCTCAGGAGGATCGAGCCCCGCCATCGCCGGCGGTTCTGCCCTTCACCGCCGGGAAGAAACCCGCCACCACGAGCGCCGCCAGGGCGTTCAGAAAGACCACCATGTAGCCGGTGGGGAAGTCCCAGGTGCTGGAAACCAGAATGGCCAGGACGTTGATGGCCGTTCCGATGATCCAGGCATTCACCAGGGGAATCCCCGTCGGGATGCGGGTGGCGATGAGCGCGGGACCCACGAGCAGGGCGAACACCACCAGCACCCCGGCGAGCTTCACGGCGCTGGTGACCATCACCGCAAAAGCGGTGAAGAAGAGGATATCCCTCACCAGTCCCCCCGTCCTCCTGTGCACGAAGGCGAGGCCTGCGCCCAGAAGGGCGAAGAGAACCCCGCTCTGGAGGATCTCCTCCAGGGGGGTGAACAGGATGTCGGCGGCCATCAGCTTCTGGAAGGCCTCCATCCCGTGGTACGACTTGGAGAGCAGGATGTACACGCCCGCGAACCCGAAGGCGTAGAGGAGCCCGATGAATGCCTCCACGTGGGAGGACCGCCGGGAGGCGAAGGCGATGACAAATCCGGCCGCCAGGGCGAGCAGGAGGGAGAGAGGATACAGGTACTCCCCCTCCAGGAGCGAGAGGGAGAGGGCGGCGCCCAGGGCCGCCGCCTGCCCCACCGCCAGGTCGGTGAAGATGATGCCGCGGCGGATGATCTCAAGGCCGAACCAGGAGCTGATGCCCAGGAGGACTCCCGAGAGAAGGAATGCGGCGAAGAGGATGTCAGTCAAGGGCGAGTCTCCGTACGATTTCATCGAAGAGGCCGAAGATGTCCGTCGCTTCCGTGACGGCTCCCACGTCGTGGGGAAGCTCCACCAGGGGAATGCCGTGCTTCCGGGCGAGGTGCCGGGTGGCGTCGGCGGGATTATAGACGTCCTGCAGGAGGAAGCGGATGGAGGTCTCCTTCATCCTGTTCTCCAGTTCCGCGATGTGGCCCGATGCGGGGGGGATGCCGGGAAGCATCTCCACCGTGCCCAGAATCCGCATGCCGTAACGGGCGAGGAAGTAGTCGAAGATCCGGTGATACTCCACCACGGTCTTTCCCTTCAGGGGAGCCAGTGCCCCGCTCCACTCCTTCATCTTCTCCCCCCACCTGCGCTCGAATGCCTCCCTGCGCGAGGCAAACCCCTGTGCGCCGGCCGGGTGGAGCTCCGAAAGCCGCTCGGCCACGGCGCGGGCCAGAAGGGGCACGTTCCCGGGATCCAGACAGAAGTGGGGATTTCCGTCGGGGTGGATGTCGCCGTGCGCGCGGGAGACCCCCGAGGGGGCGTCCATCAGCTTGACAAACCGGGAGAGGTCCAGAAGGCCCCGGCTTCCCACATTGATACCGGGATTTCCCGCCTGGTTCATGAGGGCCGGGAGCCATCCGATCTCCAGTTGCGCCCCGTTGATGATGAGCAGGTCGGCCATCCGGAGCCGGGCGATGAACGAGGGGCGGGGGAGAATGGTGTGTGGATCCCAATCCCCCTGCGCGAGGGCCTCCACGCGGACGTCGGGTCCCCCCACCTGCTCCGCAATGCTTGCGATGTACGGATATGCCGCCACGACGCGGAGCTGCTGCGCCGTGGAGGGAAGCCATGCGGCGGCCAGCAGAAGCACACACAGGCACCGTGTCATGGGGCGTCCTTTCCTCAGAATGCGTGGGCGCCGTGCGCCCCGATGGTGATGCTTGCCTGAAGCCGGACCTGGTGGACGGTCTTCCGCTGGGGACTCCCGCCGGAAGGTGAGGGCTCAAAGCGGCTCCGGTCCAGGTCGTACTGGAGGCGAAGCCGCGAGAACTCTGTGGGGTTGTATTCGGCCATGAAGGCCCAGCGGGAGAGATCCTGCGGCAGATCCTCCTTCATGCCGTCCACCCTGACGGTGTTCAGGGGAAGGAGATCCACCCGCACCCCCCCCCTCCACTCCCGCGAGAGCCGGGCCGTGAACTGGGCATAGAGCCCTCCCTGGCGGGTCTCCAGCCCTGCCAGGGTCACCGCCCCTGCGGCCGACTTCTCCAGGCGGGTTCCGTCGGTGCTCCTGTGAAGGAACTCGCCCTGCAGGGCCAGGTATTGCCAGGGACCCATGGGATACCTGAGCGTGAGATCCCCCGCAAGGATGGCGGTGGAGCCGTCCACGGCGTGTCCATCCCCCTCCCCGCTGAATCCATCATCCCGGCGGGTCTTCCCGAAGGCGGCGGAGACTCCTGCCAGGAGGGCCGCTTCTCCGATGTCCGCGGAGCCCCGCAGATAGCCCACCGCCAGGTCGGGATGGCGGCTCTCCCCCACGGCCGTGAGGCCCGAGGGATCCGCAAAGCCGCCGCTTCCGAAACTCGTTTCGTTGGACCCCTGGAGAATCTCGGCGCCCGCCACAAGATACCAGTCCAGGGGGGGCACCCAGGTAAGGCGCAGGCCGAGCTCGTTCAGCATCTCATCCCCGAAGAAGGCGGAGTACGCCAGGGGCGCCCCCGCGAAATCCCAGTTGTGTGCATGCTGTTCGTTGATTCTGCCGAACCCGCTCAGGAACTTCCCCCCCCTGAGCCGGAAACCCGCGGGAAGGCGGCGGGTGGTGAAGTAGGCCTCCTCGATGCCGAACCCCTCCTCGGCAAGGTGGAACACCCCGCAGAGGTCGAAGTAGGGATCCACCGCCGAGGCCATCACCAGCTCGGCGTAGTTCAGGTTGAAGCCGCGGCGGCCCTCCCCGTGCTCATGTCCGCCGTGATCCGCCCCGCCGTGTGCGTGAACAAGTCCGGGGATGAAGAGCTCCTCCATTCCGCCGTTCGACACGTTGCGGTGGAGCCAGGAGCAGTCGAGGATGAGGGAAATGTCGGGCACGAACTTTCCCTGGTCGAAGGGGTTTCCCGTGCCGGCGGGGTCTTCCTGGGCGCGGGCGGGAAGGGCGGCACACAGGCACAAGCCTGCGAAGGCCGGGAGGAGTCTCATAGTTCTTCCGGTACGAATGTGAAGAAGGAGCCGGCGCCGGGCAGGGCCCTACGCGCCGGAACCGGGGGGATTCCCGGGTGATGGCTCTTCCGCATCCTGGGGGTCTCTTCCCGCTTCCTCCCGGAGCCAATGCTCCGCCTCGGCTACGGTGGAAAAGTTGAAGAGGGGAAGCAGGCGGTTCACGGCCACCGTGGAGGCGAACTGCATCAGGTCTCCGTGCGCGTTCACATCCACGTACGCAACGGCCTTGAAGAGGCCCCGGGCCTCGGTGCTCGCGAGCTCGGCCAGCTTGAACACGTCGAATGTCCCGAGCCGGGGCCCCTCCAGCCGCTCCTCCACAAGCAGGCGGTTGCAGCTTTGGGCGGTGCACTCCCGGATGAGGTCTTGTATGTAGCCCGTGATAGTCTCGGCGGAGTTCCGCCCGGTGATGACGGCGTGCATGTACCCGGGCTTCCGCTCAAAAGAGACCGCATATGCCATGACTGCTTCTCCGTTGGTGCGTCCGGCCCGACCGGGGCACGGCCGGCGGCGGACTGTGTGGCTCTATTCGTCTTTTCCTTCCTCCAGAATCCTCCCGTCGGGGGCCATGGTCACCTCGAACTCCGCGACACCGGCGGTGTCCAGAAGGACTTCGAACCCGGCGGGGATCTCCATCCCATCCCTCACTTCGGTCAGGGCCATGACCCCGCGGATGACGGCCTTCGGGTAGGTCTTCCGGAGGGACTTCATGACGCGGCGGGGGAGGTCCTTGGCCTGAACGGCCCGCTCCCAGTTCAGGATGGAGCCGTCCTCGGAGATGTCGGCTTCCAGACGGCGCCCTTCCTGTGTGAACTCCAGGTCGTACACCACCACGCTGTCCTCGATCTCGCGGGTACACTCGCGGATTTCCGCGCCGGGGAACCTTGCCCTGAAGACCTCCATGACGAGGGTCGGGGGGATCCCCGCATCGGGTGTGTCCTTCTCCTGGGCGGGGGAGGAACACGCGACCAGAAAACCGGCGAGGACGGCGGCGGGAGTCCTGAAGCGGCGGATGGAAGCCGGAATGCTCATCTTTGTCTCATCCCTCATACCGTGTGCGTTCTCCCGCCGCCCCGGCGGAGCCTGCCCCGGGGACAGGGACTCACAGCGGGTTCCCTGTGTGCGTGCACAACGGGGCGGGCAATAAACCCTTGGAGATTAGCAACGATCGGCGAGAAAGTCAAGGAAGGGATATGCCGGGAGGGGGCGGCGACATCGGAGGGGAAGAAGCCGACCGGATGCTGATGCTGCTGGACGGGAGTCCGGTGGTGCTGCCCGTGCGTCTCCTGGGCGCCTTCTCGGTGTTCAACCCCCTGGTGATGCGGTCTCTCCTGGCCACATCCTCGGGCTTTTCCGCAGCCCACGGAAACGCCTTCCCCGCAGGGATTCATCTGCGGACCCGGGAGGATCATGAGAAGGCCACGTTGCGGGGGCTGTTCGACCTTGCATTCTCCACGGTGGCGGGAGGGGCCACCCTGGGGGGGCCGCGCCCGGGTGCGGTGACGGGGGCGCTCCGGATCTCGCATATGGACGCGGTGTCCCCGCTTCTTCCGCGGGAGGCGCGCCGGCGTGTGAGGGCGTTCGCCCCGCGCCTCGGGGACGCATATCTGGCGGCGCGGGTGGCGGCGTCCGAGGGCGTGGAAGTGGAACTCCAGACCCTCGGGACCTCGGAAAACGGCAGCCTGGACAGCTACGAGCGTTCGTTCGCCTACAGGTGGCGCAAGGCCTATGTGCGGGCCGGGGCTTCCGCAGCCGCCGGAGACCTTCTCCTCCGGGCCGGGGTCTCCTGGTCGCACGACGATCTGGGCCTGGAGTCGGATGTGCCGCTGGAGAATCTGCAGGCGCTCCGGTTCTCCACATCGGGACGCTTCAACCTGGTGCGGGCGGGAGTGGGGGCGGAGTGGCGGCTGGGGGAACAGGTCCTTGCAGCAGGATCGGATCTGACGGTCATGGAGTCCCGGCTGGACTTCGCGTCCTCCTCGTCCTGGCTGGACCGGCAGTCTCTGCTCCGGCAGGTGTTCGCCGATCCGGCCGTGTATGCCGAGGCGGCGTTCCTCCGCCTGCCTTTCGGCGCGAGCCTGACGGCGGGGGCGAGGGTGTCGTACTTCGACCTCCCGGACCGCGTGGGAGTGGAGCCCCGGGTGGAGGCATCGTGGAATCCGGCAGAAGAGACGCGCCTTGTGATCCGCTGGGGGCACTATTTGGGTAGAATGAGGAAAGCACGACCAACAGCCATCGTCTTCCCGCGATTCGACGTGCACCTCCCAGATGTTTGTTTCATCGGAATCATTGTTCCTCGCGCAATTGAACGCGTTCCCCCCCGGAAAAATAGAGTTGCTGAAATACCGCAGTACACCGCTTCCGAGCGGCGGATGATCCCTCCCCGAATCGTTCTATTCCACATCAGTGAACCTCGCCTTACGCTTTTCGTTCAGCAATGCTTGCACGCGCTGACCAAAGATTGAGTTGGACGAACCCTGAGCCGATCTCAACATAAGGCCCGCATCAAAACAATTTCCTGCTTGGGTCACTCGGGCTTGTTTTGGCAGTGAGCTTTTTGTAGTAACGCTCTCGCTGTTTGTATTGCCTTTCAAGGAAGGGTATATTTTTGTCCCGATAATCAAGAATGAGTTTTTGAGCCCCGGTATCACGCAAGCGGCCAAGATACTGTATGAGCTTGCCCTCAAATGAGAAGGGAAAAGCGAGGACAAGACAAGTGAATCCTCGAATATCCACCCCTTCACCAAAAAACTGGCCTGTTGAAAGAATTGCCTGGTAATGGCCGTGCTCGATTTGTTGGATTTTAAATTTTCTTGTCCGTGTCGAATCATCTCCCGTAATCACTATGGTCTCGCACTTTGTTTTGAGATAGAGGTTGAGAACCTCGAGGTGTTCCTTACGCTCGCTTAGTATGAGCACTTTTTTCCCGCCCGCCGTTTCTCTCAAAACATCTTCCACGATCAATTGATTTCGCCCGGTGTCAAAACAGACAACCTTGGACAAAAGCTGGAATTGGTCGGTTGTGAACTTGAAGGGAAGGGTAAGACTCGTCGTTTTGACCACGACTTCAGCGGGTTGTGCCACTACTGGTGACACTGGAGCATAGTCTGTCGTCTCTATGCATGCGACGATGTCGCCAATGTAGATGTATATCAACTTTTCATCATTGTGCTTGCGTGTTGGCGTAGCAGTGAGACCGTAAAGAAATTGAGGGTTGAACTGTGCGACAACCTCTCGGAATGTCGAGGCCGGGATGTGATGACATTCATCAACCACAATTGTCCCAAACCGATTCTTCAATTCTGAGAGATCACCTTTGCGACCCAGGCTTTGCAGCAAGCCGACTGTAATCTGATTGCCAATGTTCTTCTTTGTCCCAGAGTATTGACCGACGTGGGCCTTGGGTATGCCAAGAAATGCCTGGATTCGTTCAACCCACTGATCCAAAATCTGTCTGCGATGAACAAGTATCAGCGCCGGCAGTTTCCTTCTCGCAATAAGCTCAATCCCGATAATTGTTTTACCGCTCCCTGATGGCGCTACGATTACCCCCTGTTCATGCGCAATTGCTTCTTCAACCGCCCTTGTCTGAGACGGTGTCAGTTCGATAGAAGTTCTAAACGAAACCTCATCCCAAACAGGGCGGTCGTAGAGGACTGAGTGAGTGATGCTGTGTTCGCTCAAAAACGTAGTGAATTTGTTCAGAAACCCCCTTGGCAGCAGAACCGTATCTCCTGACTCTTGAATCAACTTGAAATATCTCTGCACTTTGTAAGTTGATTTACCGAGTCGGCGTTGCATCAAGTATTGGGTATTGAGGAAGTTCAGCTCTTCTTTCAAGAAGTCAACCAATTCCGGTGTGAGCTGCGAGCGAGCAACAGCGATGTGATTCCTAACAGAAACAGTAAGCCGATCACCCGCAATTGAGGTTGTAGCAGATGGTCCCACTTTGTGCAGAAATAGGTTTTGATGGACCACGTGCAACTCTTGTGCAGAATGGCGCTTGGTCCCCTCCAGAAATTGCCATTGATCCGGAAAGGGATTACCGGTTCTCAAATCGATGAAGACTGTGTTACCCTGTGCTACCGACCGGCCCTGAAATGGCAATGCGAGCAAGTTTCCAAATCCACCTTGTGAAAGACTGTCCTGGTTCGGGAAAAGCCGATCAAAGCTGATCTCTTTGTCAAATTCCGAGATGCCGAATGCTCGGCGTGTGATCATGAGGCCGATCTGTCGGCTCTTGTAGCAGGGATATTGCTCAGAAAAGAAGATCCATGCATGCCCACCGTTTCCAGAGCGAGAACGCTCGAGATAGGCAGCGACTCCCACCTTGGCGCACTCAGCAACGAACGCCATTGCTTCCTTCCTCCAAGATTCTCCATCAAAATCGGCGGCGAGAAAGCATGATGTGTTTTCGGGGAGAATAGGATAAATGCCGACGACCTGCAGGCCAATGAGGTGCTTTCTTATCACCTCATCTGTGAGAGGTAGCGACCTCTTATTTTGAGAATCCTTCAGTGAACCGCCCCGCCGCCTATGCGCCATAAACTCGTCCCAATCGAATTCATAGGCAGGGCTGTAACCAGATCGTCCGTCTTTTTCCCAGCGGCGCGCATAGACGTCTGTTCTGCCGTGAAAGCGGGACGTGAAAAGCTCAATCTTCTTTGCATCTATCGGAGTCATGGGTTCGGAATGCAATGCCTCTGCTGTCGTACCGTTGATTGAACAACGTACTACGTGCTCGGAGGTTATAGGATGCGGGAGGGGAGAACGTTGTCTTTCAACACCACTTCTTGGCGGTTCTATCCCAGTTCAAGGAGAGGGCCTTTCCCGCCATTTCGGCTTCTATGGCTGGACCGATGAATACTTGAATCACTTCGAAAATGTCACTGAAGACATCCCTTGTCGTAAGCCGGGTCCGCCTCTTGAAAGCATCCCAGTGATGCTGGAAATGCGCACGGCCGCCAAAATCTGAATGGAGAAGCTCTTCGGCCAAGTTCAAACTGGTTTGCCTTCGAGCAAAAGTGTTTCGAATGGCTACCTGGAGAGTCGCGCCGTCGAAATCGAATTCACTCGCAAGAAAGACTATGTCGAAGAAGTCTTTCATGCGAGTATTGAATGTTGTGAGCTTCACAATCGCCTCAAACTTCTCTGCGACAATTGTCTCTTTGGAATACGCCAGAACCTTGATCCCTTCCTTGTGAAGCAAGGTGGGATAGTCCATTTGGAGAGGATGCGGACTTATGATATCACCAAAGCCGCAGTCAATTTGGATTGTGTTCTTCGCTGATCCAATGTTGGCCGTAAGTTTGATTCGAATGCCATCGTAGTCTGCCTTTTCTTTGATCACCGCGCTTCTGACTGACTCAGGCAAAAACCTGATCCCGTCGCTCAAATCAACAAGCACAATCTCGCGTACTACGCGTTCCAGTTCTTTGCGGTCACGTGAGATGTTGATACCGAGGAAGTCAATATCCTTTGTCGGCCTCGCTTTCTCGATGTTGTAAGCAAGAAGGAGGAAGCCACCCTTCAGGACGAACTTGTTAACATACCCCGATACCGCCAGGCGAGAGAGAAAACGCTCTTGAATGTATCGAAGCAGTAGGAAGTTGAAATCGAGGTTGGCCTTGTCCGCAATGTTCTTGAGTTTCGCGAGGACTGAGGCTGGGATATTTGTGGGCTTCTCGTTCATCCCATGATAGCTCTTACATACTGGGTCAGAATCCCTTTGACCCGGCATATGTCGGCAAATGTCATAAGCTTGTTGAGGTCTCGGTTGGGGCGTCGGAGATATTCCTTGAGACTTTCAAGAGCGATATCTTCGCCAAGCTTGTTCCGAAAGCGAAAGCAGTCGCCAATGGTCTTTTCCGGACCGTAGATCCGGATGGTTCCTGATTTCTTCTCAAAGCGCTCAACTCCGGATCTGTGCTGTTGTTTCGAAAAGTAATATGGCTCGTTGGGGGGATGGGCCAGTTTCACTGGTTTGTCAGAACGTGGAATTGCAAAGGAGACAGACGTTGGGACAAACGTCGTGAGTT
>JBAVEL010000084.1:0-50879 GCA_049587715.1 Bacteroidota bacterium
GGCCGGAACAGGCCGGGGGAATCCGCACCCCCCACACACAGAGAGGAAACGGCGATGCTCGAGGAATTCAAGAAATTCGCTATGCGAGGAAACGTCATGGATATGGCGGTGGGCATCATCCTCGGAGGGGCCTTCGGCGCCATCGTCTCCTCCCTGGTCAGCGATGTCCTGATGCCCCCCATCGGCGTGCTCCTCGGGGGCATGGACTTCGGGAGTCTGTCCCTCATCGTGAAGGAGGCAACCGGAGATGCCCCGGCGGTCACGCTCCGGTACGGCGCCTTCCTCAATACCATCATCAATTTCCTCATCATCGCTTTTGCCATCTTCATGATGGTGAAGGGCATGAATTCCCTCAAGAAGAAGGAGGAAACGCCGGCCGGACCCCCGCCGCCTCCACCCCGCCAGGAAGTGCTGCTCACTGAAATCCGCGACCTGCTCCGGAAGGGATAGGGGGCGCGATGCCGGACCGGCAGTCGTTCGTCGAGACGATCCGCACGGGATATGCATGCGCGGGGGATGCGGCGGCCCTGGGAGCGGGCGTCTACGGGGGCACCCCTGAACCGGGGCTGGAGGTCCGCGTCCCCTTTCGCACCCTCAACCGCCACGGGCTGATTGCCGGAGCCACGGGCACGGGGAAGACCAGAACCCTGCAGGTGCTGACCGAGGCCCTCTCGGGGAAGGGTGTTCCCGTTCTCCTCATGGACATGAAGGGAGACCTGAGCGGCATCGCCAGGCCGGGAGAAGCCGCGCCGCGCGTGCTGGAACGCCACGCGGCGATGGGTCTCCCGTGGAAGGCATCCGGCTATCCCGTGGAGTTCCTGACGATGTCGGAAGGTCCGGGAGCCAGGATGCGGGCCACGGTCTCAGAGTTCGGCCCGCTTCTCCTTGCCCGGATCCTGGGAGCCGGGGATGTCCAGGCGGGCGTGCTCGCCATGACATTCAAGTACTGTGACGATCACGGCCTGCTCCTCCTGGACCTCAAGGACCTGAAGGAGGCCCTCCTGCATCTGACGCGGGGCGGACAGGAGGAAATCGAACGCACCTACGGGCGTGTGAGCGCGGCCTCCACGGGCGCCATCATCCGGTCCCTGGCGGCCCTGGAGCAGGAGGGCGCCGAGGCCTTCTTCGGGGAGCCCTCGTTCGACGTTCAGGATCTTCTCCGCACCGATGCAGCCGGCCGCGGGATCGTCCACGTGATCCGGCTGGCAGACATGCTGTCCAGGCCCCGGCTCTTCTCCACCTTCATGATCTCCCTTCTGGCCGAGATGCACGCCCGGTTCCCCGAAGAGGGCGACCTGGAAGCCCCCAAGCTGGCCGTGTTTGTGGACGAAGCGCACCTCCTGTTCAAGGATGCATCGGCGGCGCTCCTGGACCAGATGGAGACGACCATACGCCTCATCCGCTCCAAAGGCGTGGGCATCTTCTTCTGCACCCAGTCCCCCGCAGACCTCCCACGGGAGATCCTGGCCCAGCTCGGGCTGAAGGTCCAGCACGCGCTCAGGGCCTTCACGGCGGCGGACCGGAAGAGCATCCGCGTGGCCGCCGAGAACTACCCCCAAACGGAGTACTACAGGACGGACGAACAGCTCACGACCCTCGCCACCGGCGAGGCCTTCGTCACCGCCCTGGACGAGAGGGGGATTCCCACGCCGCTGGTGCACACCCTCCTGCGCGCCCCGTCATCCCGCATGGGCATTCTGACGGAGGAGGAAATCCGGGAGGTGTGCAGGGATTCCCTCCTGGCACCCAGATACGCGCAGTCCGCGGACAGGGAGAGCGCATATGAGCTCCTCCGGGGGAGGGCGGAACGCTCGCTGCCGGCGCGCCCGGACGGGCGGAGCGGAGAACCCGGGGGCGGCTCTTCCGTCGAGAAGATCCTCCGGAGCCCCCTCTCGCGCCGGATCGGCGCCACGGTTGCCAGAGAGCTGACCCGCGGACTTCTCGGGGCGCTGGGGTTGGGCGGGGGAAGGCGCTCTTCCCGCAGGGGCTTGTTCTGAGTTCCGGACACCACCACAATCATCAGGATCCCATTCCATGAAGGCATTCCTTGCACAGGCGATTCTCCTGCTTGCCGCACTCCCGCTGGCGGCCCAGGACCAGCCCGCAGGCACCGATCTGGACAGAGAGAAGCGATTCCGGGAGCAGGCGGCCACCGCCCCTGATACGTCACAGCCCTCGGGCTGGCGGCACGGTCTGGCGGGAACCCTGAACCTCAGCCAGGTCTCCTACAGGGACTGGGCCCCCGGCGGCGAGAACGCGCTCTCCTGGGCCGTCCTTCTTGCAGGGCATTCCACGGACTCGGAACGGGCTCTGTCCTGGGCCAACAGCTACCGGCTGGCATTCGGCCAGGCGCGTCTGGGGAGCCAGGGCCTGCGGAAGACGGATGACGAGCTGTACTTTGAATCCCTGCTCATCTACAGAATGGGAGTGCACATCAATCCATACGGTTCCGTGACTCTCCGCACGCAGTTCGCCCCCGGGTTCACCTACGACAACGCGGGGACGCGCACACAGGTCTCCGGCTTCTTCGATCCCGCATACCTGACGCAGAGCGCGGGAGCGGCCTACCGGCCTGTTCCCGAACTCATCACCCGCCTCGGGCTGGCGGCCCGGGAAGTCGTGACGTCGGACCATACGGGCTACTCCGACGACCCGGACACACCCGGCGAACGGGAGAAGTTCCGCCTCCACGGGGGGATGGAATCGGTCACGGAGCTGCAATGGGAGTTTGCCGCCAACATGACGGTCTCGGCTCGGCTGGAGCTGTTTTCTCCCTTCCGCGCGCCGGATCGGATCATCCTCCGTTCAGACAATGGCGTGACGGCAAAGGTCAACCGGTACGTGACGGTTGTCCTGAGCGCGCAGGTCGTGGGGGAACCCGACATCTCCCCCCGGACGCAGATCAAGCAGACCCTCGCACTCGGCCTCACGTACACCCTCCTGTAGGGGTCCGGGCCTCCCGCAGGCGGGGGATGGCGATGGCAGTTTCCTCCTCCAGAACGGACCGACTCCGGGGGGAAGAGCGGCCGCTCACGAAGGGGACCCCGTCGGGTTCCGGTCTCCTGGAGACCCTCCGGCGGCGCTTTCCCCCCCTTCTCCGGAGCTTCTACCTCCGGCACACCCTCGCCGTCGCCCGGGATCTTCCGGGCTGCATGCTCCTGTGCCTTCACCGCGGAACCCTCACGGGGGGGCGCATCGTGGAGGTGGAGGCATACGGGGGACAGGGAGACCCCGCCAGCCACTCCTTCCGGGGACGGACGGCCAGAAACGGGGCAATGTTCCTCGAGGGGGGACATCTCTACGTCTACTTCGTGTACGGAATGCACCACTGCGCGAACGTGGTGACCCAGGGGGAGGGCACGGGCGCGGCCGTTCTTCTGAGGGCCCTGGAACCCCTCATCGGGGCGGACCTGATGCGGAGAAGGAGGGGCGGAGGCCGGGTCCGGGACGTGGCCCGCGGGCCGGCACGGCTCTCACGCGCCCTTGGCATAGGGATGCGGGAAAACGGTCTGGATCTCTGCGGCGGCCGCATCTGGATCACGCCCCCTGCGCCGGGCTCCGGGGCCAGGCGCGTGGGGTGCTCCGTGCGGGTCGGCATCACCCGGGGGAGGGACCTCCCCTGGCGCTTCTTTCTGCAGGGATCGCCCTGGGTTTCGGGCCGTGCGGGAGGCGCTTCAGGCAGAGGCGGCTGACGATCGGGTCAGCTCCCTCCTCAGGAATTCCCCCGTGCAGGATCCCTCCGTCCGGGAAACCTCCTCGGGCGTCCCCTGTGCGACGATCCGGCCCCCGGCTTCCCCGGCCCCCGGTCCCAGGTCCACGATCCAGTCAGCCGCCTTGATCACATCCAGATTGTGCTCAATGACCACGACCGTGCTCCCCCGGGTCACAAGCCTGTTGAGGAGTTCCAGGAGGACCCGGATGTCCTCGAAGTGAAGCCCTGTGGTCGGCTCATCCAGGATATACAGCGTCCTGCCCGAGGCCGTGCGCGAGAGCTCGGCCGAGAGCTTCACCCGCTGTGCTTCTCCCCCGCTGAGGGTGGTGGCCTGCTGCCCGAGCCGGATGTAGCCGAGGCCCACATCACGCAGGGTCCGGAGCTTCGCGCAGAGGCGGGGGATCTCGCTGAAGAACTCGGAGGCCTCCCGTACGGTCATCTCCAGCACGTCCGCAACCGACTTCCCCCTGTAGAGCACCTGCAGGGTTTCCCGGTTGTACCGCTTCCCCCTGCAGACATCGCACACAACGTACACGTCGGGCAGGAAATTCATTTCAATCCGCTTCACCCCGTCTCCTTCACACCCCTCGCACCGCCCACCGGCCACGTTGAAGCTGAACCTGCCCGCCCGATAGCCCCGGATCCCTGCTTCGGGCATCCGGGCAAACAGGTCCCGGATCAGCGTAAAGAGCCCGGTGTACGTGGCCGGATTGGATCGCGGCGTGCGGCCGATGGGCGATTGATCGATCCGTATCACCTTGTCCACCTGATCCGCCCCCGATATCTTCCGGTACGCAAGCGGGAGTTCCCGCGTGCGGGACAGGCCCCGCGCAAGGGCGGGGTACAGGGTTTCCGTGATCAGGGAGGACTTCCCCGAGCCGCTCACCCCCGTGATCGCAACAAGGGTCCCCAGAGGGAGGCGCAGGGTGACGTCCTTCAGATTGTTCCCGGAGGCGCCGACCAGGATCAGCCGCCGCTTTCCCGGGGGCCTTCTGTGTTCAGGCACCGGAATGCTCCGCTCCCTGCTCAGGTACTGCGCGGTGTACGAAACGGGTTCGAAGCCGTGGCCGACCGGCGGGAGCGCGTCGTTCCGGCGGGGAAGCGCGCGGGGGGAGCCCGCCGCGACCACATACCCCCCGTATGCACCCGCGCCGGGTCCCAGATCCAGCACGAAGTCCGCACTCTCGATCATCTCCCGATCATGCTCCACGACGATGACCGTATTCCCCATGTCCCGAAGCCGTTTCAGGGAACGGATGAGCTTGATGTTGTCACGCTGGTGCAGTCCGATGCTCGGCTCGTCCAGAATGTAGAGCACCCCCACCAGCTGCGATCCGATCTGCGTGGCAAGCCGGATGCGCTGGCCCTCTCCACCGGACAGGGTCCGGGCGGGCCGGTCCAGTGTCAGATACTCCAGGCCCACATCCACCAGGAACGCGAGGCGCTCCCGAATCTCCTTCAGGATCGGCCGCGCAATCACCGCCCGACGATCCTCGAGACGGAGCCTCCGGAAAAACTCCCCCGCCTGGCCGAGACTCATCCCGACAATGTCCCGGATGGCATACCGTTGTCCCGTGCCCGCATCCATCAGGCGGATCGCCAGGCTCTCCTGCCGAAGGCGCCCCCCCCCGCACTCCGCGCACGGGGCCGCCGACATGTACGATTCCACCCACTCCCTCACGCTGCCGGTCCGGGCCTCCTCATACTGGTGTTTCAGGATATCCAGCAGCCCCCCGAACCGGTGCCTGTAGGTGGCCGTCCGTCCGGAGGCAAACCGGTACTCCACCTCGAGCTTCTCCTCCCCGGTCCCGTAGAGCAGCGCGCCCCGGGCCTTCTTGGTGAGTTTCTTCAGCGGCGTATCAAAGTCGAAGCCATAGCGCCGGCCCGCCGCCCGGATCTGGCTGAAGGCCCAGGTGGGGCGCGGTTTGCCCAGAGGCGCCAGGGCGCCCTCCCGGATGGAGAGAGAAGGGTCGGGGAGAATGAGATCCAGAGAGAACTCCTTCCTCTCCCCCAGGCCCGTGCAGGACGGGCAGGCCCCGTACGGGGAATTGAAGGAGAAGGAAGCCGGCGTCGGTTCTTCGAAGCTCAGCCCGCAGGCGGGGCACCAGAGATGCCGGCTCATGAGGAGCGGAGTGTTCGCCCCCCCGGGGGGCCGCGCCCCCCCCGGGGCGTGGGGCTCTTCATCCCCTGTCTGGACCAGCACGACGCCCGAACCGAACCGGAGGGCCACGTCCACCGAGTCCGCGATCCGCGCCCGGAGATCGCTTCGCACGGCCAGGCGATCCACCACGATCTCGACATCGTGGATACGGTACCGGTCGAGCTGCATTCCCTTCCGGATTTCCTGGACGGTTCCATCCACGCGCACCCGGACGAATCCGTCCCTTAGAATCTCCTCGAAGAGCTCCCGGTAGCGGCCCTTCCGCCCCCGAACGACCGGAGCCAGAATCTGCATGCGGGTTCCCGGGGGCAGTTCCATCAGCCGGTCCACGATCTGGTCCGCCGTCTGCTTCAGGACGGTCCGCCCGCACCGGTGGCATTCCTGCACCCCCGTCCGGGCGAAGAGAAGCCGGAGGTAGTCGTAGATTTCGGTCACCGTCCCCACGGTGGACCGGGGGTTCTGCGCGACAGCCTGTTGCTGGATGGCGATGGCGGGGCTCAACCCCTCCATGGACTCCACCTCGGGACGCTCCATGACGTCCAGGAACTGGCGGGCATACGCCGAGAGGCTCTCCACGAAGCGTCTCTGGCCTTCGGCATACACGGTATCGAAGGCAAGCGAGGATTTTCCGGACCCGGACAGGCCCGTGATCACCACGAGCCGGTCCCGGGGAATGTCCGCATCGATGTTCTTAAGGTTGTGCTCCCGCGCCCCGCGAATCATGATTTTGTCGCCCGGCCCGGGGCGGGAAGCGGTGCCGGGAATGGAGTCAGCCAAGCATTTCCCTCCTCTGCAGGTAGCGGACAAGGGCTGTGTCAAAGGGGACCGTGGTGTCCAGGAGCACATAATCGATGTAGTTTTCCCCGCACTCCTTCTTGTAGCGATGACAGAACTCCTCCATGGACCGGCGGTAGGCACGACCGACCTGCCAGGGCTGCGTCACCATCTGGTCACCGGTCTCCATGTCCCGGAACCGCGCATCTTCTCCGAAGTCGAAGCTCCGTTCGAGCGGGTCCAGGAGGTGCATCACCAGGACCTCGTTCTTCCGGTGCCGGAAGTGTTTCAGGGCGGCCATCACATCCGCCGGGTCCTCCAGGAGATCGCTCAGGACGATCACGAGACCCCGCCGCCTGATACGCTCCGCCACCTGGTGAAGAGAACGGGCAGCCCCGGTCCGCCGCGCGGGTTGCACCTGCTGCAGGGCGATCAGGAGCTGCCGGAGATACGTCTTGGTGGCGTGCGGGGGGAGATAGGACGTGACGGCCTCATCGAAGACGGCCAGCCCCACGGCATCCTGCTGTCTGATCATCATGTACGCCAGGGCGGCCGCCAGGGAGGAGGCGTATTCGATCTTGGACACCCTGCCGGGGGAAGCAAAGGCCATGGAGCGGCTTGCGTCCAGGACGATGTACGCCTTCAGATTGGTCTCTTCCTCGTACTGCTTGACGTAGTGCCGGCCCGTCCGCCCGTAGACCTTCCAGTCAATGCGCCGGATCTCGTCTCCCGGCATATACTGCCGGTGCTCCGCGAACTCCACGCTGAAGCCGTGATAGGGACTCCGGTGGAGTCCCGTGATGAACCCCTCCACCACCAACCGCGCCCGCAACTCCATGTTGGAGATGCGGGAAACGACCTGGGGATCCAGAAACCGGCGGTATTCCTCCCGCACGGACTATCCCCCGGCCGGGGCCGGGGAAGGGGCGGGCCCGGCGGACGGAGAGGGCAGTGGGAGAGAAAGGGAGTCCTGTGGGGAGCGGCCGAGGGTTCTCAGTTCGTAGCGGGCCGAGGGGGCCATCTCGTGCGCGGGGAACCGCTCGAGGAACTCCCGGTAGGCTGCCGCCGCGCTGTCGATCCTCCCCAGCTCGTTGTTGTAGAGGTATCCGACGAGGAAGAGGGCGGTCGGAGCCTGCGCGCCCTCGGGGAAGTCCCGGAGGTACATCTTGTAGGCCCCCACCGCCCCCGCCATATCCCGCCGCTCGTTCGTCTGCACCGCAGCGATGCGGAACAGGGCTGCTTCGGCCTCCTGGGTTCCCGGATACTCGGAGGCGACACGGACATACTCCCGCAGGGCCCGGTTTGTATCGCCCGCCTTCTGCGCCTCCTCCGCCCGCGCCAAAATATCGCGGGGATGTTCCCTGCCGCAGCCGCCCCCCAGGAGCATCAGGAGTGCGAAGAACAGGAATCGCCTCATGGGGAATCACCTCTCATGTGGGTACTGCATACGCAACATATGCATTGACCGGCTCACAATCAACGAGACTCCCGGACGAGGACCGCTGCGAAGAAGCCGTCGGTGCCCGTCCGGTGGGGGGCCAGCGTGAGTCCCGCCCCCCCGGAGTCGATGGCAATCCCCTGGCGCCGGAGAATCTCTCCGGCGGGAACCTGGTGAAAAACCGGGTGCGCGGCCAGGAAGCGGGCGATCTGCGCCTCGTTCTCGGCCTGGCGGAGGGCGCAGGTGCAGTACAGGAGCCGTCCCCCGGGGCGTACGCATGGGGCGCATGCGCGGAGGATGTCCGCCTGGACCGCCTCCAGGCGCTCCCAGGCCCCCGGCGGAGGGAACTTCAACCACGGACTCCGGCGATAGATTCCCGTACCGGAGCAGGGAACATCCAGTATGACAGCGTCCGCCTTGCCGGCCATCCGGACGTACACCGCGTCGGGGCGGGCTTCGGGAGCAACACGTACAATGGAGGCGCCTGACCTCCGGGCGCGGGGCGGCAGGCGAAGGAGGCGTCTCCGATCCGCATCCGTCGCCACGATCAGGCCGCGGTTCTCCATGAGGGCTGCGAGGTGCAGGGATTTTCCCCCCGCTCCCGCACAGGCATCCAGTACCGTCATGCCCGGCTCCACCTCCAGAAGGTGTGACAGGATCTGGCTGCCTTCGTCCTGGAGCTCATAGGAGCCCGCCGCGAAGGAGGCGGATCCACCCAGAGGAATCCGCCGGGCAAGGATGAGCCCCGCGGGAGCATACGGGGTCGGAGCGGCCTCCACTCCCTCCCGCTCCAGCGCGCGCATGACGCGATCTCGATCGGCCCGCAGGGTGTTCACCCGCACCACCACGGGGGCCTCTTCATTCAGGGCGCGCGCGAGACGCCGGGCTTCCTCCACCCCCAGGCGGGCCGTCCATTCGGCGGCCGCCGCCGAGGGCATCGAGGTCTCGACGGCGAGGAGCTCCGCCGGGTCCGCCTTGACCGCGGACGGCAGGTCCGCCATGGATGCGGCTTCGAGCCAGCGTGCAAGATCCCCCGGGTGCACCTCCCCCCCCCAGAAGGGTGCCACCAGCGCAGGAAGCCGCTCCCGCTCCTCCCCGCAGAACACCAGAGCATACAATGCGTACAGGGCCGCGTGGGACGAGGGGAGCGGAATTCCCGAGGCCTCTGCGCCTGATGCCGCCATCGTCTCCAGGAGGCGTCTGTTCCTCAGGATCCCGAAGTACCTGTCGCTGATGAAACGGCGCTCCCGCGGACCCAGGTAGCGCCGGCGGCGGAAGAACTGCTGCAGACGGATGTCAGAGGGAAGGGGGTCACCGGCGGCGGCAAACTCGAGAAGGTGTCCGATCAGGGAGGATTCCCGCACGATGCATGGCCTCGCCCGGTACGTGTGGCGACCCGGAGCGCCGCGGCCGGTTTCCGCTGCGCGGGACTTACACCAGGACGACCGGAGTGTCCATCGCGGCCGTCATGTATCCCCGGGCCATGCGGGGTGTGTTGAAGGCGAGACCCACGGCCCCCGACCGGCCCAGAACCACCACACCTCCAAACCCCTGGACCTTGCGCTCCAGCATCCGGATGCCTTCCTCCGCCGCCGCCTGGGGACCGGCCTGATTGCGCTCCAGAGTGTCCAGAACCGATTTTGCCATCACCACCCGGATCATGGCCTCCCCCCACCCCGTGGTGGAAACCCCCCCCAGGCCGTTCTCCGCATAGGTCCCGCAGCCGATGAGGGGGGAATCCCCCACACGCCCCGGGTATTTGTTGGGAACCCCCCCTGTGGATGTCCCGGATGCAAAATCCCCCGCGGCATCCAGCGCCACGGCGCCCACGGTGTCGGCGGGGACCTTCTTTCTCCGGAATGCGTCCTTCACACTCCCCCCTCCCCTGCGCTGGGTCTCCCGCCATCGCTGCAGCTCGCGGTCCGTAATGAGGTCATCCTGGGAGCAGGTGGACAGGCCATGTTCCCGGGCAAACCGGACGGCACCCATCCCGGCAAGGAGCACGTGTTCGCTTTCGTCCATGATTTTCCGGGCGAGCCGGATGGGATTGCGGATGTTCTGCACCCCGGCCACGGCTCCCGCGCGCATGGTCCGGCCGTCCATGATGCTGGCATCCAGCTCCACTTCCCCCGCCTGGTTGATGAAGGAGCCCCGTCCGGCGTCGAACGCCTCATCGTCCTCCATTGTCACAATGGCGGCCTCCACGGCATCCACGGCGGTTCCACCCCGCAGCAGAGCCGTCCAGCCGGCGTTCAGGGACCGTTGAAGCCCTTCCCGGTGGGGCTCCACCAGCTCATCGGGAATATCCCATGCGCCTCCGTGTACGGCCAGGGCAATCATGCGGACCACCATGGGTTGGGGTTCTGGGTGATGTTCCTTGCATCGGGAAGGTACCAATCCCTGGATGGGAAATCAAGAACCGCGGGAGCCCCTGTGCGCTCCGATACACCTGCCGTCACGCGGCGGAACCCGGAGCGGTGACCGGGCTGGGGGAGGCCGCCCGGAGGGAGAACCCGTCCGGCGCGGACCCTTCCGCATCCAGGATGAGGGCCTCCCCTTCCATGAACGACCCACCCAGAAGCCCCTCGGCCAGCCGGTTCACCACATGCTGCTGGATGACCCGCTTCAGAGGCCGGGCGCCGTACACGGGATCGTAGCCCAGATCCGCCAGGCGCGCCTCGGCGGAGGGGGTCACCTCCAGCGTCATTTCCTTCCTCCGGAGCATCGCAGCCACCCGCGCGAGCTGGAGCCCGACGATCCGACGGACCTCCCCCCGCCCGAGGGGAGCAAACACAATCACATCGTCCACGCGGTTCAGGAACTCCGGCCGGAGGGTCTGCCGGAGCATCCGCATCAGCTCCTCCCGGAGCCCGGCGGGGGTGGCACCCGCGGCCGGGTCCGAAGCATCCCGGCCAATCCGTTCCTGGATGAGATGGGAACCCAGGTTGGAGGTCATGATGATGATCGTATTGCGGAAGTCCACGGTCCTTCCCTTCCCGTCCGTCAACCGGCCGTCATCCAGCACCTGGAGGAGAACATGGAACACGTCTGCGTGTGCCTTTTCAATCTCATCCAGGAGGACAACCGTGTACGGCCTCCGCCGGACCGCCTCCGTGAGCTGCCCTCCCTCCTCGTAGCCCACGTATCCCGGGGGGGCGCCGATCAGCCGCGAGACGGAGAACTTCTCCATATACTCGCTCATGTCGATCCGCACCATCGCCGTTTCGTGGTTGAAGAGGATTTCCGCGAGGGCGCGGGCCAGCTCGGTTTTCCCCACTCCCGTGCTTCCCAGGAATATGAAGGACCCGATGGGGCGCTTCTCGTCCTGAAGGCCCGCCCGGGCGCGCCGGACCGCCTCACTCACGGCCCGCACCGCCTCTTCCTGGCCCACGATCCTCTCATGGAGCCGTTCTTCCAGCCGGAGAAGTCTCTCCCGTTCCCCTTCCAGCATCCGGGCCACGGGTATGCCCGTCCACCGGGCCACGATCCCGGCGATATCCTCGGCCTCCACTTCCTCCTTCAACATCCGGCTGCCCTGCTGCGCCGCGCGCAGCACTCCGGTGGCCTTCTCCAGGGATCGGGCAAGCTGCGTCAGAACCCCGTACCGCAGCTCCGCCACCCGGGCCAGATCCCCTTCCCGTTCCGCCCGCTCGGCCGATCCCTTCGTCCGCTCCATCTCCTCCTTCATGCGACGGATGGACTGAATGAGATCACGCTCCTTCTGCCATTGCACCCGGAGAACCGTCTGCTTCCCCCGCAGTTCCTCCAGCTCGGTTTCCACGGCCGACAGACGGAGCCGGGAGGCCTCGTCCTCCTCCCGCCGGAGGGCCTCCCGCTCGATCTCAAGCTGGTGGATTCTCCGCTCGACCCCGTCCAGTTCCTCCGGGAGCGAGTCGATCTGCAGACGGAGGCGGGAGGCCGCCTCATCCACCAGGTCCACGGCCTTATCGGGGAAGAACCTGTCCACAATGTACCGGTTCGCCAGCTCCGCCGCGGCCACAATGGCGCCGTCCGTAATCCGGACGCCGTGATGCACTTCGTACTTCTCCTTCAATCCGCGAAGGATGGAGACGGTGTCCTCCACGGAGGGTTCCTCCACAAGCACCGGCTGGAATCGGCGTTCAAGGGCGGGGTCCTTCTCAATGTGCTTCCGGTATTCGTCCACGGTGGTGGCCCCGATCGCCCGGAGATCCCCGCGCGCCAGCGCGGGCTTGAGCATGTTGGCTGCATCCACGGCCCCCTGCGCCGCACCGGCCCCCACGAGCGTATGGAGCTCATCGATGAAGAGGATCACCTCCCCCCCGGATTCCTCCACCTCCCGGATGAGCGCCTTCAGCCGCTCTTCGAACTGCCCCCGGAAGGTCGTTCCCGCAATCAGGGTGCCCATATCCAGTGCCACGATCCGCTTCGACTTGAGAGGCTCCGGCACATCCCCTTGCACAATGCGGTGCGCAATCCCTTCCGCGATCGCCGTCTTCCCGACACCCGGTTCCCCGATGAGAACCGGGTTGTTCTTGGTGCGGCGGGACAGCACCTGAAGCACCCGGCGGATCTCCTCTTCCCGTCCGATGACGGGGTCCAGGCGTCCCCTGCGGGCATACTCGTTCAGATCCCGTCCGAAACGCTTGAGGGCCCGGTATTTCTCCTCCGGGTTCTGGTCCACAACCCGATGCGCTCCGCGAAAGTCCTTCAGGGCGAGCAGCAGACCCGCCCGCGTGACACCCGCCTCTGTGAGAATCCTCCCCGCCGCCCCCCCCTCCTCCTCCAGAAGGGCCAGCAGAATATGTTCCGTGCCGGTGTACTCATCCCGCAAACCGCGCGCCTCACTCAGGGCCCTGTCGAGCAGGGCGCCCGAGACCCTGGAGAATGCCGGTTGTCCCACGCCCCCCCCATGGACCCGGGGCAGAGCATCCAGGAGCTGGTCCAGGAGCCCGCGGACCCGGCCTGCGGGTGTTCCGATCCGCTCCAGGATGGCCGGCGCGGTTCCCGACTCATCCGCCAGAAGCGATGCGAGGATGTGCACGGGCTCTATGACCTGGTGGTCCTTCGAGGAGGCAAGTTCCTGTGCCTGCCGGAGCGCCTCCTGCGCCTTCAGCGTCAGATTGTTGGGGTCTGTCATGGGTTGTGTGTCTCCTTCGGCCCCTCTCACACGGAAGGCGAGGGGACGCCTCGCCTTCCGTTCTCGGAACACCCCGGAGGTGGGGCTTTACCGCTTCTTGTTCTTCTCGTCCATCACCTCGTACTGGGCGTCCTCCACCTTCTTCTCGGTGGCTCCCGCCCCGCCGCCCTCCGCTCCCCCGGCCGCCTGGCCCGGTCCCTGGGCCGCGGCCCGCTGGTACATCTGGGCGGAGGCCTCGTTCCAGGCCGCATTCAGCTCTTCGGTGCCCGACCGCAGCGCTTCCGCGTTCCCCTTCGTCACCGCGTCCTTCAGGCGGGATGCGGCGGCTTCGATCTTGGCCCGCAGGGCCGGATCCACCTTGTCTCCGAGCTCCTTGAGCTGCTTCTCCGTCTGGAAGACGAGATTGTCGGCCTGGTTCTTCAGGTCGATCTCCTCCTTCCGCTTTCTGTCGTCTGCGGCATGGGAAGTCGCCTCCGCCTTCATGCGCTCCACCTCTTCCTTGCTCAGACCGCTGGAGGAAGTGATCCGGATGGATTGCTCCTTGCCCGTCGCCTTGTCCTTGGCGGCCACGTGGAGGATCCCGTTCGCATCGATGTCGAATGTCACTTCGATCTGGGGCATGCCGCGGGGGGCCGGGGGAATGCCATCCAGGTGGAACCGGCCTAGGGTTCTGTTGTCCACGGCCATGGGGCGCTCCCCCTGCAGCACGTGGATCTCCACCGATGTCTGGCTGTCGGACGCGGTGGAAAACACCTCGCTCTTCTTGGTGGGTATGGTGGTGTTGGCATCAATGAGACGGGTCATCACCCCTCCCAGGGTCTCGATCCCCAGCGCCAGGGGGGTCACGTCCAGAAGCAGCACATCCGTCACATCCCCCGAGAGGACCCCTCCCTGGATTGCCGCCCCCACCGCCACCACCTCGTCGGGATTCACGCTCCTGTTGGGCTCCCTCCCGAAGATGTCCTTCACCAGCTGCTGGACTCGGGGAACCCGGGTCATGCCGCCCACCAGGATGACCTCGTCGATGTCGCGCGGGGAAAGCCCGGCATCCTGAAGGGCCTTCTGCACGGGCGGAACCGTCCGCTGCACCAGGTCGTCCACAAGCTGCTCGAAACGGGTGCGGGTAATGGTCATGTTCAGGTGCTTCGGGCCTTCGGCAGTGGCGGTAATGAACGGGAGGTTCACCTCCGTCTGCATGAGCTGGGAGAGCTCCATCTTGGCCTTCTCCGCGGCCTCCCGGAGGCGCTGCAACGCCATGGGATCCTTCCGCAGGTCCATCCCTTCCGTCTTCCGGAATTCGTCGGCAATGTGGTCCACGAGGCGCTGATCGAAGTTGTCTCCTCCCAGGTGGGTGTCGCCGTTGGTGGATTTCACCTCGAACACGCCCTCCCCGAGCTCCAGGATGGAGATGTCAAAGGTTCCGCCCCCCAGGTCGTAGATCGCAACCTTCAGGTCCTTGGTCTTCTTGTCCAGGCCGTAGGCCAGCGCTGCCGCCGTCGGCTCATTGATGATTCTCCGAACGGTGAGGCCCGCCACCTCTCCCGCCTCTTTGGTGGCCTGCCGCTGCGCGTCGTTGAAGTAGGCGGGCACGGTGATGACGGCGTCGGTGACCTTCTGCCCCAGATAGTCCTCCGCGGTCTGCTTCATCTTCTGCAGTATCATGGCGCTGATCTCGGGGGGGGAGTAGATCCTCCCTCCCACATCCACCCGGGCCGTGTTGTTGTCTCCGCGCACCACCTTGAAGGAGACGGACCTCATCTCTTCGGTGACCTCATCGAAGAAGCGCCCCATGAAGCGCTTGATGGAGTACACGGTATTCTGAGAATTGGTGACGGCCTGGCGCTTGGCAGCCTGCCCCACGAGGCGTTCCCCGCTCTTGGCAAAGGCCACCACCGAAGGCGTGGTGCGCCCCCCTTCCGCATTGGCGATGACCGCCGGATCCTTTCCCTCCATGACGGCCACGACGGAGTTGGTTGTGCCCAAATCGATGCCTATGATCTTGCCCATGATGCGCTCCTCTCTGTGCAAGGGCACCCCCGGCCCGCCCGGGGCCCCGATGGAAGGGGGTGCCTATTATGTGATTCTTCGCTTCACTCCCTTATCGCAACCGATATGCCAGAGTGGCTCGATCTTGAGATGGCCGGTTACTAAATGTCTGACAATGACTTATGAGAAATCCATCCAACGGGGGTTACCCCGATCGCCTGCCACAATGGCGCTTCGCGTCGTACCGAATGGCATCCATCTCCCTTTTGTCATGGCGGATTGACTCTTCCCGTGCGATTGTCTATCATCAGCTCGAAGCTCACCGCAGAAGCCACCCGGTGCGGGGGAGGCGCCGAAGGTCGGAACACGTGCAGGGATTCCCCCATGAAGCCGATGGAGACGGAGGACCCCCGGGTCCTGGAGCAACAGCTTACGGAGAAGCTGCGGACGCGCTCCTTCGGCCGTCCGACATACTACTTCCGTGAGATCGATTCCACAAGCTCCTGCGCGCGGGTCCTGGCGGAATGCGGCGCCTCGGAGGGAACGGTCGTGGCGGCCGGTTACCAGACCGGGGGAAGGGGCAGGCAGGGCCGCACGTGGTTTTCCCCGCAGGGCGAGAGCCTCCTCTGCTCCGTGGTGCTCCGTCCGAAACGACCCCGGGGAGACCTCAACACACTGCCGCTGGTTGCCGCAGTGGCGTTGAGCCGGGCCGTGGAAAGTGTGGCCGGCGTCTCCGTCCGGTGCAAATGGCCGAACGACCTGCTCCTGGGGAGACGGAAGTTCTGCGGAATCCTCGTCGAAGGAAACCTCCCGGGGGACGGTCCGGGACTCGCCATCCTGGGCTTCGGGGTCAATCTCTGCCAGGAGTCCTTTCCGCCGGAGCTGGAATCCAGGGCCACCTCCCTTCTGCTGGAGGGATGGGAGCACCCCGATCCCGTGCTCCTGTTCGGGGAGATCATGCTCTCGCTCGAAGAGACATATGCGGAATTCTGCGCCGACGGGTTCGGGGGCCTTCTTCCGCGATGGCTTGCCCGGGCATCCCCTCCCGGGACTTCTCTGTGCGTGGTCCAGGGAGAGCGCTCCTGCGCGGGGGACTTTTCAGGCCTCAGTCCCGAAGGGGGTCTGATGCTGGAGACGACGGAAGGGCCGCGGGTCTTCTTTGCCGGCGACGTGTCCCTGGTGGAACCCTGATTCCCACTCCAAGGTCGTTCAACCGCGGGAGGGACATGCTGATTGCAGTGGACATCGGCAACACACGGACGGCAATCGGCCTCTTCCACGGCGACCGCCTGGCGGCCGAATGCCGCATCGGCACACCCGGCCCGGACGGAGGGGAGGCCATCACTTCGGCCCTGGAGGAGATCCGGGGGAAGGCAGGCACCGGAGGCGGCGACATCCGCACCATCGGTGTGTCGTCGGTTGTACCCTCGGCTGCCGCTGGGCTGGAGGGCGTCTGCGGGCGCCTGTTCGGCGTCCGTCCCCTCTTCATCCACGCCGACATGGAGCTGGGCATCGCGATCCGGTACACCCCCCGTGCAGCGCTCGGACCCGACCGGCTCTGCAATGCCGTTGCCGGCTTCTCACGGTTCGGGGGACCGCTGATCGTCGTGGACCTGGGCACGGCCATTACCTTCGACGTGGTGGATGCCGACGGCAGCTTCCTGGGAGGGGCCATTGCTCCCGGACCCTGGTCCGCGGCGGCGGCGCTGCATGGAAAGACGGCGCTTCTTCCCGAAGTCGAGCTCCGGATGCCGGATCAGGCGATCGGGAGGAGCACGGAGGAGGGGATGCGGGCCGGGATCGTCTTCGGGTGCGCGGACGCGGTCGACGGGATGATCCGGAGGATACGCAGGGAACTGGGCACGGAGGCCCGTGCCGTAGCCACGGGGGGACTTGCGCGCCTGGTGACCCCCCTCGTTCCTGCAGTGGAGACGTGCGTCCCATCCCTGGTGCTGGATGGCATCCGGATCATCTGCTCCCGGGTGACCCGGAGGGGTCCGCCCCCCTCAGGGAAGGCCGATGAGCCGGGCCGATGACTGGGCCAGATTGACGAGCGGGGAGAAATAGACCCCGAAGAGAAGCGTGGGCACAAGGAGGGCCAACACCACACCCGTCGACAGGGGCCCGAAGGAAAGCGATCCCCCCTCCCCCGTCCTCAGGTACATGTTGCGCATCACCCGGACATAGTAGTAGAGGGCAATCACACCGTTCAGTGCGCCGACCACCGCCAGCCAAATCCACCCGCCGTTGATCGCCGCCGCAAACACGTAGAGCTTGCCCACGAAACCGGCGGTGGGCGGAAGGCCCGTGAGGGAAACCAGAAACACCGAGAAGGCGACCGAGAGAAAAGGCGCCCGGGCCCCCAGACCCTTGTAGTCCTCGATGTCCTCGCTCCCCGTCTTGTCCGCAACCCGCATCACAACGTAGAACGCGCCCAGGTTCATGAAGAGGTAGACCGCCATGTACACCATGACGGCGGCTATCCCCTCCCCGGTGAGGACCACCAGTCCCATGAGCATTGTCCCGGCATGGGCGATGCTGGAGTAGGCCAGCAGCCGCTTCATGTTGTTCTGCCAGACGGCGATCAGATTCCCCACGGTCATGGTAAGCGCCGACACCACCGCAAGAATCGTGGGCCAGTCAAAACCCGACAGCGTGGCCCAGGCCCCCGCCGGCAGCGCTGCAACGCCAGCGTCGATGAACGTCGCCTTCAGAAAGCGTATCAGGAGGGCAAACCCGGCCGCCTTGGATGCCACGGAGAGGAAGGCGGTGATGGCAATGGGGGCGCCCTCATAGACATCGGGAGTCCAGGAGTGAAACGGCACCGCCGAGATCTTGTACCCCAGTCCCGCCAGCACGAGCAGCCCCGCCAGAAGAAGGGGAACGGTGTTGATCCCCCCCTCTGCAAGCCGGCTGTTCACCCCCTGGAATCCCAGGGAACCCGTAAGTCCGTACAGGATCGAAGCTCCGTAGAGCATGAGCCCGGAGGCGACCGCCCCGTAGATCAGGTACTTCAGAGAGGCCTCGCTGGAATCGGGCGCCTCGCGCGTATACCCGGCCAGCACGTAGGAGCTCAGACTCGAGAGCTCCATCGCCAGATACATCATGAGAAGGTTGCTTGCCCCCGCCATCAGCATCAGTCCCAGCGTGAGGGCGAGAAGAAGGGGGTAGTATTCTCCCATCGGCCGGGCCGCAGGCGCCAGCTCGGCGGATTGCATGCTGAACACGACAACGGCGGCCGCTGAGACCAGCACCATCAGCTGGAAGTACCACGCAAACGGATCCACCGCCAGCATGCCCCCGAACAGGAGCGCCTGTTCCCCCTGCCGGCCCGCCAGG
This sequence comes from Bacteroidota bacterium, assembly GCA_049587715.1. GTDB lineage: Bacteria > Bacteroidota > Ignavibacteria > UBA10030 > UBA6906 > JBAVEL01. The sequence continues at coordinate 18,530 of JBAVEL010000084.1, forward strand.
AGAAGGGCGGACACGGCCAGTCCCGCCAGGGCTATGAAGCCTCCCGGCGCCGCCATCCGGCGGAATGCCAGGTCCGCCAGGATTGCCGCCAGAAGCGCCGCCGTCAGCGCTATCTCGGGTCCGATGAAACCCAGATCAGAGAGTATCTGTTCGGTCATGCGCGCCCTCAGTTGAGGCCGACCACGGCGATGCGGCCGGCTTCCTGGAGCAGGCCGGCAAGCTGGTTCAGGGAACCAGTCATGAGATTCAGGACCGGCGAGGGATACACCCCCAGAACGATGACGATGGCGGCCAGGGGAAGCAGCATGGCCGTTTCCCGGCCGTCCATGTCGGTGAGTCCGCGCCATTTCTCGGGGAGCGTGCCCAGAAACACCCGCTGGAGCACCCACAGCATGTAGCCGGCAGTCAACACGATCGTGACCGCCGCCACAATGGTGAGGGTGCGGAAGGTCTGGAAGGCCCCCAGGAGCGAGAATGCCTCGCTGATGAATCCGCTGAGCCCGGGGAGGCCGAGCGCCGCGAAAAAGGCCACCGTCATGACCCCGGCATACCGGGGCATCTGGTTCATCAGGCCCCCGAAGTCGTTGAGCCCCCGCGTGTGCGTCCGATCGTAGAGGACCCCCACAATCAGAAAGAGCATGGCGGTGATGGTGCCGTGGTTGAACATCTGAAACACCGCCCCCGTCATTCCCTGGGTATTCATGGAGGCCATGCCGAGCACCACCACCCCCATGTGACTGACGCTGCTGTAGGCGATGAGTTTCTTGAAATCAGTCTGGGCCATGGCCACGAGAGCCCCGTACACCATGCTGATGACCCCCAGGAGCGCCAGGTGCCAGGAGTAGTGGACCATGGCATCCGGGAATATGGGAAAGCTCACCCGCAGCATGCCGTACGTTCCCATCTTGAGGAGAACCCCCGCCAGGATGACGCTGATAGGGGTCGGCGCCTCGACGTGGGCGTCCGGCAGCCAGGTATGGAACGGAAACAGCGGAACCTTGATGGCAAAACCGACAAAGAGGGCCGCATACGCCCAGTATCGCCAGCTCGTATGGAGTCCGCCCAGCAGCGAGTCGGGCGCGAAATTGCCCCCATCCATCATGGCCAGCATGTTGAACGTGTGAATCCGCTCCAGGCCGGATGTTCCCGTCCGGGCCGCTTCCGCCAGCGGAACCAGCAGGCCCTCGCCGTTGATGTACACCGTCGTGCTGAAGTAGAGCGCAATCATTGCCAGCAGCATCAACACGCTGCCGAACAGGGTGTACAGGAAGAACTTGATGGCGGCATACTCGCGCCGGGGCCCTCCCCAGACCCCGATCAGGAAGTACATCGGCAGCAGCATGACTTCCCAGAACACGTAGAAGAGGAAGAAATCCAGGGCGACAAAGACCCCCATCATCCCGGTATCCAGGAGCAGCAGGAGTGCAAAATACCCCTTGACGGAACGATCGATGGTCCAGGAGGACACAACCGCAATCGCGCTGATGAGAGCGGTCAGGAGAACCATCGTCACGCTCAGGCCGTCGACCCCCAGGAAGTACTCGATGTACACGCGCCCGAACCACACCACGCTCTGGATGTCGATCCAGGGCGCCCTCTCCACAAACTGCATCCCCTCCACCGTGTTGATGCCGGAGGCGGAGGTGTCAAACCGGAGGACCAGCGCAACGGCAAGCGCGAGCTGCAGACCCGTCACGGCGAGAGAGGTCCACCGGATCGACTGTCTGCTCTCGCGCGGGAGGAGCAGGACGAGCGCCATCCCCGCCACCGGCAGGAACGTCAGCCAGGTCAGGATGCCGACGCCGAACAGTGTGAATTCCATGCCTTCTCTCACCTCCCGTGCGGGACGCGCCCGCCGCGCTAGATCAACCTGAATGCGAAGTAGAACAGAAGCACTCCCAGCACCACATACACCAGATAGGTCTGCACCCTGCCGGTCTGGAGTTTCCGGAGAACGAGTCCTCCCACTCCCGAGGCATACGCCGCCATGTTCACCAGACCGTCAATCACGACGGAGTCGAACCGGCCGCTCACCGTTGCCGTTACCCGCGTCAGGCCCCCGCTCGCGTTTACGATGCCGTCCACCACACGGTCGTCGAACCAGCGCAGGACACGCGTGGCAAGCAGGGTCCCCCCCACCACCAGGCGATCGTACAGCTCATCGAAGTACCACTTGCGGAGGAGGAACGCGTGCACCCGGGGCCAGCGCCCGGCGATCCGTTCGGGCCGCACCCGACCCCACCGGTAGGCAGCAAACGCGAGGAGAATCCCCGCCCCCGCCGCCACCAGCGACAGCACGACGGCCGGGAGATGCACGCCGTGGAGCTCCCCGGCGAACGCCCCTGCAGGAACCGGGGCCGTCCCGGGAGGCACCGCCGGATCGGGCCTCTGGATGTTCTGCACAAGCCACCCGGCGGAACCGTCCAGCGGGTTCACGCTGTAGAAGATCCAGAGGGAGAGGGCGGCCAGCACCACCAGGGGAACCGTCATGGCCCGGGGGGATTCCCGGATCATGGGGGCGCGCCCCGGATCCCGGTGAGACCCGAGGAACGTCCGAATCAGCAGCCGGAACATGTAGAAGGCGGTCAGAGCCGCGCCCCCAAACCCGATGACAGGAAGCAGCGCATGGCCCGTCATGCGGGCAAACGCCAGTGTCCCCGCCAGAATGGAGTCCTTGCTCAGGAACCCGGCCGTAAGCGGAATGCCCGAAATCGCGAGGGTGTACACGAGGAAGCACGCGTACGTCACGGGCATCCTCGCCGCCAGACCCCCCATGTTCCGGATATCCTGCGGATCGGTCAGCGTATCATGCCTGTGATGAAGGGCGTGGTGCATCGCATGGATGACCGAACCCGAGGCCAGGAACAGACCCGCCTTGAACATGGCATGGGTGACAAGATGGAAGAACCCGGCCGTGTACGCCCCCACACCCAGCCCCATGACCATGTAGCCGAGCTGGCTGATGGTGGAGTAGGCCAGGACCTTCTTGATGTCGTACTGGGCTACCGCAATGGTGGCCGCGATGAAGGCGGTCGCGGCTCCGATATAGGCGATGAACAGCAGCGCATCCGCCGTCAGAAGGGGGTATGTCCGCGCCACCAGGTAGACCCCCGCCGCCACCATGGTCGCCGCGTGGATCAGTGCGCTGACGGGAGTGGGGCCCTCCATCGCATCCGGGAGCCACACGTGGAGGGGAAACTGCGCCGACTTCCCGATGGCGCCGCAGAAGATAAGCACACCCGAGGCGGTCAACCACCCTTCGCTCCCGAGGGGAAGGGTCCCGGCTTTCATGCCTTCCATGATCTCGGGGAGCCCGAAGGTGTGGAAGGTGGCAAACAGCGCCATGATACCCGTGAAAAACCCCACATCCCCGATGCGGTTGACAAGGAACGCCTTCATGGCGGCGTCCGAGGCGGTCTTCTTCTCGTACCAGTGGCCGATCAGGAGGTATGAACTGAGGCCCACCAGCTCCCATCCGGCATACAGAAGCAGCAGGTTGTCGGCCAGCACAATCACGAGCATCGAGAAGGAGAACAGACCCAGGCAGGCGAAGTACCGTCTGTACCGGAGGTCTCCTTCCATGTACGCGGTGGAGAAGAAGTGCACCAGGGCGCTGATGAGCGTGACCACGGACAGCATCACGGCGGCAAGATTGTCCAGGGCGATGCCCAGCACAATCCGGAGGGGACCGATTCCGGGGACGTCCCCGAAATCCACCCAGGGCACCCGCCAGGAGAGGGTCTCCGCCGGGAACAGAGAGAGCTTGGCGTACAGGACCGGGAGGGACAGGACGAACGCCGCCGTCACGAGTCCCGTGGCCAGCCAGTCACCCTCCCGCGGAAGCCACCTGCCTGCCCAGGCAAGCACCAGGAACCCGAGGAGAGGAAGCAGAAGAATGGCGCCCGACAGGGCGATGATCGTCGCCTCGCTCATGGCCGGTCCGCCGTCCGGTGTGTGCGTCCGGAGTCTCTACTCCCTGAGCGCATTGATCTCATCCACATTGACGGTCTGGAAGCGGTGATACACGTTGAGGACAATGGCCAGGGCGATTGCGGCCTCCGCCGCCGCCAGGACGATGACGAACACCGCGACCATCTGGCCGTCCAGGTTCATTGCCCCGTATCGGGAAAAGGCAACGAAATTCAGGGAGGCGGCGTTCAGCACCAGCTCCACGCCCATGAGCACCAGGATGGCGTTCCTGCGGGTCAGGATGCCGTACAGGCCCAGAGAGAAGAGGCCCGCGCTCACGATCAGGTAATGGGCAAGCTGGACGCGGGGAAGCCACGAAATGAGATCCTGCAGGAAGGCGCTCACGGTCTTCCCCCTTTCCGGGCGATCAGGGCCGCTCCAATGAGGGCCGCCAGCAGAACCACCGAGACCACCTCAAAGGGAAGAAGGTACGACGTCATCAGCAGCTTCCCGATGGGAGGCGTCGTGGGAAGAGGGACGTCGGCCGGGGCCTGCACACCCCGCCAGGTGGAGTAGAACATGCCGCTGAGGGATCCCGCCACCACGGCCACGATGAAGAGGGCAGGGACGGTGTGGAGGGCTCCCGCTCGGATGTCCACGGTGATCACCCTGCTGGTGAGCATCACACCGAACAGCAGCAGGACAAGAATCCCCCCCACGTAGATCACAATCTGCGTCACGGCGAGGAAATCCGCCATCAGGAGAACGTACAGGCCCGCCACTCCGAACAGGGTGAAGAGCAGGGAGAAGGCGGCGTGAATCATGTTCCGGGAAAGCACCACCACGCAGCCCGAGGCGAGCGTCATGAAGGCAAACACAAAGAAGACACCGTCCGTCAACTGCATGACGCGCCTATGATGTGGATGTGCCCGGTGGAGGCGGAGGAGGAGCCGGGCGGGCGGCCTGGGCTTTCCTGGCCGCCTGCTCCCGTTCATGCGCCGCCAGTCTCTCCCGGACGGAGAGAATCTCCCCGGGGGTCATGACGGCAAAGCGGTACACCAGCCGATCCCGCGAGAACTCGGAGAACTCGTACACATCGGTCATCGTAATGCACTCCGTCGGACACGGCGGGACGCAGAGTCCGCAATAGCAGCACTTCGCAATGTCGATGTCGAAACGGGTCACGTGCAGCCGTTTTTTCGTTCCCACCGACGTCAGGCCCAGATCCGTGTCCGGCGTCGCCTTGACCGTTTCAATCGTGATACAGTTCACGGGACACGCCATCGAGCACTGGTCGCAACCGATGCAGTCGTCCATGTTCACCGCCAGGCGGTTCCGCGCCCGATCGGGGAGCTTCAACCGCACGTCGGGATACTGGATCGTGACGGCCGGCGTAAAGAGGTGCCGCAGCGTGATACGCATCCCCACGAGAACGGTATACACCCCGTGCCAGATGCCGCTGAGATACCGGATCATTCCCGCCAACCTCTCATTGCGCAGCCGCGATCCAGGCCCCCGTCCCCAGCACCACCAGGAAGGAGAGCGGTATCAGGACTTTCCAGCCGATGTGCATGAGCTGGTCCACCCGGAGACGCGGCAGAGTCCACCGCAGCCATATCTGCAGGAACACGAAGGACATTCCCTTGAGGAGAAACCAGAACGCCCCCCAGAACGGCCCCGACAGCACGTCCCCCAACGGGCTGTTCCATCCGCCGAAGAACACCGTGGCCGCCACGGCCGAAACGGCGAACATGTTGGCGTACTCCGCCAGGAAAAAGAGCGCGAACTTCATGCCGCTGTACTCGGTGTGGTAGCCGGCCACGAGTTCCGACTCCGCCTCCGGAATGTCGAAGGGGGTCCGGTTCACCTCCGCAAGGGAGGCGACAAAATAGAGGATGCAGGCAAGCAACAGGAGGGGAAAATGCCTGAACACATACCAGTTCCAGAACATCCCCGACTGGGCCCGGTTGATCTCCTGCAGATCCAGCGATCCCGCCGCCATGACAACCGCAAGGAGGGAAAGGGCCACGGGAATCTCATAGCTGACGATCTGGGCGACGGAGCGCATCGCCCCCAGCAGGGACCACTTGTTGTTGGAGGCCCAGCCCGCCATCAGGAGACCCACGACGGCCAGGGAGGAGATGGAGAGGACATAAAAGAGGCCGATGTGAATCTCGCTCCCGATGTAGGCCGCGCTGAAGGGAATGGCGGCGAAGGCCGCGTAGGACCCGGTAAACACCACAAAGGGGGCAAGGACGAAGAGAACCCTGTCGGCGGCGGAAGGGACAATGTCCTCCTTCTGAATGAGCTTCAGGATATCGGCGATCGTCTGCGCCCACCCGTGCCACCCGCCGGTCCGCATCGGGCCCAGACGATCCTGCATGTGTGCAGCGATCTTCCGCTCGAGCCAGACGGCAAACAGCGCAAACGGGACGATCCACACAAGAGGAACCAGCGCCATCAGCAGATACACCAGCAGGGGATTGCGGAGGATGTCGAGAAGGGTCTCTTCCATGGCGCGATGCCTACCGGTCTATCTCTCCCAGGACGATGTCGAGACTCCCCAGGACCGCCACCACGTCGGCGACCATCGCCCCCCGGCACATGGCAGGAAGGGCGGACAGATTGACAAAACAGGGGGATTTCACCTTCACCCGCGCCGGGCTTGCCGTACCGTCGGACACGATGTAGTATCCCAGCTCTCCCTTGGGGGCCTCGGTGCGGACATAGATGTCCCCGGGGGCCGGCCGGATCCGCTTGGGGACGGCGGACTGGACGTCGCCCGCAGGAAGACCCTCGGCCGCCTGCTCCACGATCCTGAGACTCTGCTCCATCTCGCGCACCCGCAGCATGTACCGGTCCCAGCAGTCCCCGACCGTCCCCATCCTCCCGTCGCCGACGGGGATATCCCACTCGAACCGGTCGTACACGGAGTAGGGATCGTGCCGCCGGAGATCCCAGGCCACGCCGGAGCCGCGGAGAACGGGACCGCTCACGCCGTAGTTGACCGCCACCTCCGCGGGGAGCACCCCCACGTTGGCCGTCCGCTCGATGAAGATCTTGTTGTAGGAGAGCAGATCGTTCACCTCCCGCACGGTGGGGCGGAAATCCCGGCAGAACGCCAGGACCCTGTCGCGGAAATCAACGGAAACGTCGTGCGACAAGCCCCCGATCCAGATGTAGTTGTAGAGGAGGCGCGCGCCGCAGGTCTGCTCAAAAACGTCCAGAATGCGCTCCCTGTCCCGGAAGCAGTAGAGGAAGGGGGTGAAGGCCCCGATGTCCATGCCGTAGGTCCCGATGGCGATCAGATGGCTCGCAATGCGGTTCAGCTCCGCCATGATCACGCGGATATACTCCACACGCTCCGGGACCTGGATGCCGAGCAGCCGCTCGCAGGCCACGGCGTAGCCGAGGCCCATGTTCATGGAGGCGATGTAATCCAACCGGTCGCAGTACGGAACAACCTGCTGGTAGCCGGCCATCTGCTCCGCGTGCTTCTCGAAGCAGCGGTGCAGATATCCCACATGCGGGACCACGTCCGTCACGATTTCCCCGTCCACAACCAGCTCCAGGCGCAGCACTCCGTGGGTGGAGGGGTGCTGCGGACCCATGTTGATCACCATCTCCTCGGGGCGCAGCGGCCTGCCCAGTCCCGGGATCGTGGCCGGACGCCCGGCCGGGCCGTCGGTACGAACGTGCGCCATCAGGAGGGAACCTTCATGCCGTTGTAGTACTCGGGCACCTGGTAGTCCTTCCGGAGGGGATGGCCCTCCCAGTCGTCGGGAAGCAGAATGCGCCGCAGGTCGGGATGGCCGTCAAAGACCACGCCCAGGAGGTCATAGGCCTCCCGTTCATGCCAGGTCGCCGTCTTCCAGACGGATTCCACCGAGGGCACGTGGGGGTGCTCCCGGGGCACCTGCACGCGCAGAGTCAGCTTGTGGTTCCAGCGCATGGAATGGAGGTGGTACACGACACCCAGAAGGCCCCCGCCGGGATCCGTCCCGCTGAGGCACATGAGGGAATCGAAGCAGAGCGCGTCCTCGTCCCGAAGGAAGAGGGCGACTGCGCGCAGGCGATCCGGCGCCACCGCGGCCCAGGGGCCGTTTGCATCCGTGGGGCCTACGGCATCCCCGCATGCCCGGAGGAGCCGGTCGAGGATTTCCTGGGATTGCATCGGGCGGGGGGGAGGAGGTTTCTCAGACGGACGCGGGGGCGGCGAGGGTTTCGGTACGGATCTTCTCCTGGAGCTTCATGAGACCCTCCATCAGGGCCTCGGGCCGCGGGGGACACCCGGGAACATACACGTCCACCGGGACCACACGGTCCACCCCCTTCAGCACATGATAGCCGTGCTCCCAGTAGGGCCCTCCGCAGTTGGAGCAGCTTCCCATCGAGATCACGTAGCGGGGTTCGGACATCTGGTCGTAGAGGGTCTTGATGCGGCTCGCCATCTTCAGCGTCACGGTGCCCGCCACGATCATCACATCCGACTGTCGCGGGGTCCCGCGGAAGAAGATGCCGAACCGGTCCAGGTCGTAATGCGAAGCCCCGGTGGCCATCATCTCGATCGCACAGCAGGCCAGTCCGAACTGCATGCCCCACAAGGAGGAGAGCCGCGCCCAGTTGAGCAGGCCGTCCATGGACGTGACGAGTATGTTCGTGCTTTCAAACCGCCGGTCGAGCAGACCCATTGCAGCTCCTGTCTACGGAGAGGGCTCTTCCCCCGCCACACGCGGCTCGACCACCCCGAGCCCGGGCGCGTAGCGCGGGATGCGGGGGGAGGGCTTGTCCCAGTCCAGGTCCCCCTTCCGCCAGACGGCGGCGTATCCCACGAACAGGATCCCCAGGAAGACCAGCATTTCCACAAAACCAGGCCAGCCCAGCTCCCCGAACACCACCGCCCAGGGGAAGAGCAAGACAACCTCCACGTCGAACACGAGGAAAACCAGAGCCACCACGTAGAAACGGACGTTGAATCTGATCCGGGTATCCCCCAGGGGCGCCTCTCCGCACTCGTATGTCGCAAGCTTCCCCGGATAGGGCCGATGCGGACGGATGAACCGGGCAACGGCCAGCCCCGCCCCCACAAAACCCACCCCGACGATCAGGAAGATCAGGATGCGGCCGAATTCCGTCAGCATCAGAAGCGTTCTCCAACTGCGGGGTGTGGAAACTCAGAGAGCAGGTCGGGGGTGCCGATGAGCCCGTCTCCGGGCGACAATGCCCGCTGAATATACGGACAGTACGGGACAGAGTCAAGAAAACCCGGGGTGCGGTCAGCGGAGAAGGAACGACGCGTTGACCGTCACGGTGATGTCCTTGGAGCGGGACGCGGTGTTGTACACGCCGTAGTCGCTTACCTCGGTGGAAAAGGGCTCCGTGATCTGGAAGACCCCCGCACGTGCCGACTGGAGAGATCCCACTTCCATCCCCGCGCTCGAGGCAATATGCCGGGCCCGCCGCAGGGCATCGCGCGTGGCCTCCGCCAGGAGGGTGTTCTTGAGCTCCCCCAGCCGGGAGTAGTAGTATTCCAGGTTGGCATATTGCAGCACCAGACCTCCGGCGGCAAGGGGCGCGGGGTTCAGGGCGAGTTCCTCCAGGGCCGCGACGTTCCGCGACACCACCACAAGGGACTGCTGAACCGAGTAGCCCGACAGCTGTCCTTCCCGTGCATAGGCGGGCACAACGTTCACCGGCTGAAGGCTGATCTCCTTCGCACCCACCCCTCTGGTCTGAAGAACGCTCCGGACAAGGGCGCAGTCCGAGGCCACCATGCCGTAGCCACGCGGGACCTCGCCGGGTCCCACCGACCGGCTGATGGTGAGGCGCCACTTGAGGATGTCGGATTCGAACCGCTGCGTGGCGGCGCCCACCACGCGCACCGCCTGTTCGGGACCGCGGCTGGAGTAGAAGAAGAGGCCGAACACGGCGGCTGCAAGGATCATGCCCAGAGCGGAGACAACCTGGTTCTTCATGGATCTTCTTTCATGACCCCGGTCCGGTTGCGGCAGGCATATGCTTCAGGACTTCCACCGGGTCTCCGGCACTCCCGCGGCGTTGTTGGCCCAGCGGGCAAGCACGAACAGAAGGTCGGAAAGCCGGTTGAGATAGACAGGAATGGCCTCCCCGATGTCCTCGTTCCGGGAGAGGCGGACCACCACACGCTCGGCGCGGCGGCAGATGGTGCGGGCCAGGTGGAGTCCTGAAGCCACCGGGGATCCGCCGGGAAGGATAAAGCTGCGGAGGGGCTTCAGGTCCGCCTCCAGGGCGTCGATAGCCTTCTCCAGGCGCAGGACATCCCGGCTCTCGATGCGCCGGATCCCTTTCGGGACTGCGGAGAGGGGCGTGGCCAGATCCGCCCCCAGCACGAAGAGCGTGTTCTGGGTGGTCTCCAGAATCGCCTCCACACGCGCATCCGGAGACCCCGAACGGACAACACCAAGCATGGAATTCAACTCGTCCACGGTCCCGTAGGCCTCGATCCGGAGGGCATCCTTCGGCACCCTCTGCCCTCCGAACAGGGAGGTATCCCCCCGGTCCCCGGTCCTGGTATAGATTCTCATGAAGACCCCGGCAGGTTCGGCGGGAAATGTACGGAACGGGGGGGTGAGAGTCCACCCCCGGGCCGGAAGCGTTAGATTCACGGTTCCTGAAATTGCCCGGGAAACGACCGCAGCCCTGAGCCCATCGCGGCCTGGGATCCTGACCCCTGCTGCCGGCAGCCGGCTCCTGCCCCTGAGATGACTGCTCTGCCCGCCTCCTCGGGTGCGGGCCTTCAACCCCTTCGAAGATCCTCGGCTCCCTCCGCCCCTGTGATCGTGGCCGGCCCGGGATCCGACAGACTCGCCGGGCCCGGATCTCGAACCCTCCCCGTACCCGGCGAATCCCCGCGCTTCCCGGCCGGACTCAGGTCAGACCTTTCCCAGGGTCATTCCCTTCCCCGGGAGAACCTCTGCCCTCCGAAGCTGTGGTTTGACCCGCTTCCAGTATCCAGAACCTATCCCTCTCGGGGGGCTGCCCGGCCCCAAGCCCTAAAACGGAAACTCATCCAGCGGCACGAGGTTCTCCTGAGTTTTCCCCGACTCGGGTTCCCGTGCGGACTTGTGCTCCGGAATGCCCTCCACATAGATTGCCTTGGAGGGTGTCGTGGGACACGCATGTTCACATGCACCGCACCCCACGCAATACTCCTCCCGCACTTCGGGGGCACGGCGTTGATCCGACTGCACCATGATCACGGCCTTTGTGGGGCAATGCTCCGAACATGCCGCGCAATCGGTGTTTTGAGCGAAGACGACACAGTTATCCTTGATGAACCTGGCCACGCCTATTTGCGTGCGTTTCTTCTGTTCGACGCCAAGATCAAGGAGAGCGCCGGTCGGGCAGACTTCCATGCACACGCGGCATTCGTAGGTACAGTAGTGTGTCCGGTAGTCCATCGTGGGCTGGAGAATCCCGAGGATTCCGTAGTGGAGAAACGACGGCTGCAGCACCTGCGTCGGGCAGACGGTGATGCACACGTGGCATGCTGTGCACTGCGCCGTGAAACGTTCCAGACTGACCGAGCCCGGCGGGGTGACCGGATGCCGCCGGGGTTCGGGAATGGCGCCGGCCTTCTGCCCCGCAATCGCGAAGGAATCCGGCAAACCGAACAGTCCTGTCACAAGACCCGCCGCGTTGATCATCATCTTCCGCTTCGTGATGTCCACTCCTCTCCGGACGGAACCCGCCCGGCGGGAGAACGGCGTGGTGAAGATCACGGAATGCCGGGTGCAGGTGCGAAAGCAGTTGTAACAGCTCACGCACCGGCTGAAGTCCACCGCCTTCGCTTCGGCATCGATGCAGCCGGCCTTGCAGGATTCCTCACAGATTCCGCAGCTCCGGCACTTTTCCCCGTCAATCCCGATGCGGAAGAAGGCGACGCGCGCAAACAAACCGAGCAGCGTCCCCACCGGACAGACCGTGTTGCAGAAGAGCCTGCCCCTCCGGTAGGCCAGCGCCGTGACAAACGCCAGAAAAAGAACCGAGAAGACAAGCGAAGGGAAGCTGTAGTTCCGCATGGGGACGGACGGAAGCGAATACACGCCGGCGGATTCAAGGAGGATCGAGACGAGGTTGTTTGCGCCGATTGCAGCCGGACGGCCCAGGGAGGTCATGATGCGCCCGAAGCTGCTGTAGGGATCAAGGACCGTGAGCACAATCGCCACTCCGAGGAGGATGCTGAGGAATGAAGCAAGAAGGAAGCCGTACCGCAGGAGGTTCGCCGGCCGGAGGTACGGGAAGCGTTTCTTCCCCGTGCGCTTCCGGGAGATCCACGTCACCACATCCTGAAGCGTGCCCAGAGGGCAAATGCTTGAGCAATACACCCGCCCGAAGAGAGCCGTAAGGACAAGGACGACGGCCAACCCGAGCGCCGCGGCGCTCACGCCGGCGAGCATCGTGAGGAGCGACGGGACAAACTGGAGGGAGAGCAGCGTGCGGGAGAGAAAGGGAGAAAACCAGCCGCCGACATCGAGAAACAACGCTCCCGTCAGGATCGCACATACCACTGATACGGCGACCCTCACGCCCTTCAGGCGGCCGGGGTGCATCTACAGCGCAATGCGCTTGATGGAAAGGGAGGTGAGATCCCTGGTGCCCACTCTCAGGTCATGCGCGCGCCGGATGTATGCGACGTTCTCGGGATCCATACCGCAGAGCTTTGCGGCCGCGGCGTCGGCTGCAACCATGTCCCGTGAGAGAACCAGCGATTTCATCGTCACGACATCGGCCTTCGATACGCCGCGCGGGCCGTTGCGCGTCATGACGTAGTAGGCGTCCACAACGTTCAGGTCCGGCTTCGGGTAGGTGGCGAATTCGGCGATGCACCCGTGGAGATCCCGGCGATGCCACAGGGCTCGGTCCCACACGATGCCCATGAGGTTCTTCATGCTGATGGTGAGCTGGGATCCGCCGTGGCTCTTGAGAATCGGCACATTGATGAAGACATCCGAGTCCAGAATGAGTTCGTGGACTTTTGCGGAGGTGAGGGTCCTGACACCCGGGATGGAAACCTCCTGGTAGTACCGTTCGCTGTCGCCCGAGACAACCGTGGCACCGGCGTCTTCTGCCGCGCGTTCGATTCCGCTGGTGGCGTAGCAGCGCCGCCAGTCATCGCAGGTGTGGTCAAACACGTACACCCTGGAGGCGCCCGCGTCGAAACAATGCTCCACAATCCGGCGGACCAGCACGGGGTTCGTATTGCCTCCCATCTCCGGCGGGACATCCCAGCCGATGTTCGGTTTGAGGACGACGGTCTGTCCCTTCCTGACGAACTGTGCCATCCCTCCCAGGGATTTGATGGCCGCGTCAAACATGGCATCGGGTTCCGCGTTGCGCACCGCAACGAGGTCATAGGCTCGCGGGGGTGCGGCGAAGGAGCGGCTCGGCAGTCCGAATGCCAACGCCCCGGCGGCCACGCCCGCTCTGAGGAAATCTCTTCTGTCCATTGTGGCTCCGCAGTTGACGTTCTCTCTACGCACGCGCCCTTCCCTCCGCCCCAAAGGCTTGAAAGCCGCACATGCCCTTCACACAGGAACTTCCGGCCGGAACAGCAGCCGCAGACCGAAGCGCCTGTTCAGGGCTTTCGCACGAAGCTGAGCGCCGCGGAATTCAGACAGTAGCGCAGTCCCGTGGGAGGAGGACCGTCGGAGAACACATGGCCCAGGTGCGCGTCGCAGGAGGCGCAGAGGACCTCGACGCGTTGCAGGGAGAGGCCCCGGTCCTCCCGCTGTCGGACGACCCCCTGCCGGACGGGAGCCCAGAAGCTGGGCCATCCCGTGCCCGAGTCGAACTTGGTGTCCGATCCGAAAAGGTCGCTCCCGCAGCAGATGCAGCGGTACATCCCCGTCGCATGCAGATTCCAGTACTCCCCGGTGAATGCCCGTTCCGTTCCCCCCCGCCGGGTCACCTCATACTGATGCGGGGTCAGCCGGGCTTTCCACTCCTCGTCCTTCTTCACCGTTGCCTCCGTCTGTGTGCAATCCGCCGCGGGGCAGTTCCCGGCCTCATCGGCCCTCCCGCCGCCGGGCGTGAAAGCGGGGAGAAGAAACGGAAGCCCCCACAGGGCGGCGGCAATAACGACCGGCAGCATGATGATCTCCTTCTCTCCCCGTTGCGACATCCTCTCCTGTCAACACCGGACAGCGCCGGAAAGTCGCGGCCCTGGGGGGGCTCCCCGGGGTCCTCCTGCAGGGGTCAATCCAGGGGACCTACCGCCTTTTCCACTTCCTCCAGAATCCGCCCGCTCCGGACCAGGGCCTTCATCCGGTCGTGGTCGGGATAGAGCGGTCTGTCTTCCGTCAGGCGGGGAACCTGTTCCCGGATGACCCGGTGCGCTGCCCGGACCCCCGTGCCGGGGGTGAAGGACCGGAAATCCAGCCCCTGTGCCGCCGCCATGAACTCGATTCCCAGGACGCCGTAGGCGTTGTCCAGGATCTGGCCGTTCTTCAAGGCCGTGTTCATTCCCATGGACACGAAGTCCTCCTGATCAGCGGCCGCCGGGATGGACTGGATGGAGGCGGGGGCGGAGAGAATCCGCTGCTCCACGATCAGGGAATCGGCGGTGTACTGGCTGAGCATCAGGCCGGAATAGAACCCCGGTTCGGGGGTCAGGAATGCCGGGAGCCCCTGGCTGAGGGCCGGATTCGTCAGACGGTTGAGACGCCGCTCGGAGAGGACGCACACCATGGTGACGGCAGCCCCCACCATGTCCATGGGGAGGGAGACGGGGGTTCCCTGGAAGTTGGCCCCCGTGAGCGTCAAGCGCGCCTCGGGGAGGAAGACGGGGTTGTCGCCCACACCGTTCAGCTCGATTTCCACCTGCGCGGCGGCAAAGGCGGCCGCGTCCCGGGCCGCTCCGATCACCTGGGGGGAGGAACGCATGGAGTATGCATCCTGCACCTTGGTCTTCATCGATCCGCCCTGGAGGTCGCTCCCCCGGATGCACTTCATGATATTGGCTGCACTCCGGACGGCCCCCGGAAAACCGCGCAATTCGTGCAGCCGAACGTCGTAGGGCTTCAGGTTGGCCAGGAGGGCTTCCAGGGTCATGGCACAGGCAATCTCGGCCTGGCGGACCCAGGCCCGGATATCGTACAGGTGAAGGGCGCTCATGGCGGTCAGGAGATTCGACCCGTTGATGGCGGCCAGACCGTCCCGGGCCTCCAGGCCGGGAGGACGGATTCCCGCCCGCTCCAGGGCCCGTGCGGCGGGCATCCGCTCCCCCCCGTAGAACGCCTCCCCTTCGCCCATCAGGACCAGGGCCGCCTGCGCCATGGGGGCCAGATCTCCGCTGGCACCCACCGAACCGCGCTGGCACACCACGGGGGTGACGCCCTTGTTGAGGAGTTCCGCCATGGCCACGGTGATCTCGGGCCGGCAGCCCGAATTGCCGTGCGCGTGGACATTGATGCGGCCCGCCAGGGCGGCGCGGACATACTCCACCGGGGCGGGATCGCCGATCCCGGCGGCGTGGTTGTAGACGAGGTACTTCTGGAACGCGCGCACCTGTTCGTCGTTCAGGACGATCTCGGAAAACTCGCCGATTCCGGTGTTCGTACCGTACATGACCTCGCGCGCCTTCAGTTTCTCCTCCAGCATTGTCCGGCAGGCCGCAATGCGGCGAAGGGCGTCGGGATGAATCTCCACCCGCTCCCCCTGCCGGGCGATACGGACGAGGGCGTCGATGGTCAGCGATTTTCCGTCGAGCACGATGGACATGGAAGAGGACCTTTCACGGTGTGGCCCCGGTGGAAGGAACGGCCGCGGTCCCCCGCCCTCCGGAGGCGGAGGGGTCGGCCAGCATGGCCCGAATCTGCGCGATCAGCTCCCCGCGGGGAACGGTCACCTGCACGGACCGGGAGAGGCGGAGCCATTCCTCCCGCTCGCGCGCGGCGGCCGGTTTCTTTCCCTCCTGGAGCAGAGCCCCCAGCCGGAGGTTCTTGACGGTGGCCTGTCCGCGTTCGAACTCATCGCTCCCCATAATGACGGCCACGGGGATCCCCAGCCGGTTGGCATACTGAAGCTGTTTCCCCAGGCCCCCCTCCTGGCCCAGGTACATCTCGGTGTTGAATCCCGCCTCCCGCAGCTCGCGCGCAAGAACTTCATACGCCCCCATCCGGGAGCCATCCATCACCGTCACCAGAACGCGGGCCGTGGCGGGCCGCGATTCCATCAGCCCGAGAGTCTGCAGCGCCGCCAGGAGCCGGTCCACCCCGAGAGAGGCCCCCACGGCGGGAAGGTCCCGCCCCAGAAAACGGCGGACAAGCGTGTCATAGCGCCCACCTCCGAACACGGCCCCGTAGTCCGAGGCATCCTCCAGGAACGCCTCGAACACGGTACCCGTGTAGTAATCCAGCCCGCGTGCAATGCTCAGGTCCACCCGCACCTGGCGTTCGGGGATCGCGAGCCGCTCCAGGCCGGCGATGATCTGCTCCAGCCCCCCCAGGGCCTCCTCCGCGGCGGGGACGGAGGAGAGAAGACCGGCCGCCTGGCGGAGCGCCTCTCTCCGCGAGCCCCCCGGCAGGGAGAGAAAGCGCTCCACACGCTCCACCTGGCTCCGCTCGAGTCCGAGGCCCCTTATCCTGTCGCCCGACGCGTCGGTCCGGCCTGCGGTCAGCTCCTCCTTCACCGCCTGCAGGCCGATCTTCTCCAGTTTGTCCAGGACACGGAACACGCCGTGGGCGGCGCCGCGCGGTATGCCCGCGAAGTCCAGCAGCACGTTCAGCACCTTTCTGCTGCTGAACCGGACCTGGAACCGCTCGAGTCCAAGCGCCCGCAGGGTGTCGTAGACGCAGCAGAGGATTTCGGTGTCCGCCGCCGGCGAGGAAGTGCCGACGGAGTCCATGTCGAACTGGAGGAACTCGCGGAACCGCCCTGCGTCCGGCTTGTCGGCGCGCCACACCGCGGCCACCTGGTACCGGCGGAAGGGAAGAGGGAGGTCGGGGTGCCCGGCCACCACGCGCGCAAGCGGAGCCGTGAGGTCGAACCGGAGGGCCACATCCTCCTCTTCCGGGTTCCGGAAACGGAAGATCTGTTTCGAGCCCTCCTCCCCGTATCCTTCCAGGGTCTCCCGGAATTCCTGAGCGGGGGTATCAAGGGGCTGGAACCCGTACAGCTCGTAGACCTTCCGGATGGCCTCGATGAGGCGCAGCCGGGCATTCATCTGCGAGGGAAGGTAGTCCCGGAAGCCGCGTGGAACCCTCGGCTCTATGATCGTGGCATCGGACATGGAGTGCTTCCCGTCTCGGAGGATAAGAAGCGTGTTGAAGATGCTGACTAAGGTATGAATTCCCCCCTGCTTGCACAAGCCGCCCGCCTCCCCCGGCCGGGGGGTCAGAACAACCTCCGCCCGTCATTTTGACCCGCCGGCCGCCCGCCGGGGGCCCGGAACCCGCCCCCTCGTGGCGGGGGAATCCGGTCGGGCTCTTGCACGGCCTTTGCTGAGACAGGGGCAGATACGGATGACACGGGCATTTCAGGGGGGGGAAAAGCATGTCACACCAGCAGGTTCTTCTTCTGGTTCTGGCGGTCTTCATCATCGGGATGACGCTCGCCGTCAGCCTGATTCTCTTCAATGACCAGTCGGCCGGGGCCAACCGGGACGGGCTGACCAGCGATCTCCTGCGGTTCTCGGTCCGGGCACGCGCCTACTATGTGCGTCCCAAGTCCTGGGGAGGGGGCGAGAAGTCCTTTTCGGGGCTCACGATGGACTACCTCACCTCCCGTCCGCGGAACGCACACGGCACCTATTCTCTCGTGTCGGTGAGTCCTCAGATGGCGACATTGCGCGGGGTGGGGGTGGCCACGGGGAATGACGGAAACCCCGTCACGGTGCACATGACGGTCTTCCCGGACAGCGTGACGCTGAGTCTGCAGAACTGAGTACCGGGGGGGTGTCGTACTGGCGATAGGACTCGAACCTATGACCCCCAGATCCACAATCTGGTGCTCTAACCAACTGAGCTACGCCAGCAGCGAAACAGCGAACAAATTCCCACCGCAGGGAATTGCCGACCCGCGATCCGAGCCCGAAGTGGCCCGGCCAGGTAGCAGATCAGTTAGCACCCCACGAGTGACAACGGATCGCCCTCTCCCCCTCATTCGGCCATTCCGGTAGCCTCGCAAAGAGGAAAGGGCAATCCAACAGTCGTTCATTTCCGGAATGTTGAATGACTTGAATTGCACCCCAAACATACGAAGGTTTGGTGAACGAGGCAAATCCGTTCTCAGAGCCAAAGAGCGATCGTCGCAGTCCAGCGGTTCAGAAAGAGTCTGACCCTGATAGCCAAAGAAGAAGGAGTTTGACAGAAGACAGTCAGGACGGGGGTTTAGACCTTCCAAAGTACTTGAGACGAAGAAACACAATCAAGCAACCAAGGGTCACTACGAGAAATTCCATGTAGAGCCTCGATGTGGCGATGCCGCCCGAAAACATGTACTGCCCAGGTCGGGGTGGAGAAGACAGCAGGAATCCATACTTGACGACGGTTCCGCCCGCGATGTGTAGACTTCCATAGGTGTAAGGGGGAAAGAGAAGGCAGAGCATGATCAGGCCCATCCATACCATTACAACGATTCGCAACCTATTGTCCATTCAGTCCTCCTGGTTCTTGGATGGCAGGGTGCTAATGTCACTAAGATCGTTCTCCACTCATTGGGTTACGACTACTCACCCCCCTTCCCTCGTTGGACCACGCGTAGACCGCAGGGGATGTCCCGATTGGGTGTGTGCAGCCGGTGTTGCCAGATGCTAGAAACGAGGTGGCACTATCCCGTATGACTGGACCGGCGTGGTCAGTTTCTTGCTTGCTTTCCTCCTGGTTACCGGTTCAATCCGAGTATCTCGATGATGGCCTTTCCCCCACGTGTATTCTTCCCGATGTTGCCACTACGGGCTTCACCGGGTCTTGTGTAGCACACGACTTGACGGCACGTTTCCGACAAGCCCCAATCCGCCACTCTTCGAGTGCAGACGACCACGACAGCCCCTTTCTCCGCTTTGGGCAGGAGAGTCTCGTGCACGAATCGCTTCGCCAGCTGTGCACTGGGTAACGTTTTGAGATCCAACTGCGGAGACCTGTGGGAATGATACGGACAGAGCTCAAGCGTCGCAACCAACGATGAAAGCCATTTCAAGGATGCGAGGTATGAAGCACGGTTCTTCTGTTGGCACAAGTCCAGAATATCTTTGAACTTGCCCCGCCAGTAGTCGCTCCCGGAATGGCACAGCAATCGTGGGTCGAACATCCAAAAGGGGAACTCCATGTTCTGGAAGTCACCCCTAAGGTTCCGGATCGCAGTCTGCCGACATTCCCTTGAATGGGTTTCCACAAAGTAGTCGCTCGCGCCAAAACCCGGGTTTAGATTCAGAAGCACCACCTTGGCTGAGAGGGGATCACCGGTGAATGGGCCCGGCAACAGGCCAAGGTGCAGTCGTTGTTCATCGACAAGGGGCGATAATGCATCCTTCGTTCCTGCACCCACCTCCGCTACGAATTCCTCATAGGTGCGGTGGGTATAGTGATCTTCAGGACGTATGAACTCCCTGTCACCCGGGAAGATCATCGGATGTTGGTCAGGATCAAACGCCCTCCAAGCTTTCATCAGGCCTTCCATGGTTGGCTCCTCTCCCTATTGTTGTTGTACCATCACCGTGTCTTGCTCCTGCTCGGCAAGCCAAACTTCTTCAACCGGTACCTGAAATTCGCCTCACTCAGCCCGAGAATCTGAGCGGTACGTGACTGGTTCCACTGGTACGTTTGTAGAGTCCGCCTCAGAATCAACCTCTCGATGATGTACAGCGACCTGTCCAGTGAGAAGGGCTTCCCCCCTGTGATACTCTCCAGGGCTTCAGCAAGGTGTTGTTCTTCGTTAAGGAACTCGGCGGGCAGCTGGAATGTGGCCGTATGAGATTCCATTATGCCTTTGGCGATGACACCATACAGCTCCCGCACATTGCCGGGCCACGGACTGCCCTGCAGCACCCTTATGGCATATCCGTCCACCTCCAGGACCGGTCGCCTCATCTGCTGACAGAGATCAGAGACTATAGACCGAACGAGTGTCGGGAGCTCACCAAGGCGATCTCGTAGAGGGGGAATAGTGACACGCTCGAAGGAACTGAGCCGGAGGAGGAGATCACTCTCGATACTGTCGAGAGACTGGGCTGTTGCGACGACCTTAGCCT
This sequence comes from Bacteroidota bacterium, assembly GCA_049587715.1. Lineage (GTDB taxonomy): Bacteria > Bacteroidota > Ignavibacteria > UBA10030 > UBA6906 > JBAVEL01. The sequence continues at coordinate 38,667 of JBAVEL010000084.1, forward strand.
TCGTCGTCTTGAGAAACCTGGCGAGGACAACCTGACTCTGGGGGAGTAAGCGGTCGACACCGGCAAGGATAAGTGTGGCGTTTGGTTCGCAAGCACCCAGCACCCCCCCCATCTCCTCATCCCGCTGAAGCATCCGCAGGGGTCTTTTCCCCCTTGCCTGGTGAATCTGCCTTGCGTAGTATCGCCTGCCAACGCCCGGTTCGCCAAGAACTAGGATCCCGGTTTTGGCCTTAGCCAGTTTGTGGACCTGTCGTGGAGTCATACTTGACGGTGAAACCATACTGAGCAGGGTGCAAATGATGTCACGCCCTTATCCGCATCATGGCCTCATCGGATAGGGTGCGACTTGACCGCCATTAGTCACTACGGGTGTTACTCTGGCGCCAGCATTATTGGAGGTACCAATCATAGTAGTCGCGAAGCACCTCCCTCCACTTCGAGAACCGTGCGCTGAAGTCATTGAACTCCTCATCGGAAGCCACTTTGCACTCCCATATGAGGTATCCGTCGGATTGTCCTCGCAGTTCGATCAAGATGTTCACGGGTTGTGGATCCCCGCCGAGCAAGTATTGGCCTCCGAGACTTACCTCTTCCCACAGCGAAAGCTTCGTGGGGTCCTTCCAGTCGTTTGTGTCTCCAGATGGTAACGCATATTCAGCAGTCTGGACAAGATCCACGTACGCCGCAAGAGCGAACTCATCCCCGACGTATTCTGGGACCCTGGTCGCCCGGACGAACCACGTTGGGTCTGCAAACATGATCCGATACGGCAGGGCCGGGCAAGTGAACCACCTGCCCTCACACTCGCGCTTGTAGAAGTTAACGGCATGACTCTCCTTCAGTCTTCCGACCTTTGGGTGAGTAAGGTTGTCCATTGGGAGGTCGCTAAGCACGAGTTGGATTGCAGGGATGATCTCACGGATGAGATCCAATTGGTCGGAATCCCACGCGGATTCCCCTTTCCACAGGAGGTCACCCGCGGGACCCCGCAATTCGATCGCTAATGTGTGCGTATATGATACAACCTGCTGAGCTGTCTGCGCACTGACTGTCGCCGACCTTGATGCCACAGCGCTGACGGCTCGCGCTATGCTCACACCCAGACCTGATGTAGCACCAGCCCCGGAACTGGTCGCGATGGCATACATGCCTGTATTGGTAGAGGCGACCGACGAACTGAAGCGGAACTTATCGCTCCTCTCAGTCTTGTATAGCAGTTGGACCACATAGTCGGAAGGGCCACTCTGGATTGAGAAACCCCTTCGGGTCATTAGATAGGAAAGAATCTCTCTGATTTCCCTGGCCGCGAGTTGCTCATTGCCGAGCAGCGGTGCGGTAGTACCCGACACCTCAACCTTCACCGTCGCGGGCAACCGTATTGCTTGTTCGGACTTTAGTGAACGGATCCACGGTTGTGGCACCCGGAGGGTCGGCACTGTTGCACAAGCCCAGATTATCAATGAGAGCACGAAGCACCAGGACAGTCTCGCGAAGTGTTTCATTGCGTTACCCCTCCCATGCGGTGGTAAGCCTTGACATGACTCTGCAGCGACGACTTCACTGCCTAAGTAATCCGCCCCCCCCGGGTTGTGCTACTCCGTCAGCTGGATGTCGGGCTTCGGTTCCACTTCCTATCTCCATATGTTGAACGGCCCGCTCTACGGGGGTCAGGTCAGAGGTGCCGCTTCGTCCTACAACTTGAATTCCTCCAGTCTGTCAGCATAGTAGAAGAACATGCCTTGATGCCAGGGCTTGAGGACATCGTCAAACTTCAAGCTGAAAACGCTCTCTCGCAACTGCTGAGAGTAAGGGAGCATTTGCAGGAGATCGTAGGAGAAGTCCCTAATTGCTCTACCGAGATGGGGTGGTCTCGGCCTGTGAGGGTGCCCACCATATACCCTGCGGAACCGCCAGGCATTGTTCAGAGAATGGTGCATGAGGTACTCGACATGCTCAGAACCGTACTCCTGCCTCAGGATCGATAATGGTCTACTTCCGAATGATACCAGTGGTGGATTCCCGAAGGCAGACAGCTCCCTTCTGAGCAGTGGGATCCATCCTTTGTAGCGCTCGTCGCGCTTCTTCCGTGCGTCCCGCAGAGTCATTGCCCCTTTTGAGATATCTGTGATGTAGTATTCAAAACTCTTCCCACAGCGAAGGTACAGACAGTAGTGGAGAATGAAGTCTTGGACTGTCGCAAGGAAATTCATGAAGCTTTGTTTTTTCTTGTCGTGGGGAAGTCCATCGACCTGACTCTGGCGAACGGCTGGTTCCATTGCAACGACGCAAATACGAGGGGATTCTGAAAAAACGGGATTTGGCAGGTAGATAGATTTGATCGCAAACTGCTGGTTGTCTCGCTTGATTCTTGCCTTGAACGATCGTTCGAGATCTGCGGGCATTCTGTGCACTTCATTGGCTCCTTCTGCGTCTAGAGGCGTGACCGCCCCGACGGTGCGTGCCAGTGCGTGATTTGGATCTCCGGGTTCGGGTTCTTGCCCCCGTCTGGAAGATGCTGATTCTTCCCCATGTCCACAATCTCGGGGACAAGATCATGGTGTGCGCTTCAGTCGCGTGGCTCAGGAAGAACGGATCCCCCGGGACCACCCGCTGCAGGCGATCCGCCGGGAGGCAGACAAGGCCCTTAGATCTCTCGCGGGCCAGTTGTCGCACAAGCACTCGGACATAGGGCCTCCGTGAACCGCTTCTTCATGGCCGGTCTTCCTTGCTTTCCGGATGTACCAATCCACTCAATATCTAACATCCGAACTGGACCAAGAACTGGAGTGCAGAACCGCTCTTGGCGCACGGAGGTCCTCGGTTTGGACGCTTAGGAAGCCCGGCATCCGCCGGGATATCAGGCACGGGCAGAGGAGAGAGGCGTCCAGGGTCTAATCCTGAATACATCGGATGCTGGACTTCAAAGTGACCACCGTTGGGTCAAGGGCGATGTAGGGACTGTTGTTGTGCAACTTGAAGTTAAAGTGGCCGCTGGGGGGTGCTGGCGTCGAACTGCTAAAGAAGGCATCTGTCCCAAGGTATCCGAATACGCCATACCCGCTGCAATTCCCTGCAAGAAGGGCCGAGAATCCGGTCGTATTTGTGCCTTGCCCATTTCCAGTACCTTGGTCTTGCCGTTTGAGTCTGTTTCCGTCACTAGAAACAAATGTCTGCAACGCCTGGAAATCCACCAGCGTCGGTATGCGCCAACCTGGTGGGCAGATCCCTTGCGTTCCTGAGGCAATGGTATACTGCATTGCCTCACTCCACAAGTAGAGCCCACCGTACGTAGTGCAGTTTGACGGATTGTTGTCATAACAGTACTTCTCAATCACTCCGTTGTCACTCTGAGGTTGGGAGCTCTGGATCATCGTCCCGACATCCAGGTTCTCCTTCAGCCAGCACTGATCATTCACTTGGACTGTGGGGTAGACCTTTCCCCCATGACTAACAGTAGGTGGACAGAAGACATAGGTCATTTCGCAATCGTAACGAAGGTTGGCACTACTCAGGAAGACCTCTACAGTGACGGTCTGATAGTTTGGTTTCACAAACTGCAGCCTCCTCAGACCTTGAGGAACGGTGGGTACTTGGTAGTAGCCACCAAAATCAGAACTGGACCGGAGCTGTGAAGGTGTTCCATCATCGTTGAGGATTGTCACGCCGACCCCCTGCAAGGGTTGCTGGGTTGTAGCTGACACCACAGTCCCCGAGACAATGTGAGTAAACTGGCTCGATGTCATCTCTATGTCGCGCACGTTCAGCCCGTCAACAAGTAGGAAGGTGGTCGAATAAGAATCGTAACCCGCCTTGATAGCTGTCAGCATCGTTGTCCCCGACGCAAGTCCGGGAATCTCGTAAGCTCCGTTCGAACCAGTACTCGCCACGTTTCCTTGGGCCTGAACTGTTACACCGGAGACAGGAATTGTCGTTCCGGAATAGAATGTATGACCTTGAAGCCTGGAGAGCTGCTGAGAAACGACTGGTTCGTTGGTGGAACAGCTACACCATAGCACCAACCCAGCAACAAGGATCACAATGCTACCAGTTAGGCTCACAGAATGCGAGTGGACAGGGGGGTGGGTTAGACCATGGTGATACGTAGACATGGGCGGCGAGCCTTCCGACGGGTCTTAGCGCCTCTCCTGGGTTCAGATCCACTAAACAATGGCAGTAGCGAGGCCTTTGTCAGAAGCTAATCAATGGCCAAGAGAGTAGCAAACGCATATCCCTCCCAAAGATACTACCCGACTAGTTCATGCACAGTGTGGGCAGGGCGAAATCCAAATATCGGGGGGGCCTCCACGACCAGTGGTGGGGATGGCACAGCCCAAGGGGGTCCCCCTCCCGTCTCCCAGGCGAATGGCCCGTTCACAGGTTCTGGGCGGGAAGCTGGGCGAGAAGACAAGCCCTCCCCTGGGTGCCCTACAAGGGTGGGAGCAATGAACGGGGATTGCTTCGGATGCCTACTGTATTCCATCGGTAAGCGGAGGAGTTCCACCAAGGAGCCCCCCCCCATGCGAATGGTGGGGTGGGGGTCTGTCCCGTTGGGCATAATGTTGAAATCCCCACCACTCGCGAAGGGGCCCGGAGAATAGACCCCTTCGCGCATCCTTACCCTGCACAATTGGAAGCAGAGTGCGTTTTGTACGAAATCCTTGCTCCCAACTCCCCACAGTGGAGCTTGGAAGTCCCTCCCTGAAGACCCCCCGCCTCCCCGTATCCGCTCTTTCTCAGAGAGCGGATACTTATAGGGGATGTGAGATATGAGAATGTGCCGAAAATGACCTCAAAGTGCCCGTTCTTGCCGTCTCAGCCCAAGTGAGACGTCTCACCAGCCGGATTCTCTGTATCTCCATCTCTGACAGCGAGATACTGGAGTCTCATTACCACCTATGTCTCATCGAGCCATGAGACTTGAGACAGTCCTTCTGGGCTGCCGACATCCCTAAACGCCTCTTGACTTGTCGAATGCAGTAACCTTCCTCTGGGCTGTTGACCTCGGGACCCCAGCCTCTGTGAGCATCTTCACACGTTGCGGTCGGCTCATGTCATCCTTGCCTGCCAGTAGTTCAGACGCTCGATCCACTCCTGCCTTCCCGAACCAGAGCACGGTGCTATCAAGGCATACATGTATCGGATCAGGCGTCTCCGCGTGACGCAGGCAGAAATCGAGTTTGATCACCTTGCATCCTCCTCCGATCGACCGGACCTTTGCCACTTCCGTTTTCGTAGGACGACACAGCTTGATCCGAGAATCGTATTCGGCCTCTATTGTCGATGACCCTCGGGATTCACTATCTACTTTCTTCCCGATGTGATGAATGAGCACAATAGAGACCCCAGAGTCCTCAATGATGTTACGGAGAACTCCAAGCACCTTGGCCATCTCCGAAGTCTCGTTTTCTTTAGCTCCGTGGAACTTGATAAAGGGGTCAACGAACACAACCTCGGGCTTGTGCTCTTCAATGAGTTGTCGGACCACCTTCCCCGCATCACCGCTATCCAGAGTAACACGGGTGTCAGGAACCAACCAAGCATTCTGCAGAACCCGCCCACGCTCTGCTTCAGACAGCCCGCCGAGCATTGTGCGGATCCTGCTCCGGGCTGAGAAGTACCCGCCCTCCGCAGAAAGAAATAGAACCTTTCTAACAGCTGGAATAGTGAACCCAACGAAACTTCTACCCGAGGCTAGAGCTATCGCAAGATTCTGGGCAAACATGGTCTTTCCCTGCTTGTGTTGGCCACTAATCATAAGAAGCGAGCGCGCGGGCAGTATGCCCTGTCCGATAATGCACTCCGGCTCTTGTGTTGGGTCATCGAACAAGGCTTGGAAGCTAACGGCCTCATTCTTGGCTGGGATTGGCATTGTGTCTCCTATTGCATGAAGAGGGTAGGCCGTGCTGCTCAAGGTTCTTCGTCAGGCACGGCCTTCTTACCTGCTCATCGCTGACGCCGCGATGCAGCACCCTCCATGATGTCACTCATGAATCTGGTTTGTACGTCAAAACACCTTCTCGCTACAGCCTTGAACCGCTCCAAGGGAATGATCCTGCAGAGGGAATTCCTGCCGTTGCTTTCGACCCGGCTCTCTTCCAGAACTAGCTTCCGCAATCGGTTCACGTCAAGTTCCATGGCCTCCAGGTGATCGCCCTTGGGAACAAGGTGTATCCAAGTATTCGCCTTAGTGCCCAGTATGCCGGACGGTGCGTCCAGATCCGTATTCCAGTATTCAATCGCAACGTTCCCAGTCCTTGCCGGAGTGGTTTCACATTTGAACTCTATCGAGAACCTCTTTGAAGCCGAAATCATGTCATAATCAGAAAACGATCCCACCACTAGAAAGAAGGCTTCCTTGTAATGCTGGGAGAGTATGGTGGCCAGTTCAACTCCCAGAAGACTATGCAGTATGTATGGCCCAGAAGGTGTCAACGGAGGCCCACAAAAAGAGCGGAGCCGCACTGGCTTCTGCCTGATTCGTTCACAATCGGGCGGCCAGCACGGCTCCGCTATTTCCGCACACTGGATCAGGCTATGGAACACCCGACTGTGAACGGCGGAAATATGGCCCCGGACTTAGGTATTAGCTATTTATTAATGGAATTAATTCGGAACGTCATTCAGTGGCTCTCTTGGCTCTCTTATAGCCGTGGACTGCTGCGAGTTGTCGAACCTCTTGATATGCGGTACTACCGGGCGTGAAGTTCTTTAGACTTCTGGGCACAAGCGGGATCCCAATTTCGCGGGCGATCTCGAAGAGGATCTTTGTTGGAACGGTCTGGCCCTTTTCCAGCTGACGAGATTCAGCCGCCCTGGCAAATCTCATAGTCAACGAGGTGGGCAGTTCCAGTCGTGAGACCTCACTTATAGGCGGAGTCATCCCATTGTCATTATACCAGTGGAGGAAGGTGTCCACGACCTCTCGGTACGCTATGTGCAGCTTCAGTGCCACTCTACTCCCCGGCGTCCTGTCCACTCTTGCGGACCAGTACTCCCATAACCCATAAGCCCTCGTGAGTTCAACATCATTCCATTTCTTGCATACTTCGAGGAGTATGGCACTGATCTCTCGCTGCAGGCGCGCCTGGTCCTCCACAGGCAAAGGGGGCCTCACTTCCGTGCGCCTTCTGCAGAGATCCCCCAGCTGCTTCACCTCCAACTGGGCAGCTGTCAATCGCGGCATGAACCTCTCGCTTTCGCGCCTCAGCTCTTCGTCTTTAATGCTCAGACTTGAGCAACGCAGCGCGAAAGCCGGATTACCAGGATCCACCTCACCAGGATCCATGACGTCGATTAGTTCTTCACTTAACTGAAACCAAGTCTTTGTTGGCTGAAACAGCTGGTGCGGCAGCAACATGGGGCCCTCCTTGAGATAGGGACGTTCCTTTAACCTAATCAGTGACCCAAGAGATCTGAGGGGTGAAGACGGTTGGTCCGGGCAGTAGGGTCGTCCGGACAGTCTGGGAGTGTACATTGGCGAGTATTGTGAGGTTCTCCAAGCCTACGGAAGAGCCAGAGGAAAGCCTCCTCCGTGTGAGTCATTTTGATGTTCCCTCGATTGCCCGGACAGTCAATTGAATTGCTGTGAATGATGCTTCATCCTCACAGGGGGTACTGTACGCCAGCGAGGAGTGGCGGCCCTGTCAAATCTAGAACACTTCGATGTAATCGAACAGACTACGAAGGCTGTTTTCCTGGTTCTGGTAATGCTCTAAACTGACACACTTCTTCATCAACGTGTGGAGAAACAATTCCGTTACCGCGTTGTCATAGCAACTGATCCCATGACTCTGCACGACCAAGAGCTCTTGGTCATCATTGAGGTTATGTGGTGCCTCGCTGATGTATTGGCCACCACGGCCAGAGTGGAAGTAACTTCGGCCGCAGGCTGCTTCCGCTTCAATGCCCGACGCAGGGCAACACATACAAGCTCCGCGTCCACGTGCGCACTGGTTGCCCACCCCACGATCGCCCGGGAACACAGATCCAGTACGACGGCCAGGTACAGCCACTCCTCTCGCCTCCAAATGTCGGTGATGTCCGAAGCCCACCCCCATTGGGCCTCTCGCTTCCAGCGCTGGAGCTGCGACGTTCCAACACCCAGATCCCGTGACACCGAGGCCACACTCCGGCCCTCTTCGGTCATGAGACGTACGGCATCAACCTTGAACTGCCGATCGTATCGCTTCCGTGTACGATGCTCTTCCATGTGGACACCTCCTCCTTGAATATAGTGCCTTTTCTTGGTGTCCGAAAGAACGGGGGAAGATCATCAGTCATGAGACGAACGGCATCAACCTTGAACTATCGATCGTATCGCTTCCGTGTTCGGTCCCCTTCCATAGGGACACCTCCTCCATGAATATTGTGCCTCTTCTTGGTGCCCCAAAGAACGGGGGAAGATCATTTGGCTACTTGATTCTAGACAGCATCCTGTCTTCCGGACCCAGCATAGGTTTCTGTGACTTGTTGTCCTGCAATCTGTTGGACAACACAGGTCCGCCACCTCCTATACCCGCATTATCCTCCACGTCCCCCAAAGGACTGTCGGGATTCTGGGAGAATGGCTATATTGTAGCATCCCGTCTGATCGTTTCACGTGACCGGGGCCTTCACGCCTGCTGGACGCACTTGTGAGAGATCAATGCCAAGAAGATCCAAACTCAAGAGGGACCGAAAGGCTGCAAAGCCACCTGCGGCTGAGTTGTTCGAAGAGCATGCTGCGGTAGGAGAAATCGTCAGACAAGCTCCGACCGCCGAACACCCAGCGTTGCGCGCGTTCAAGCCGCCGAGGTTGCCAGCTCGTCACCAACAGCTGGCGCGTCATGGCATTCTTGACGCAAACGGTCTGAAGATAGAGGTTGAACAGTCAGGCTCCGCGGCACTGTACAACCGGGTCATCTGTGGCGATACGTTGGAAGTCATACGACAAATACCTGCATCCGTTGTCGAATGCATCATCACAAGCCCACCTTACTGGAACACGGTTGACTACGGCTTCGAAGGTCAATACGGGCAATGTTCCTATGAGGAATATCTGGGACAGCTTCTGGCCGTCTGGTCCGAGTGCAGCAGAGTACTGAAACCAAATGGCAAACTGTGCATTAACTCACCCATTATGCCAATCTCCAAGAAAGTCTTAGGGAGACAACATACTAGGCATCTGAAGAATATCAACAACGACATAGAGCACTCCATCCTCCAGACTATCCATCATTTGCATAGATTCGGTCTCTACATTTGGCAGAAGCAAACGACCGAGAAGATGTTTGGATCTTATCCCTATCCACCGAATCTATATGAACAGAATACCGTCGAGTTCATTAATGTTTTTGTAAAGGACGGACCTCCTGAGAAGCTACCGCTGGCTGTCAAAGAAGAGAGCAGGCTTAGTGACGCGGAATGGATGGATCTCACAAAGCAAGTCTGGAATCTCTACCCTGAGGATGTCAAGCGGGTGCGTCACCCAGCCCCCTTTCCCACTGCCTTGGCGAACCGTCTTATAGCAATGTACACCTTTCGACGCGCTGAGGAACTTGGTTATCGGGGGAGCCTTATTATGGACCCATTCTGCGGAACAGGCGCGACTTGTGTGGCCGCTAGGGAGCTAGGCAGGAATTACCTGGGCATCGATGCTGTTCCAGAATTCTGCATCGAGACAGCCCGACGATCCGGAGAGTCTCAACATACAAAACAAATCGTATTGCTCAAGAACAACATCAACCGCCAATCCCAGATTCAGACCGAATCACCGCCACGTCTCCTCTAGGCCCGGCGGAAGTAGACACAAACCTGCCGGTAGTCACACGCCCTGCAATGATCCCCAGCGTTACCAGTGTAGCTCTTCTTCCGGATCCCTTCCACGCTTCGGGATAGATTTCTCTGAGCCTCCTCCAGTTCGTCAACCCCAAGGGAAAAGTCGTGCAGACGACCATCCTCGAAATTGTAGAGGGAAACCCTTTCTGGTGTCGAGCCTGCGGCTCTGAGTGCAATTGCGTAGGCTAGGACTTGGAGGCGCTGCTGGGAATTCGGTGTGAACCCCTTCTGATTCTTCAGATCGACTACCCACACACCACCGCTGTCAGTTGAAACCACAAGGTCAGGGCGGCAGCTGACGCGTGCGAGACAAAGGGAAAAGGATAATTCAACCTCCGAGAATCGAATTCGTTTAGCCATATCTGCGAACCTCGCCCGAAACATCTCAAGTTTCTCGATACACTCCACCCTGATCTTGTCGGCAACCGGTCGTGGAGCATAGGGCATGTGAAACCCTGACTCTACGATCTCCTCAATTGCTTTCCCCGATGGGTTAGGTTTCGCCTCTTGCACTAGGACAAGATGTGCCAGATGATGGAGATTGGTACCATACCCAAGCTCTTCTGGTAGACTCGTCTTGAACCCCCAGACTCTCCTCAAGCGGTAGTAGTATGGGCACTGATGGTATTCAACAAGTTCTGTGCAAGTTAGATCCGCGATTTCACATCCAGGCAGCGCACAAGGCACGTGGGGGTGAGACCTGCTCAGAGGGCCGATACAGTCGGCTGGAATGTCAGCCAACAGAATCGACGGTTTATAGACCTTTTTCACTTTCTTGAAAGAGCTCAGAAAGAGCAACTCTTTCGCTCTGGTAACTGCTACATAGAACAGCCGCCTTTCAGGATCCTGATCCTCTGAGAACGCGACATCATAGCGGCGTTTGGGATACAGCTCCTCTGGAAGAAACCTATGTTCCCCTCTTCCAGAAGGCGGGAAACGACCACCTACGAGCGAAGGGATGAAGACAGCTGCCCATTCAAGGCCCTTGGCCTGATGTACAGTGGCGATCGATACAGAATCGATATCGCTCGGGTCCACATTTGACGTGGCTTCGTAATTGGAGCTCGCATACCTCAAGATGAACCAGACGATATCATTAACAAGATCCTCACCATTGCCGGTGCCGCCCCTAGCAATGTTCCTTAGGAAGACAGCTTGGACGTCAGCTATCAGATTCGAGAATGTAGCCATATCAGCCAGCAAAGCCTCGCCCCCACTGGCGCGATGCATTTGCATGACTGCGAGTGCTTGTGTAAACCCTTCGACGAGGTCGGGGCGCTTCATAGAACACCTGTCACGCCCAATGCTCAGCAGTTCGTCGTAGATCTGGGATGTATCTCCTTGTAGAGCTGGCAACTGATCACGTATGAACGTTGATAAGGATTGCCGAAATAGCTCAACATAAGGTACCCCATCCCTTCGCTCGGCACCAACTCCAGTCCGCTCAGCCCATGCAAAGAACATGTCCGACATCACCCTTATTCCAGGTCTACCAAATAGGGCAGTCGCTCCCAGAATTCGATATGGAATGCCAGCTCGGTCCAATTCCTCCATCAGGGGTGTGCCGCTTGTCTTCACGGAACGGAACAAAACTCCTATTTCTCGATACTGGTAGCCCAATTCATAGAGGCGTTTGATCTGTTCGCAGATCCTTATAGCTTCTTCACCTGGATTTGGGAACTCCTCTCTGCTGATCCCCTGTTTGGTCAGATCTGCCCCCGGCAACACTCGTTTGTCTATTCGCCTGTTCAGTTTCTTCGCGATTGACTCCGCAGCGCACACAATAGTTGGCTGAGATCTCATGTTTTCCGGGAGGTTGTACAACCGCGCGCCGTACTTGCTCTGGAACGCAAGAAAGTTCTCTACGTTGCTCCCACGCCAGTTGTAAATGCATTGGTCGTCATCACCGACCGTGCATATCTCCGAACCATTGTCATAGAATGATTGGATTAGACGTTCCTGGGCTGTATTGGTGTCCTGGTACTCATCCACAAACAGATATTTTACTTTGTCAAGAGGGTTGATGCTGGCAGGCATAGCGGAGACATGTTCAACAGCTTCTCTTATGATCAAACCGAAGGAGAGCACCCGCTGCACCTGTAAGACAGACCTATACGCCTCGTAGACTTGATAGAACAGAGGTGCCGTGTCTAGGAGAGTGGATTCATCAATCAGTTCATTGTGGATGACATCCAGAGACTTCAGGAACCATTCAATCTCGTCCGAGGGAGTAATGCCCAGATCATTGTGATGCTTCAGGGATGTCTTCCCCCCATTCAAGCCGATGCTCGGACCAATTCTTAGGAGTAGTGCATATTCCTGTTCCTCCGAAAAGACGTCGAAGATCTCGTATGATGGATCTATCGAGCGAAGCAGCTCAAAACAGAAAGAGTGCAT